>JBGTLM010000062.1:0-15374 GCA_041744135.1 Pyrinomonadaceae bacterium
TGACCAGGACACTCTAAGCAAGATGTTGTATTTAGATTCCAAGACCTGGCTTCCAGACGATCTTCTAGTGAAAGCGGACAAAATCACCATGGGGAGTTCGTTGGAGCTACGGGTGCCGCTGCTCGATCACAAAGTGCTCGAGTTTGCGGCAACCTTGCCTGCCGATTTTAAGGTGAAAGGCTGGAAGACGAAACGCGTATTGAGGAGAGCATTGCGCCGTGTCCTCCCTAAGGAGGTGTTGCAGCGGAAAAAAGCGGGTTTTCCCGTTCCCTATGCGGCTTGGCTGGCTCGCGGATGTAGAACGCGGGTGCAGGAGCTGCTGCTGGATCCACAAGCGTTCATACTCTCGTTTTTCGATCGTAAACAGGTCGAACTTCTGCTGGCTGCGCATGGAAAAGTGCAATCTCTGCAACGCGTCGTTTTCTCACTGATTGTCTTGGAGCTTTGGCATCAACAGTTCATGCGAAGGGCTCCAGCTGCGGGATCCTCAATCCTGTTCCCGAAGAGATGGTAGCGCGGATGCGAGTGGTCATCGTCACGGGTACCCAGCCCCATCACAAAAACCTTTGCGGCGCAATCACGAGCGCGTTCAATGTCGTTGCGATCATTCACCCGGCCGAGACAGCTTCTAGCTCTGGAGTGCGCGGGCGCCGGTTGCTCCGACAAGGGAGGACCCATGGATGGCCCCTGGCAATAATGCGTGTCCTCGGGGAGCTGAGCTCTCGCCGGAAAGCGCGCGCGGGTTGCGTCGAGGGGCCATCTATTTCGCCCAGTGGCTTTTCGGAAGGTATTGAAGCTTACCAGCGGATTCCTCGCTCGTTGATCCGAACCAATTGCGACGTCCGGGACTCCCGGTCGCATGAGTTCCTCCGTTCTCTCTGTCCGGACGTAACCTTATGTCTTGGCGGTCCGGTCTATCCGAGAGCTTTCATCGATGCTTCACCCTTGACGCTGAACTTCCACAGCGGCGTCTCGCCCATTTACAACGGGACGGCAAGCATTCAGTTTGCTTTTGCCAATGGCCATCCGCATCTATGCGGCGGGACGCTGATGATGATGTCGGGTGAGGTTGACGGTGGCCGGATTCTGGGCCATTACCTGCCGGCGATCGATCGTGGTGACTCGCCCGATTCTCTTTTTAACAAGACGGTGCGAGGTGCGTCGGTGATGTACGCACGTATCCTCGAGTACGTTCAGACTGGCTCGGGTGTAGTTCAATATGCACCGCAGCCGCCGCCACTTTTTTACACTCGCGGCTTCCAATTGGGATGGTATCAGAGTGCAATGATTACGCAAAATCGTAGCTCCGACATCTCGGCGCGCTTCCAACGCAAGGAATCGTTTGTTGAGTATTGGCGTGAGCCCTGCCAGGCGGCGGCAAGAACGGCCTTGCAGTCAACCCTGGAAAGCCTGCTTTGGAACGCTGGTCAGGCGCCGAGTAGATGAACCTTAAAACGACGATTAAGCAGGCCGTAGGCGCCGCGTTTGCCAGCCCGTTTCTGCTGCCAATCGCTCGCCGCTCTAGTCTGGATGCCATAAATGTCATCTATTACCATCATGTTGGAGATCCTGCTCCCCATTATAGAGCGTTTTACAACGGGTGCACGGGCGCAAAGTTTGCGCAAGATCTGGAGTGCTTGAGCCGGATCTTCGACTTTTCACCGTTAAGTGAGGTTGTGGCTTCCAAATGCGGCGAAGAAAGTCGTGGGCGTCCCAAGTTGGCGGTTACCTTTGATGATGGCTTTGATCTTGGTAATCAGGGCATTATGCAAATCATGGAACATTACGGAGTCAAAGCGACGACATTTGTGATTACGTCCTGCATTGGAAATGAGAGGATGATGTGGCGGCACATGCTAAGTGCAATTCACACGCTGAGCCCCGAGTCCGTGTGGGGTCCACAATACAACGAACTGGCGGTCGCTTGCGGCTTCCGGCCGATTGAACGCGGCGAGGGATTGTTGGCGGCCGCGCGCCGGTGGGACATGCGGTACAAGGACGAGTGGGCCGCCCTCCTTTGGAGGCGATGCGACTTGCCGCCTATCAGCGAGTACCTGGCCGAGAAGCAACCGTATTTCGGATGGACGGGGTTGGAGCGGTGGATCGCTGCCGGCCACTCGGTAGGCTTCCACACGCACACGCATCCATTCTGCTCCCGGCTTCAACAGGCAGATCTCGAGAGCGAACTCATCCAACCGGCGATCCATCTTAGGCAACGGTTGCGTATGGATGAACTCAGCCTTTCCTACCCATTTGGGGATCGGCTAAAGCCAGACCTGGAACACGTGCTGTTTGAACTGGGAGTGTTCAAGGCGTTATTCGGGATTGGCGGGTTCAGCCGGAAAGGCGCTTCAAGCGACAAACTGGACCGGGCCGGAGTTGAAGGAGCTCATATCGGTTGGACCGTCTTTGGTGGGTCTGTGTTTGCAAGGCTGCGTAGAAACAGAGACGAGAAGGCTTTCAGGGCTTGTTTTCGTCCGTTTCGTCGATGAAGTGAAGGTGGGCCGGTTAGCCGCGGCGGTGGACGAATGGTAGTTAAGACAGTTTGGTAGCGGGCGGACTTAAGCTCTGCAATGCTCGAGACCTCTTGGATGCGGAAATGAGAACCCGTGCGTGCGGGCTATAAGGGGCCTCTAACGATCGCAACTAAGTCGGCGAGACGCGATCGCACCAGACAAAAGACGACGCATCGTAACGCCCCTGGAGTAGGTAGCTCAGGCGAGGCGGGTAGGCGTAAGAAGGACGATAGAAATCGTGTCTTTATTCGCGGAGTGCAGGATTCTCTAGATGATGAGTAAGAAGACTAGCATATTGTTTGTCATTGAAAATGACTACTTCCCGCGTGATACGAGAGTTTATAACGAGTGCATCACCCTTTCGGACGCTTACTCGTGTTACGTTCTAGCTCCAAGAGAAGCAGGGGAGAAGTTTATTGAGAGTATCCAATCTGTCAGGTGCATCAGGTACCCACATTTTGAGGCTAGATCGTTAAGGCTTATCGGTTTGGAATATGCTATTGCCGGGATCTGGATTGCGGTGTTGGTGCCACTCATTGCGGTGATCAAGCAAATAGATGTCGTTCACGTTGCTAATCCTCCGGACTTTCTCATACCCATTATTTCATGGCTTAAGCTATTCGGGACAAAACTCGCGTTTGATATCCACGACCTTTCCATTGAAACATTCAAGGGCAAGAGTGCAAGCAAAACGCTACTCGGTAAGGCCGTGGAGCCTTTCTTGAAGGCTTTGGAGTTATTAAGTATTCAATTTGCGGATTTGATTATTACCACTAATCGGTCGATATGTGACCATGTACGACGACAGACACCCCATAAGCGAATATACATAGTACGAAACAGTAACGGACTTTTGTTTAACGGCATAAAGGACATAAACAAGTCGGAACGCACGGGAGTGGTTAACATTGGATATTTCGGTGTATTGGCCGATGATGAAGCAGCGGGATTAGATAATTTCTTCACAATAGCCAATATACTGGCGAAAATCAAAATACCGTTTAAATTCTCAATTATAGGTAATGGCCCTGGCTTGAGCTACCTTCAGCAAAGAATTAAGGCATGCGGAATGGAGGAGAGATTTGATCTATACGGCTTTGTCCGAGTACCGCAGGCATTTGAAATAATCAAGAACTTCGATTTCGGCTTAGTAACCTGGGGATACTTGCAAAAAAACCACCTGCATACAGCTATGAAGATAATGGATTACATGTGCTGCGCAGTGCCTGTGTGTTCACTGCCACTCAAGGAGCAAGTGTATTCAACGCAAGGTATTGCTATTCATGCAAATACGTTTGAGGGCATCGCCGAGAAGATTGCAGAGGTTTATAAGGAAGTGAATGAATATGAGGATTTAAGGAAACGAACCCTTAACCATTTCAATAGAGTTCTATGTTGGGAGCATCAGCGGGTAAATTTATTCCGAGCGTACGCGTCATTATTGGATCCATCGTAATTGACTCATTGAGCACGTCGGGTTCAGGGTTGATTGATACGTGGCAAGGCTTCTAAGTGGGACAGGGACAGGCATAGGGAAGCGGCAAAGTGGCGACGGAAGCAGCGAGGATGCGAGCGTTGATTTCTGGTTCGCAGGAAGCTTACGGTCCTCTGGCCTTCTTTGTCGTAGTCGGACGTGCAGCCAACGTGGCGCCACCCGTGAGTCTAAGGGGTGGGTTATTCAGTATTGATACTTGATCTCGGGAGGTCTGAGATGATGAAGGAAAAGTCTGGGGCTGGTGCTGTCATCCTTGGAGGAGATTTCCTCGGTCTTGGTATTATCCGCTGCCTTTCCGAACATCGGATACCATGTTTCCTTGTTGACTACGAATTTAGCATAAGCAGATTTTCGCGATATGTAAAAGGAAAAACGGCAGACCCGCGCTTACTGGAACGGGATTACTTTAGCGATTATCTGATAGGCGTAGCCGATAAGTACAATTTGAAAGGTTGGGTGCTGTACCCCACTACGGATGAGATGCTTAAGTTAATATCAATGGATCGCGAGAGGTTGGAGCAATGGTATAGGATCCCAGTACCTTCCTGGGACGTGGTAAGGAAATTCTACTATAAAGAAAATGCTTACCGCATAGCGGACAGTGCCTCTATATCTATCCCTAAAATGTACAATCACGCAGGCCTAGAGGACCTACTGAACTGCAACGTTAGCTACCCTTTGGTCTTGAAACCCAGCAGCAAAGAAGATTACTATGCGAAGACTAAGAGAAAAGCTGTTCGGGTAGATGACAGAGATCAATTAATTGAAGAATATAAAAATATGACGGCGTTAATCGAGCCTTCGCAGATCGTGGTACAGGAGATGGTTCGCGGAGGACCGAGAAATCTGTATTCGTATGTGACGTTCTTTGATGGCCAGCAAAGTCTCGGCGGCATGACGGCAAGGAGATTAAGACAGCATCCGATGGATTTCGGCCATGCAACAACCTACGCGGAATCTGTTGACGTCCCAGAAATAGTAGAGTTAGGAGATAGGTTATTGAGAAAAATGGGATACTGGGGGGTCGCAGAGGTGGAATTCATGAAGGATGAGAAAGCTAACGTCTACAAGTTTATAGAGGTCAATGGTAGATTTTGGGGCTGGCATACGCTCGCAAGAGCCGCCGGCATTAATTTTCCGCAAATAGTCTATAACTTCATGCATGGGGTGCGAAGCTCGGTTCCAAGTCCAGTAATAGGGGTGAAATGGATTAGGGCAATCACCGATATCCCGACCGTTGCGAAGGAAATGATTTGCGGAAGATTGTCGCTCCAAGACTATATTGGAACTATCAGAGGGAAGAAGGAATTTGCCGTCTTTTCCATTAAAGATCCTCTACCCTCTTTCGTTGAAATTGTGATTTGGCCTTACCTTTGGGTAAAGAGAGGTTTCTGATGCGGTCGAATACCTACATTATGCCCTACTTGTTGCTTTCATCGATGCTCCTCCTGTTCTTTGTGTCATGGAGCCGAAAGTGGGAGATCGACCCGAAGCGCTCTGTCCCATGGTCGATTGCCATGGCGGTTTTAGGGTCGCTAGTATTAGCGGCCCGGCACAACGTATACCCCGATTCTGCTATGGCGGTTGACATTCTCATCGCAGGAGTAGTTCCTATCGCGTTAACGGTTTCAGCGGTGGCGTATCTGTTCTTCCGCGATCCCGATCGCATATCGCCGCAAGGTAGTAATCTTATACTCTCGCCAGCTGACGGCCGGTTGATATATGTCAACGAAATCTCTAATGGCGAGGTTCCTGTGGCGGTTAAGGGGAGCAATAGAATATTGCTGTCCGAATTTACGGGCCAACCGTTTCATTCAGAGAAGTGTGTCCAACTTGGCATCGCGATGAGCTTTATTGATGTTCACGTGAACCGAGCGCCGATCGCGGGACGGATCGTCAAAATCAGAAGGATACCCGGGAGCTTCAAATCTCTAAAACACTTAACGTCTTTGGTCGTAAATGAACGAGTATTTACGCAGATTGACTCGGAGGATATTAAGATTGGGATTGTGCAGATTGCCTCGAGATTGGTAAGAAGGATTGAGTGCTATCTGAACGAAAATGACTGCGTCAGCCGAGGGGAACGGATAGGAATAATTAAGTTCGGGTCACAAGTCGACCTGCTAATTTCACACAGAGATGGTCTCGTTATCAACGTCAAGGTGGGCGATGATTTAAAGGCTGGACGATCCGTTATCGGGAGCTATTAGACTAAAAGACAAGGATACCGGAAGGGGCGTCTGCTCCTTTCATTTCTGAGGTCTGGCTTCAAGCCGGCCGGCTGCAATGCAACGTAATCGTAACTATCGTGCTGGTATTTCCCTATATAGCCCCTCCAGCACGTGGGTCCGAGATGTTGTTGAACGACAATATGATGACACCGGTCATCAAACGTGGCCCGCAGTTCGTGTGCTGGCTGGTCGGTGAAGCGCTGTCTAAGTATCGCGGCCGTATAGGAGGGAATACTTAACGATGGAAACGTTGGCCATTTACCTGAAGAACCACCCGCACCCGGGGGCACGGGAATATCTATCCGAGGACGATTTAGAACTTAGCTTTTCGGCGCTTCAGAGGATCTATTATGGAGTCGCCCGACCTTTGATGCCGTTGTTTGTGAGGCATTGGCTACAAACCCGGTATACGCGTGCAATAACATGTCGCCCTCAGTTTATTTGCGCCGATCTGGTTGACTTGCTTAAGAGGGATGAAAGGGCTTGGGATCAGTTCACCACGTCGTTGTATCCGGGGAGATATACGACGGCCATCATTCTTACGCACGATGTGGAGAGCCAAAAAGGCTACGATTTTATTCCACAGGTAATTGCATTGGAGCAGTTATACGGGTTTCGCGGCTCGTGGAACCTGGTACCGCATAAATACACATTACGTCCGGAGATAACCGATCTGATAATAGCCACTGGCAACGAGATCGGAATTCACGGCTATAACCACGATGGGACTTTGTATTATTCGGAGCAGAGATTTGTAAAACGCGCCGCATACATTAATCAGGCTCTTAAGAGATACGGCGCTGTAGGATTCCGGTCGCCACAGGTACACCGGAATTTGAAGTGGCTGCAGCATTTGGACATCTTGTACGATGCGTCGTGTTTCGATTATGACCCGTACCAGCCGTTTCCTGGTGGAACTGGGTCGATTTGGCCATTTATGGCGGGAAAATTCGTGGAGTTACCATATACGGTTCCTCAGGACCATGTGTTATTTTATACGATAAAACAGCGAGATATATCGATCTGGAAGGAAAAAGTTAGATGGCTTGCGGCCAATCATGGAATGGTCCTTACCTTGACGCATCCCGACTATTTACAAGAGAAGGAACATTTAAGACTGTATGAGGAGTTTCTTGCCTACCTCAAAGAGATTCCTGATGCCTGGCATTGTCTGCCGCGAGAAATGGCGGAATGGTATAGAGCGCTTCCCGATAAGTGAGGCGGTTCAGTAGCGAGCGCATTTGGGGAGTGTACCAAGCGATTAGAGGCAACGGCCTAGGCGTGCGTTTACTGGGCGTCCAGCGAAAACGGCAAATCGGAGCAGTGGTTTAGGATACCATGAATTCCATTGGAGCAAGTATTGTAACGCTACTGGGGGCTGTGGTGTTGTTTGCACCAAGGAGGTGGGCTTTGGTTGGGATGATGGGGGGCGTACTGTATCTGACCGAGCAACAGGCAATCGATCTACTTGGGCTAAATATGACCGGGATTAGAATGTTGGAAGTGATCGGTATTGGCCGCATCATTGTGCGAAGGGAGCTTGCCTCAAATATCAATAGCGTCGATCGGGCCGTACTATTGCTTTATGGATACACGACGTTGGTTTTTCTGATGCGTTCTGATGTAGGCCGGGCGGAAATGCTCGGTTCGTTGGTGGATGCGACGTTTTGCTACTTCACCTTCCGAGGATTGATCACAAGCGTAGATGATTTGAAATGGTTTCTGCGTGCTTTGGTTATTATGCTTGCTCCTTATGTCGCGCTGTTGTCAGTCGAGATGTTGACGCGTCACAATCCGTTTGGTTTGCTGGGCGCAAGTACGTGGAATTTTGAATTACGTAGTGGTCGGATTCGCTGCATGGGCAGCTTTAGGCATCCAGCATTGCTCGGGACACTAGGAGCGTCTCTATTGCCGTTATACATCGGGTTGGTTTTGACAAAAGGCAATCGTATCCGCGCTTTTGGTGGAATTGGTTTGTGCTTGGGCGTTGTTTTTCTCTCAAACTCCGGCGGGCCATTAAGTGGCGCGGCCGTGGGAGTTGTGGGTTGGTTGTTATGGATTGCACGGACGAAAATGTTCATAGTAAGACGTATCCTTGTCGGTACGTTTGTTCTCCTGGCGTTGGTTATGAAGGCTCCAATATGGTACCTGCCTGCAAGAGTGAGTTTGCTTAGCGGAGGCGGTGGCTGGCACCGTTCCTATTTATTGGACATGGCTTTTCAAAATCTTAGTCTATGGTGGTTTGCCGGAATGGATATCGATCAGACCAAGGAGTGGTTTGTATATGCGCTTGAGGCTACGGGTGCAGCGGATATTACTAACAACTATCTTGCTTTCGGGTTTAAGGCGGGTCTTTTAGCGGTAGCGCTGTTCATTGTGTTGTTGATACGAGCGTTCCGGGCTCTGGGGCAAGGCTTGGCAGTTGTTCGTCACACTGTGCCTCCACCCATGGAGACTGAGTGTCTTCTATGGGGACTGGGCTGCGCGGTTTTAGTACATATTGTTACTTGGTTCGGCATAACCTATTTCGATCAAATATATGTGGTATGGCTCATGCAACTAGCGGCGATTTCGTGTATTTCGCAGGCATGCGGCGAAGGGAACGGTAAACTGCAAGGGATGATCTGGAAGAAGGAAGTGGATAAAAGGGAACTTAGAGGTGTGGTAAAGCAATAGGAGCAGTAACGTTGGATATTCAGTCGATACCCTTCGGTGTAGGCGTGGTAGCTGGCGAAAGGGCTATCAGCGTGTCGAAGAAGTCTGTGGGATATGGAAGCGAACGAGATGATATGGTATCGGTCGTGACTCAACCGGAAATAGCTTCTCGCAACGCTCATGGCCCCTGTGCCGGGTATACGGCGGTCAGCAACTGCTGGGCTGTATTTGTTTTGGGATTCGATGAGCTTCTCGGGAACGAGGAGCTTGCTCTTCGAGCTTGGCTTTGTCGACTTCGAGTTGCTCGATGCGCCGGTCCTTGGTGTCCTTGAGCGGCTTGCGACCGGCGGCTTGGGGGCTTCACCTTCGGGCTCGAGCTGCGCCGGCGGCGCCCACGTGGGTCTAAGGCACTAACCGTAGATTTGTCGGTGCTAACAGCGTCGTACTACTACTTCCGTACTCAAATGCCCCAATATCCCAGGCTGAACCTTGGGGACGAGCCACTCCGTCGTGGTCATAGTTGAATCCGGTAAGCGTGGTGCCTCTATTGATCGCGGGGCTGGTTGATTGGAGGTGGAAGTCGTTTGGCGAAGCATTCGCGAACTGAGGATTGCCGCCATTAATACCATTGGGATCGTTAAAGCCACTCACGAATCCCCACGTTCCGATCCTCGAAATAAAATTGTTACTGATCTGGATATTGGAACCGGAACTTCCGACGGAGAGGACTTTCCCGTAACTACTGATACCGCTTGGAGTGATGAATATATTGTTCTTGATCTGAGCGCCGCTGAAATTGCTTTTGCCGGAAGCATCATACAGATACATAATAAGGTTATTGCCGGCACCAGAGTTATACACGGTATTGTTATAGAAGCGAATGTTCGGGATGCCTAGGTTGGCCTGGCCGCTCACACCGATGTAGACGTTATTCCGGATGTCCCAATCACGCATATTGGCCGATCCATTGCTTTCAGTCATGAACATCTGGAGGCCGTTGCCATTTGTATTATTAATGAGATTGTTTTCAAAGACAATATTTCGCGAGGTGGCACCACCAAGACCGAAGGTCTGGATCACATCCTGGTGAGATGCGGAACCGGAGGAGAGGGATAGGTCGTGAATGTAATTTCCCCGGATGATGTTGTTTGTTCCCCACACGCGGAACGCGTCAACATCCTTTCCAGGACCGATTTCATTGTTCTCAGCAACGGAGTTGTCTCCGCCGATAATGAAGATGGCGAGATCGTCTCCTGGACCGCTTGAGGAGTAGTAGTGGTTCCCTCTAAGCGTAAAGTTGTCTCCGTCACCTCTAATAATACCCCGCGATGCTCCCGTATCATGGATCTTATTGTTTAAGAGTTCGCCAAAGCTTCCACTCCACGTCATCATATAGCCTTCGTTAGCGCCGGTCATCTCGAAGCCTTCAATCGTGATGTAACCGTGACCTACATTAAGGAATGTCAGTATCCTAGCGCCTGGCATTCCTCTGAACGTGATTCTATCGCCGGAATTGCCGCTTCTGGCTGTATTCACCTTTTCGTTGTAAGTCCCCGCAACGACAATTGCCGTGTCCCCAGCCACCATGGCATTCGCGGCTTTACCGATTGTTTTCCATGGCTGGGCCTGACTTCCTGGATTGCTGTCACTCGCCTGGCTGTTGTTTCTGTCAACGTAGTAAGTAGTTGCTGCCAACGCATTGGCACTGATACCCATAAGCAGAAATAGCCACAGAACAGCAGAACGGCTTTGGAGAGCCTTTTGCCAGGTTTTCGTATTCATATGAAATCTCCGATTCGACGTTAGCGCCGGGGCCCGAGGGTTTGGTCACAATCCGCCAAGCTGAGTCGAACGGGCCCTAGAAAAGGAAATGAGAAAAGCAACAGGTTGTTACAATGGTGAGTTATTCACAGTGTGTCCTCGTCACAGTTTACTTAGGAGAAATGGTTGGGAAGCAACGCGCAGTAATAGCGACTTCGGGTTTAGTGGGTTGAACGCGGTGGTGCGCAGTGTAAACCAAGTGTGGTTCGGGATTATGGCCCCTATGAGCAAGCCGCTCCATACGCCGAAACCGCACCCTCCAGCAATGATTACTGGTTGTCCAAGTAGTCGGCGGGTTTAGTGCGTGAGGGAACACGGGCTCCGGAGGGGCCGCTGGTCCATGCACCTTCATCGCGGAGCGATAGTTGCCCACTAGAGAGCAGGATCCCGGTCCGGTATTATCCGTCATAACCGTATGGATTCTCAAAACGCTAGTGTGCGGACGTGTGTTAGTACTTCCCATAGTAATTTCGAACAGCAGATGGTGAATGCGCAGAGCTTTACCTATCGTTGGGAACCGCGTAAGTGTCTATCGGCCGCAACAAAGGTGAGTGGATGGTCAGGAGTAAGCGATTGGTCACATAATGAGGTTGGGGTAAGTGCACACCGATCGATGTCCGGATGATCGGTCAGGATAACAAGTCAGTTCCCGGCGCTTACGTGGTCGCGGTGACGGTCGGGGCAGCGCCGCTGCCCCAGGTTCTGAACGCGCTGTCCACGGAATATCCTACGCCGATGGCTATGCCTGCAGGGGTCGCTGCGGTACCCTGGTTTTTCACTGTGCACCTGAGGCTATGGGACTATTCATGTCGGTGTTTACCTGAGTAGCACTCAAGGCGCGGTTGTAAACACGAACCTCGTCGATGCGGCCCTTGAAGTACTCGCCCCAGACGCTGTTCCCGCCCAGGCGAAGCGGGTTATTCGACACCTCGATCGGCCCGGTCTGCGGGCATTGTGCTACCTGCGTCCCGTTGACGTAGAGCCTTTGGGTGGTGCCGTCATAGGTGGCCGCGAGATGCGTCCATTGATTGGCCAAGAGCCAGGCCCCGGCGGAGAGCACCCGATACTGCCCTCCGACCGTGACCGAGGTCAGCGGTTGGCTCTGGTCGCCGTTGGCGTAAAGCTCGTAGAGGCCGCCGCCCGGCTGCTCTTTCAACACCACCGTTGCCCATTGGCTCATATTGACCGTGGGATAGACCCAGGCCTCCAGGGTCATGCGTGTGGTGAGGTTAAGGGAAGCGGTGTCGTTGATGGTGACCCAGTCGTTGACACCATCGAAGGAGAGGGCCTTGCCGAAGCGTCCCTGGGTGATCCGGGTGGCGCCGCTGATGGCGCCTGTGTTGCCCTTACCCGAGGCATCGACGACGGTCGAGCCGCTCGCTTCCTCAAAGTTGTACGCCCCGACGAGCTCGGCGTTGTTCCCACCCCCGCTAGTCGTGGAGGAGACCGTGATGTAAGCGCTTTGGGTCTTGGTGTTGGTGCCGCCTGGGCCATTTGCCGTCAGGCTGACCGTGTAGGTGCCTGCGGTCGCGTAGGTGTAGACGGGGTTTCGCGCGGTGCTCGTGCCGCCGTCCCCGAAGCTCCAGGACCAAGCGGTTATGCTGCCGGTCGAATTATCGGTGAAGGCCACGGGCAGGGGGGCGGTGCCCGAGCGGGGCGCGGCGGTGAAGCTCGCGACCGGGACTGCAGCCGTCGCCGAAATGGTCTTCGTGGCGGTGTTGCTTCCTGCCGGGCCCGTGACGGTCAGGGTGACGGTGTAAGTGCCGGGGTTGGGGTAGGTTTTCGCGGCGCTCGTCGCGGTGCTCGTCGTGCCGTCGCCGAAGTTCAAGGAGCGGCTCGTGATGTTGCCGGTCGAGGTGTCGGTGAAGGTGACCGTCAAGGGGCTACGCCCGAGCTCGGGCCCGCGGTGAAGTTGGCGACCGGGGCGGCCGTGGCGGGCGCAGTGGTCGCGCTCACCTCGTTCGAGAACCCGCTCCAGGTCGTCTTGCCACTGTTATATGCCTTGGCGGCAAAGTAGTACTTTTTCCCGTCCTGCAGTCCGGTGAGGGTGTAGCTCGTCTTATTGCCGGCATCGACCTGGGTGGTATAGCTGCCGCTAGCTTGGCCATAACTAATCTGATAGCCAGCCACTCCAGAGCTGGTGCTGGCATTCCAGACCAGAGTGAGTTGGCCAGCTTGGGCCTGCGTTATGTAGAAAAACGATAAAACCGCAGAGATACCAATTAAGCGATAGGCACAGTTGCACCTCGCAATAGCGCTCTTGAACATGATTCGCCTTCCCCCCACGCCATTGTTCGGCGCTGTTTCGTATGGGTACATACCATACCGCATTAACCCAGAACACGTAACCGGCCAGCGCCTCGTAGCCCGGCAGATCCTTGCCATCGAGGATTGCCTGTTTCTCCAGTTCGCGTCCCAGCCGGAAGTAGGAAAACGTTCCGCCCAAGCCGTTGCGCAGGATCTCATCCTTCGCATTCGGCACACCCCTGATGACGCGCCGGACACGCTCCGCCGTGATACTCTCGCAGATGTTCTCTTTGTTCTTCTGTTGCTCCTTCGTCTCGTAAGGCATCTGGCAAAGGATGAACCGCCGATTCCCGCCGTCTTCCTTGTTCAACGCGAGCACCGCGTGCGCCGTCGTCCCGCTGCCGGCGAAGCTGTCGAGGATGATGGAGTCTTGGTCGGCGGCAATTTCGAGAACCCGTCGAATCAGCCGGGTAGGTTTAGGACTAGAAAAGCCGGAATGTGGGAAGATTTCCGCCAGCTCCAAGTTCGATTCCTGATTGTGCCCCGTTTCTTCATACGTCCAGATTGACCTCGGAACGACGTTTCGAGCTTCGTTTAGAAACTTTTTAAGTCGCGGCTTATTGCTTAGGCCGTCCTTACCCCAATAAATGCGATCCTCATCGCGGTGTTTTCTGTGTGTTTCCTCCTCATAGGCCCATACCCGTGACTTACTTGGCAAAATCTTCGCGCCGGTTTTCGGCTGGATGATTGCGTAATAGAGATTAGGCCGTTCCTCCGCGGTTTTGGCGCATGTGTATGCCGCGGAGTTCCATGGTCCCCGAGGATCGTCGTCAGGGTTTTGATAGTTCTCGCGTTGGTTCGCGTTGAGGGCGAGTCGGTTTGGAACCCACGCCTCTAAATTCCGGCCATAAATAACGATGTGATCGTGATCGTTACTAAAAAGCTTGGTGTCGTTAGCGGGCGACACACGTTTATGCCAGGCGACTGACGCCACGAAGTTCTCCTCCCCGAACACCTCGTCCATCAACGATCGGAGATGATGCACCTCGTTGTCATCAATGGAGACGAAGATCGCGCCGTCGTCGGTGAGTAGTTCGCGCAGGAGCTTCAGCCGGGGCAGCATCATGCAGCACCATTTGTCGTGGCGGGTGAGATCGTCACGGTCCACCGTGCGGCCGAGCCAGTCGCGCATCATCGGCGAGTTGACCTTGTCGTTGTAAATCCAGCCTTCATTGCCGGTGTTGTAGGGCGGGTCGATATAGATGCACTTCACCTTGCCGTGATAAGCCGGCAGCAGCGCCTTGAGCGCCTTCAGATTGTCACCCTCGATGATGAGATTGTCGTGCAGGCTCGGGCTCTTGCTCAGTCCACGCGAGTTCACCGCCTCCAGCTCGCTGAACGGCACGACGAGATGATGGTTCTGCACCAACGTCTTGCCTTTGAAATGGAGCGTCGGCATCGGGAGGGGCTGCTAATGGCCGAGAATTCGTGGCATGCGCGATGGTAAAGTGCGGCTCATTTCGGCTTTTTTGCTTTGTTCACCGGCTTCGCCCGCTTTCTCACCGGCACTGGCATCTTCTTCACACGATATTCACCGGCCTCCTCGCGAATGATCGCGGTCGCTTCCGCGAAGGCCGGGTTGTCGGCAGACGCTCGGAGCACTCGTCCGCGAGGCGCCGGGCCTCGAGGCCGAAGAATTTGCGAGCGACGCAACTTGCGACTGCGTCGAAGAATAGGAGATTCAACGCGGGCTTGCAATGGAGAATGCTTGGTCGGACGGGCTTTGGGGTGATTTGGCGGTCTGAAAGGGGTCGCCATGAGGGAAGCGCTCAGTCTGGGCGACCCCGTGGTTGGGGCGCCTACCAGTTCACCCGCTGGTCAAACTCATACGGGGCCCGCCCAGATGAGTGCGAGCGTCGGGATGGGTGTCCTTCTCGGAGGGAGGAGGACACCGGGCGGCGGGCGCTGGAGAGGCGCGTTCAGGCTCCGGCTTCAGGGACGGGGCCTCCATGGGAGCCCTGCGCGGGCGGTCACTGCGGCACGGGGGGCGGGAGGTGCGGCCCCCGCGCCGCCATCGCCATCGGTATCACGCGTGCTCGACGCCGTGTCGGTGAGCGGATCGAGGGTTGGAACCGTGAGTGACAGGGCAAGGTTCGGGGTGTTTTCGGGGTTCGTTTGGCGGTGGCACGACAGGGTGTCTGCCGGGGTCATGAACAGCTCGGCATCCGTGCCGGGTGTACCTCCGGCGGGCTTCCCGGCCGAGCTCTGCATGCACCTCGCGGTCGGCAACTCGCTCGCGACCGTGGTCTTCACCTCCGGCACCTCGGCCATGGCCCATCACCGCCACGGCGCGGTGCGCTGGCCGGTGGTCCGGCGCTTGTGGCCGGGGATCGTGGCGGGCGCGGCGCT
>JBGTLM010000063.1:0-2269 GCA_041744135.1 Pyrinomonadaceae bacterium
TTGAGTTACGATAGGACGACTGAACACTTTAGCCTTATTAAGCTGCTCGATGTAGGCTTGCGCGATGCGCTTTTGTTCTTCGTTAGAGTAAAAAATAGCCGAGCGATATTGTGTACCAGAGTCAGGCCCTTGCCGATTGAGTTCGGTCGCGTCATGAGCCACGGCAAAGAACACCTTGAGCAGCTGGCCATAAGTAACCCTCGATGGATCATAAGTGATTAGGACCGATTCGGCATGGTCGGTACTCCCCGCGCTTACCAGCTCATAATTAGCCGTAGCGGCTGACCCGCCCGAGTATCCCGATCTCACATGGGTTACTCCCTTGACGTGTTCGAAGACGGCTTCGACACCCCAAAAGCAACCTCCTGCCAGCACGGCGGTTTGCTCGCCTTTGGTGCTCGTGAGCGGCGCATCCAGAGCGGGGTCTGGGATTTCGGTGACCGAAGCAGTGACCGCATTGCAAGCCAACGTAGTGGTAACAAGCAAAAGTGCCGAACTCAGGAAAAAGAATCTAAACATGTTGTGGTCTCCTCGACTTATATACGCTGGTTATCTGCTAAATAGATTCCCAGGAACTCTCATTCTCGTGATCATAAGAATCGTCTGCGGGGGCATGATACGATTACGCCAGTTGGCCAAGCTATTGAGTCTCAAGTACGACGCTCCTCGATTTGTCGGCCTCAGCTCAGGCGGCGCTCTCGGCTCGGTCAAGATGTTGATAGATAGCTGGGGCGAGAGAGCGCGCTAAATTTAAGTTGTCCCCTTCACTCAAGTCCGAAACGACGAAGACGCCGTGCCGCGCTGTCTGAAAACAGGAAACTTGATAGCCTTGAACTTGCGAACATGAGATGACCTGCTCGTCTTTTTTTGTCGCTGTATTAGTCCCTGGCGCCGCAGTCTCCTGGCCATCAAGATCAGTGACTAGGAACGACACGAGGTGATCATTTTGCTTAAGAACAAGATGCGCGAAACGTCGGCCCTCAACAATGCATGAATGCGCCTCGACGAGTGTTGCCGGGCCATCCAATCCTGCTAACTGCTCTCTCACGGTCTTCGCCAAATTAATGTACGCGCCGTCGTATCGGCGACCGGCCTCCTCGAGCGCAATCGGGGCTTCCGGCAAGCGGAACTCAATCGCGCAGTTGCGATGGTCGTCGACGGCGAATCTCGCCAGCTCTTTTACCGCTACGTCCCTTTGGTGACTCGAACCGGTTGCTGTCGGCGAACCTGCCGCATCAGTTGAGCTGTTAACTGAGACGCGCTGCCCTGGCGGGGATGGGGAGGGTCGAGAGCGATATCGCAGGCCGATAACTCCGAGCCCAAACGCGATGAGAAGACACGCGGCAATCGCCAACCATGCGCGGCCTCTGTTCAAAGAAATGCTCGGTTGTCGCAACGCAGTCGTATACAAACGCGCCCGGCAGCGCTCGGCGAATTGATCGCTGATTTGCAATTCCGGCGAATTGGCAAACGCCGCTCGCAACGTCGAGCCCAATTCGCGGCGGGCGGCAAGTTCCCGGCGACAGTCGCCGCACACTTCGAGGTGCCCGATCACGTCATGATTCGTCTCGACTAACAGCTCGTCGCTCAAATACGAATCGGCGACTTCGCGGAAATCACGACATTGCATCTGATTTCCCTCCTGGTTGCAATGATAAAGACTGGGGAGCCTTGTCGTCTTGGCCGGATTGTCCGATGCCGTAAGCGTTGGCGTAGGTGGCCAGCTTAACCCGCAACATTTTTCGCCCTCGTGAAAGGCGCGACATGACCGTTCCCACCGGAATTGATAATGCCTCGGCGATCTCTTTATATGCCATGTCCTCTACATCGGAGAGGACAACCACTTCTTGAAATTGGTTCGGAAGATCGCGCAGGGCCCGTAGCACTTCCTCTTCACTGATCCCTTGCGGCGTCGGCTGGGTGAAAGCGACCGTCTCGGCGATTCGCTCGTCCGAGTCGTTGACCAGCCGAAGCTTCGCTTCGGCACGTCTTCCTTTGCTGTTGGTCCGATACATAATGGTAACCAGCCACGCACGGCAATTCGTCCCGCGCGTAAAGCGGTGGAAAGATTGTAGCGCCTGCGTAAACGTCTCTTGCACCAAGTCCTCCGCAACGGCGCGGTCGCCGACGAGCCACATCGCCACACGAAACAAATCCTTCATGTGTGGCAACGCTTCAGCTTCAAACGCCGCCCATTTGTCGGCTTTCTCTGCTTGTCGATTTTGTCTGAACATCCCGCGGACAGTTGTCTCCAGCTCTTACTCCTGTT
>JBGTLM010000064.1:0-11699 GCA_041744135.1 Pyrinomonadaceae bacterium
TCGGCGGTGACCGACTCGCAGATGCCCGGGCCCTCGAACACATCGGCGACGTCGGTCTGCGCGGTATCCCAGACGTCCTGGCAGCTGCAGTCGAAGAAAACGCCACAGTCCACGTTCTTTCCCGGGTGATTGCACAGTTGAGAGACCCGCACCAGAATGGCGACCCCGATCCGGCTGTCCGGGATCTCCATCAGCACATCGAGGGCGCGACGAAACTCCTTCTCGAAGGCGAATTTCGTGGTGCGGCAGTAGTTATTCGGGTCCTTGGTGGAGCTGGGGGTACAGGTCGAGAACCTATCACGGCCCCCCTGGCAGATGTCGTGGTGGCCCAGGAGGAACGCGATGTATCGAGGAGCCGCCCTGGTGACGATCCAGTTCCGGGCCGCGACCGCCTGTTTGTAGGCATCGTCGCGCATGTTCGCGCCGCTCACCGCGGCGTTATAGGCGGAGAGGTTCTTGTTGTTGGCGCATTCCAGCCGTTCCTTATGGCTGTACACGGGATCGGCCGTGCATAAGGTGCCGTTGTTGTCGTTGGTCGCCCAGCTATACTTGGTCTGGTCGGCGAAGGCGCAGCTGCCCTCGAAGAACTCCCCGCCGCCGGCGTTGTACGCCCGGGCCATGCTGTCGCCGATCACCGCCATCGAGGACACGGTCCTCGAGGTGAAGCCTTCACCGGGCTCGCCGAGCGCCGCTTCTCCGCATCCGATCGCGGTAGCGAGCCACAGCACCGAGAACGCGCGGCCGACCGAACCTTGCTTGATCGTTATCATCCTGCTCCCTCCACTCTTCAAAGCGCCTTCGGCGGCAGGTCGTTCGCCGCGTCTTGTTTTGTGACACGGCATGCAGACGATGTGGCGCATCATGAACCCCTTGCTGCAGCCAGCCTACACGAGTTCCGGCCATTCGTTGACATAGAAACGTAAGCGATCTTACTTTGTGAGCGGCTACAAGAAAAGGTGACAGATTTATTTTCCGCTCGTTTGTCTGGCCGCCCTGCTGACATAGGGGGAGAAAATAGATTTGTCACTTTTTTCACGCTGGGCGCCACATGGCACACTCAGCGAACGGCTCGCCCATTCACCCTACGCTCACCGGCACCAGCGTCATGGTGTCGTTACCGAAGATGTCGATCACCTTGACGGCCACTGTGTAGCGACCAGTTTCGGTGTAGGTGTGTGGCGCGGAGATAAGCTCCAACTCGCGGTTCTTGCGGGTGCGGAAGCTCTGCCATTCGTTCTCGAAGATGTAGCTTCCGGTCCAGCGTTCTTCGAACTCTCCCTCACCCTCAATCCCTCTTCCGGTGGGAGGGAGAAGGGTTGGGGATGAGGGGCTGTTCTCCACATCCACAACGGCACTCACCGACATCAACGTGAAGCCGGATACGCGGGAGATTAGAAATTGGCGACGGACGATGACAATCTTCGGTCCGGTCGGACCGGATGGCCAGCGCGGACGGAGATTATCGTGTTCTGCCACCTACTGGACGCTATTCACCCCAGATATTCGTGAAGCCGCTCGACCGGATACCCGTAGCCGATGGCACTAAAGGGTATACGGTTGAGCGCGTGGTGGAGCTGAGCCAGGTCAATGCTTGTCAGGCCGCCGTCGTGTTCCAAATGTACTCCGATCTGAAACCGCATGTCATTCATCGAGCCCAGCACGCTACGGTTGCCAGAACGGGTAAAGCGGATCACGCGGCAAGCTTCCAGCATCCGTTCGATCTGCGTTTGGGAAAACTCGTCCCACATCAGCGCCTTGAACAGGCGCTGGCCGAAGACCTCATCCAACTGCTCGAACTCCGGTTTTCTCAAGCCCGGCACGAACACCGAGTACAAGGACTCGTCGTGCGTGAACAGCACACACTTACGGCGATCGAACCGCAGCAGGTTGGCGTGCCAGCTCGCGCCCGAAGCGGACGGGTCAATGAAGCGGTCCGGAATTTCCGCCAGCAGCTTCTGCGTGCAATGAATCACGAGCGGCATGGACTTGAATTCATATCCTGCGACGGTTCAGTTGCGCGTGATCGCTTGGGAAGCGGCGCCAATAAATCCGAGCGCTCTTATTATTGGAGGATAATCTTGTCTCCAACGTTCGTTGTCCCTCACGGCTACATTCTTCAAATGTAAAACCGAAAAGGTAGCGGCTTGTAATCCATTTCGCTAGGCACAGACGTAAGAATTTCTCCAACAGCATTCGCAAAACGGAGAGTAACCGGCATGCCATCTCCGTAGATGCAAGAGTTGTAATTGAGCTTCGTCAAACCGAGCACGTCTCTTAACACTTGTTCGATCTGTGCCTCACCACGGTTCACTTCCACTTCCAATGGCGTGGGGACTTCCCATCCGGGATACGTTTGCAATCTGGGAATATATCCAACAGACCATAGCAATGCCCGCCATTCTTTTTGGATAAGCGCCGTTCCTCTCAGCACGGGTGTTGCGCCGTCTACTCTGTAAAGCTTGTTGTTGCTAGCGCGCCGAATTCGAATACCTGAAAGCCGTATCTCTGGAGGGACGGCCGATTGGAATCCGCACCATTCCGCCTCATCGAAACGCGCTCGCCCATGAATAAACAGTTCAGTAGGGAGGTGTCCGTGTTTGTCTCTGTACGTTTGAACCACCAATGACATCAACTCGCGAGCCTTCTCTTCGGATAAATGACTTTCTTTTCGATCAGCCTGATACCAGTTTCCATCGACGCCCTTAAACACTACGCCATCACCGGAGTTTAAAAACATCTGTGCGCCGCAGCAAGCGTTTGCCTTTCGTGTGGGTTGATGTAATTGCTTGTAGACGAGACCGACGTAGCATACTCCGGGTCGGACTCCATCGAGCTGCCAAGGGTGGCCCTGAGCTTTAAAAAACGCCGTGGTGCAAAGATTCCATGCGATAGTGGCGGGATCGTCAACTCGTCTCTTGGGTCTTCCTAGTGCTGTTTGGAAATCATCTGGCGCCACAGTGGTTTCGCGGACGATCTGCACAACCACATGGTGACTCAACATCCTGGCCTTAAGTTGGTTATGAAAATTGACCTCGTAGCGTTCGACTTCGAGCGTTTGTTCGGCATCGCGTTGCCAGTCGGAGAATAGCAATCCCGTCCCGTTGTCTAGACGTTTGTGTGCCTCCCTGCTCGACATGGGCAGCTTGGATTTCGTTCGCTCGGCCGTCGGCACTGTCTGAAGCGGACGACCCAATCGATAGACGTCTTCGGGGATTACGACAAACCAAAAATCCGGGTGCGCTTCTTCACGATGCAGATATTGGCTGATAGCGGTTTCATAAATTCCGACGCATTCGTAGACCGCTTCATGCCTATTTTCGCGACGAATGGCAGTCTGGACCTTGTCGCCATCTACTGTCACACATGCCATCGGCTCTACCGGCCACGCAGTATCAAACACTGCGGAAAACCCCGGCCATCCCGTCCGATGTGCCTTGTTCGAACCAGGCCCAATACCAGCACGGACTTCTCCGGACCAGCGTTTGAAACGACGCAGCCCATGAACAGTACCAATCACGCCGAAGCGCATCCCAGATGCGCCTGGAACGCCTTGCAGAGGACCAAACAAGAACAAGCCGTCTTTAACATACTCCGAGCGTTGTCGATGACCGAATAAGAGTCTCGGCTCTGCCAAATAAATTGCTTGGACCAGGCCGCTCATGCGATCACCATGTCGTCGTCAGTTTCATCATCATCCCAATCAGCTGGATCTTCTTCATCCTCAGGGAAGTAAGCGTTGTCAGCCACGTAACAGACCGGTAGTTGAACAGTCGCCATTGAGGCGTCCAATAGCATTTCCATGGATCCACCGAGGCTGATATGCGTCGACTTTGCTTCCTTCCCGAACAACTCTGCCAGAAACGCTTGCAGCAAGTCGCGCCATTTGTCATTCCACCATAGCTTGCAGTAGCGACGGCGCAATTGCTTTTGGTCTGACAGAGGAGTGATGCCGTTGGTTGAATATAAGACGTGGGGAACAATTTGCACGCCGCGCGGTTCAGCGGCATTCACCTGCACCGCAATACCGAAATGCCATGTCAAGTCTTTAGCTTTGCCAACCAATATCCGGTAGCCTGCTCTACCGCCCGGCTTCACATAGTGCCCCTCATTATTTGCCCGCCATCGATTTGGAACGAACCATCGATAGTCGAATTGTACAAGTCCCTTGGCGCGCAAGAAGTACTCGATTGCCTGTCGCACGATGTCTGAGAGGAAATTTTGTGCCTCCCGCTTCCCCGTCTCAGGAGCATGTAGGGGTTTACCTCCTAGGAAGTCCGTAAGCTTTATTGTGTAGCGGGATTCTATAATGACATGGTCAGGAACCGCCGCGCGCACCGTCTCCAGGTTTGCGAATGATAGAATCAGGCGTTGATGGACCGCATGTGGAACTTTGATCAGACCACGTATTGCGTTCAACTCATTCGAAGACAGAGAGGTATAAAAGTAATGGATGTCGCTTGGAAGTTCGCGGATTGATAGCCAGTTACGGAGCGCCGCTTCAGGCTTCGGCTGGATCTGTTCCCGTCCGCTAACCAATAAAGATGCGATCCGCGATACCTCCGGGTCACCTTCATTCCGGGGCACCTGGTTGCGCTCGAGCGTTTTCAGTAACTTGGAAAAGCCTTCCGACCAATCATTTGAGAAGTCGAGGCCATTGACTTGCTTTAACTGAATCGGAAACTCATCCCATGGGAGATCATCGCCCTTAACGGGAATGATGAAGCGGGGATCTCCCAGCTTTCGGCTTACATCGCATGCTTCACCCAGTTCGTCTTTTACGCCCTTTCGGGTGACGGAAACGTGAGTGACAATACTTAGGAAGCGAATCGTGTCGAACCGAATTGCGTTTTCTATGTCGGTCCAGAAAGGATCGCCCGCGTGAAGTTGCTCCAAGTCGGCCCACACTTGGTAGCCGCGCGCACTTAGACGGCCACACAGCCAGCGCGTCAACTCGTCGTCTTCAGGCCGGGCGTGGCTGATAAAGACGGTCTTACGCAGTTTTTCGGATACGTTGTTTGTGTCGGTCATAACACTTTGGCCGTTCTTCAGAAGAGAACACTTGTAGCAAAATGGATCACCCCACGCTAACCGGCATCAAAGTAATTGTGTCGTTACCGAAGATATCGATCACCTTGACGGCCACGGTGTAGCGGCCCGCCTGGGCGTAGGTATGTGGCGCTGAGATGAGTTCCAGCGTGCGGTTCTTGCGGGTGCGGAAGCTTTGCCATTCGTTCTCGAAGATGTAGCTTCCGGTCCAGCGTTCCTCGAACTCTCCCTCACCCTCAATCCCTCTCCCGGTGGGAGGGAGAAGGGTTGGGGATGAGGGGCTATTCTCCACGACAACACTCTCCATCCCGGCATTCTTCGCCACCTTGATGATCTCACGGCGCGACATGTAGTGGAAGTCTACGGCCCAGTAGTCTACCCAGTCGGTCCAGTGTTTGGTGAGCATCTCGCGGTTGACGACGCCGTCCTTGTCCTTCCTTATCTTGAAGAGTTGGCCCTGTTCGCAGACGACCTGGGACTTGCCGTTCTTGAGGCTCGCGCTAACGGCCTCCGCCGCGCCTTGCGTGTAGTAGACGGAGAAGTCGGTCAGCTCGATTCTCAGCGTGAATTTATCTCTCTTGTCGTAGCGCAGCGTGGCCTCGACGAAGCTCACGTCGTGGAACACCACCTGGCTCTTGTCCACGGCGCGTTTGTCGAAAACTTCGGCCGGGATATATTTGGGCGCGAGGTCGATGCCCTTTTGCCTGGCCTCATCGAGCACGGCGGGGAAGAGGCCCATCTCGAACTCGAATGCCAAAACGTCCACGCGCGAGGCGCCGCGTTTGCGGCATTCGGTGATAACTTCCTCTACGAACAATCGCCCGACGGGCAGGTTGATGGGGCCGACCACCACCAGCCGGCCGGCGTTCTTGCCGTGGAAGAAGCTCGCATCTTCGAGTGGCTGGGCGCGGTAAGCGCGCAGGATGAGATCGCGGAACTCATGCTCCTTTTGCAAGAATGCCGCTTCCTTCTGCTTCCCGGTGAGCCGGCCGCCGACGTTGAGATAGGCTTGGCGCTCATAGCGGCCGAGGTTCAAGACCTCGAAGGCGCGGAAGGGCTTGCCCGATTCCTTCAACTCGCGCTGCACCTGGATCAGCCGCTTGCGCGTGGTGTGGATGGCGAACTTGCCGAGGTCGGTGCAGATCCACTTGCGGCCTAGCTTTTCAGCGACGGCCGCGGTAGTGCCCGAGCCGCAGAAGAAATCAGCGACGAGATCGCCTTCGTTGCTGCTGGCTTTGAGGATGCGTTCAACAAGTGTTTCTGGCTTCTGTGTGGCGTAACGCGTGTCTTCCTTTGCTTGTGAATTAACCGGCGCAATATCTACCCATACTGAGCCAACAGGAACGCCTTTACTCTCATCCAAAAATCGACGCAGACGAGGACGGCCTCCCGCTTTCTTGGGCATCTCAATCTTCCCCTCTGCGAAAAGCTTCTCCATCGTTGCCAGTTCGTATCGCCAGCCCATTGCTGGCGGCGAACATCCGCGCCATTCATACATCATGTTTGGCCGGGGGTTCGGACTTGTAATGTTATCTAATTGGTAGGCACGTCCGTCAGCGGTTTTCAGCGTGAACCGCGAGAGGTACTCGTCGCTGTAAGGCTCATGCTGCGGATTCCAGATGTAGCGATCGCTTTTGGTTCTCCACAGAATTGCGTCGTGCGTAATGCCCCAACGTTGGCTATCGCCGTGAGCAGTGACACGTTTCCAAGTTATCGTTGCACTTGCGCCAGTTGAACCAAACACCCCGCGTATTACCGCCTCTACCGAGCTTGCCACGTTTGGACCCATGTGGACATAGATGCTCCCCTCCTCCGCCAGCAGATCCCGCATCAGGATCAGCCGTTCGTAGATCATCGCGATGAACGAATCCGCCCCGCGTCCCCAGGTGTCGCGGTAGGCGATCTGCTCCAAGAGGCTCGGCTCCTGTGGAAGGTCTCGCCGCCAATCTCGATGTCCATGGAGAAGTCGGCGCCGACGTCGAAGGGCGGATCGATGTAGATGAGCTTCAAGCCGCCCGCGTCCTCGATCTGCCGACGCAGCGCGCCGCTCTTCAATGACGACAGGATCAGCTTGTTGTCACCCCAGATGAGCTTGTTGGTCCAGCCCTTGAGCTGGCGGCCGCGGAAATCGAAGAGATCGAGCTGCGGCGATTGCGGCGCCTCCCGGCGCGGCTCGTCCACGTGCTCCAGCGATTGGAAGGGCAGCACGGTGGTACAGACCTCGCGGCTCTTGCCGTTCCACACCAATTCCACCTCGCGCTTGTCCTCGAACAGGATGAAGCGGTATTGCTCCGGCAGCGGCTTGCCCTGCTGGATGAGCTGGATCAGGTCGCGCTTCTCGGCATCCGAGAGGTAGTAGGCTTCTTTCGACGGGCGGGACATGGCGCTCAAACTACTATGGCCTCAAAGGACAATACAGCGATGCGCCGCCGTGCAGCGGTCTTGATCCGCTTATCCCCGGTGATGAAGGCGTGGCAACCCACGGAAAGCGCCGCAGCTAAATGAAGCGCATCGGCAAGCTTCAACCCGCGGTGCTTCGCCCGCAGTTCGGCGGACAGGTCCGCGACGGCATCGTCCACCGAAATTATGGCAATCGGCCCCGACCGGGCAAGCATGGTCCGGTATATCTCCGCCAGACGGTCGTTACCGCTCCGCAAGGGCTTAACCAGGACTTCGGCGCGGACGATTGGCGAAACAAACGCTTGGACTTCGCTGGAACTGACGGCCTGCAAGAGGGAACGGACAGCGGCGGGCTGTGTGGCAGCGTCGGTTTCTATAGCGTAGATGAGCGCATTGCTGTCGAGGTAAATTCGTTGTCCCCGCAGTTTCTCAATCCTCATCGCGGTCTTTTCGCAGTTCCCTGACGTAGGCGACGACCTCGTCCATAGATTTGTAGCGCGGGTGCGCGCCGACGAACTGTGTGAGATCTGGCTGCGCCGGGTGCGGATTCTGCCGCTCTTCGGCCAGCCCGCGCGCGATCAGGTCGGCTATTGTATCCTTGAGCTTGCGGTCGGTCTGTGCGGCGCGGATTTTTACTTCGCGCATCAGCCGGTCGGGTAGTTCGAGCGTGGTTTTCACGTCGGCATCTCCATAAATATGGGTTTATGGAAAGTCTAGCTCAAGTCTGGTATTCGTGGAATGCCACCACCAGCCCGGTAAAGTCGTGCGGCGGGCGGGCCTCGAATCCCTCTTGGTCCACGTACACGAAGCGGTAGGCCGGTCCGCCCTCCGCCTGGCTCGCGCTTGTAGCATCCCCGCACCACTGGCACAAGCGGGCCATCTTCTGCGGCAGGTCGAGCTCCGCACCGCCCTTGGTCTCGACGATCCAGACCGTGCCGTCAGTGGTTTTCACGAGAAAGTCTGGAACGTAGTTCGAGAGATCGCCGCTGGCCTTCACGTAGTCGATCTTGAAGCCGACGGCGAGGTAGTTCTTGGCGAAGGCGATGACATCCGGCGCCTCGTCGAGAAAGCGCGCGAAGCGGAGCTCGAAGCCGTCGGCATGTGGCTCACCGACGATCTTGCTGAACAGCGATTTCTTGGGCGCGAGGTAGGGCCGGTTCTCGGTGCGGAAGGGACGGGTATCGCGCAGGCGAATGCGGTCTTCGATCCGCGATGTGCCGGTATCCTGAACGGTGAGCGCGTTGATGGCTTGCTTGAACGAGTCGAACAGGATCTTCCCGGCCTCGGGCTCGGAGAGGTTGCGCAGCACCACCGGATCTTCGAGGTTGACCGGCTTTGCTTCGAACAGATGCTCGGCCATGAACGCTCTGACCTTCGGATAGAGCACGTCGTAGCCGCCGACGAGGCGCAGTTCCTTCAACAGTTGGCGGGCGAAGAAAGCAGCCACGGAGCGATAGTCCGCGGGGCCGGCGCTATCGAGCCGGATGGTGTGATGCACTTCGGCATCGAGCATGGTCTTGAAGACGATCTCGCGTGTCTCTTCCGGCGTGAAGGATTTAAGCGGAAGCTTCGGATTGCCGAAGCTTGCCGGATCCAGCGCTTCGAGGTTCTTGTACTCCCGGTTGAAGCGGCGCGAGAGTTTCGGGATTTCAATGTCCAGCACATCGAGGTTCTTGTCGGCGTTCCGGGTGTCCACCTCGACAATGAGCGAATCCTTGCGGCCGGCGCCGGGCCCCATCGGCACCCGCTCGAAGGTCACTCCCTCGCTCTGAATGGATTCGACGAACTCCATGAAGGCGGGTGTGCCCATGACCGAGACGGTCTCTGGGATGTCCGAACCGAAATACATGCGCCGCAGGCCGCGCCCGAGAGTCTGTTCGGGAAGGATGTTGCTTTGCGCCGCGTACGCGCGCAGGCCGACGATGGTGGTGACGTTGCGCACATCCCAGCCTTCCTTGAGCATCAGAACGGACACGATGGCTTTGTATGGGCTGGCCCAAGAGTCGATCGCGTTCGCCTGTTTGCGCAACAGCTCCAGTTCGTCTTTGTTCTTGCCGGTGGATGCCTCGGAGATCTCGCCGTTGTTCTTGGTGTGAATGATCAGCACCGCGTCTTGCAACTCGGGACAAGTCTTTTCCAGCCAAGCGCCAACCTCGTCGCAGTTGCGGGTGTCGTCCACCATGACGAAGAGCACCGCCTTCTTGGCCAGCGTCTCGTGCTCCGCGTAGCTCTTTCGCCACTCTTCAATCCCGAGTTGAAGATAATCGGCATAGCGCTCGGTGAAGATCGCACTCTGGTGCTCCTGTAACCGGGCGCGGCTCGGGGCATCCGGCAGCACCGGATGTTTAACGACGTTCTGGTGGATGGCCTCGACCAGCGGATAGTCCGAAACCGTTTGCACGAATATCGCGCCGTTGTTGTGGCGGGGGGTGGCGGTCACGTCCACCTGCAAGGCCAGGCGCCCGTCCTTCTGCAGCATCCGGTGGTGGATGTCCTGGATGCTCTTGAACCAGGCCATCTTCGGATCGTGGATATGATGGGCCTCGTCATTGAACACGGCCAGCTCTTCGATTTCGCGGACGATCTCGCCCAGATCGGTCCTGCTGTCCGTGGTCTTGCCGACCGGCTTGGGACCGAAGGGCGCGAGGAAATAATCTCGCAGGTCGTCATCGTCCAGAGACGGCTCTTGCACATCGCCTAGAAAGACGCGATGGACATTGGTAAGAAAAAGGTTGCCGGTGTCGCGCACGACCCGAACGTCATCCTGAATGTGCAGCGTAAGCTGGAAGTCGTCCCGCCAGTTGCGGCCGGCAACGCCGTTATCCGGAAGGATCGGGTCATTGAAGAAGATGCGCAGGCCGTCGAAGTCGGCGCGCAGCCGATCGAGGACAATGATATTCGGTGCGATCAAGAGAAAGTTTCGGGCGAGCATAGAGTCGGTTTCGTAAAGCTTGTGGAAGAAGCTCCAGGCGATGAGCAACGAAATTACCTTGGTCTTGCCGGCGCCTGTCGCCATCTTTAGAACATAGCGCGGCCAGTCCTCGTCGAACATCCCCGCCGAAACGGCGCCGGACGCATCGAATCGGAGGAGGTCGAACTTGTCCCTGACCTTGCGCACGTCATGCAGCCAGATCACCGTTTCTACTGCTTCCCGCTGCGCGAAGTAATAACGGAACGGCGACAGCGTGCCGTCGGCCTGCTCGACCGGGTGCTCGGTCTCGAACCACCAGCTCAAAAGCGCGCGCGAGGTCTCCGAGGCGCCGGCGTAGCCCGCACCCCGCACCCCGCCACACCGCGACCTCACCGCGTACCTTGGCGACCAGGGGCGGCAGTAGCTTTTCGTAGGCCGTGTTCCGCAGTTCTTCCGCGGCCGGAAACCAGCGCCGGCCCGGCGGCAGCACCGCATAGGGCGATTCAGGAAAGTCAGGATGCAGTGCCATAGGTCGCGATGCGTGTAAGGCGGGATGTAGAATAACGGTCTTGTTTCTCAGATAGGAAAGTACTGAGGGCCGGGCCTGTTGCCAATCACAGTGGAAATCGAGGCGAAATCCCGCGATTTGACGCTACTGCGGGTGAGAGTTTGTGAATAAATCTACTGCGCTCGGGATCTCGCGTTCCGGCGGTGCTCGGAATCCTCATGTATTTCAATATACACTCCGGTTCCTGCGCTCCGGCGGAACACGAGCTTCCTTCGCTCGCTGACGATTTCTTCACAAACTCTGAAATAAGCCGCCCGCCGATTGCAGCGTTCGCCTAACCCATATAAAAAAGCCCCCTGGCGGGGGCAAAGTGGTGGAGGCTAAGCTGTAGCCCATCTTAGAGGAGTTTGAGCCGTCGCGGAATGTGACAAATTGCCGCACCACTGAAGTTATCGACGCAAGCGCACTGATGTCGTGGTCGATGATCCTTACCAGACTACCGGGGCGTCGCTATAGGCGATGACGCTATCGACGGGCACGATCGTCCCTGCCTGAGCAGCATCGTACCCCGGAAGCGCGCCGGCTTGGGATTTAAACTCGGCGCTACGCAGCATGCTGACAAGCTCCGATACTGCGGACTTCGAGAGGGTGTCGCGAGGCAGGGCAAACCAATAGTTTTCCCACGTGACCGGAATAAAATGCAGGCCGAAGTGACGCGCCGCCGCTTCGATCCCGAAGCCGGCATCGGCCCCGCCACTCGCCACAATGGCGGCCACCGCCATGTGCGTGAATTCCTCGGTGCTGTAGCCGTGGATTGTCTCGGGCACGATACCG
>JBGTLM010000065.1:0-27137 GCA_041744135.1 Pyrinomonadaceae bacterium
AAGTTCAATTGTTTTCTCGGGGATCGCTCCTCATCCACCGATTATGGTTCCGGAGGTGGGACGTGAGTCGGCTGCTGAGGTAAGGGGTTCCATCGAGGGGATGGCGGAGCTTACCAAGCGCCTTATCGCCAGTGGAGCCACCACTGTTGTTCTAATTTCACCTCACGCTCCGCTAGAGCCACATGCTTTTGTTGCTTATCAAGGTCCCGTACTTCACGGAAACTTCGCAAACTTCCGTGCGCCCGCGGTGCGTTTCGAAGCTCCGCTAGACGAAGAGTTGCTAAAGGCAATCTCAGAAGCCGCAGCTAAAGAAGACTACGAGGTCGTGGTCCTGGGTGGCAGCCAAAACCTGGACCATGGAACTGCAGTCCCGCTCTACTTTCTGCAACTGAACGGCTGGACCGGCCGCGTCGTCGCCCTTGGTTACAGTTTTCTGTCTAACGAGGACCATTTACGCTTCGGCTCCTGCATCGGAAAAGCGATCAACGAAACAGGACGGTCCGCCGGGTTGATTGCCAGCGGAGATCTAAGTCATCGGCTGAAACCTGATGCGCCCGCAGGATACAACCCGACCGCATACATCTTTGACAACGAAGTTGTAGACGCCCTTCGCGCAAATTCTCCCGAACGTATTATCAACATCGATCAAGATCTGCGTCGCAGCGCGGGAGAGTGTGGCTACCGTTCGATGCTGATCGCCCTGGGAGCGACGAGAGAACAGCCTTGGGCCTGCGAAGTCATTCACTATGAGGCGCCGTTTGGAGTTGGTTATCTTGTTGCGCAACTGACGGGCAAGCAGCCAGCTTTGCAAGAGTACCGGGACCAAAATACCACCGCAGGTGATTTCAACCTAGAGTCGTTAAGTGCCGGAAATTTATCCCGCCTCGCCCGCGCGGCCGTGGAAACTTATGTGATCCGCGGAACACAAATAGATTCTTCTCAAGCCAACACGGAACTGCTCAGTGCACGGGCTGCCTGCTTTGTTTCTCTTAAGACGCATGACGGACAATTACGCGGCTGCATCGGAACTATTGAGCCAGCCAGGGAGACTTTAGCGGAGGAGATCATCGCCAACGCGATCAATGCGGCCACACGGGATCCGCGGTTCTCACCGGTTTCGGCTGAAGAACTTTCCCGCCTGCGCTATTCAGTTGATGTGCTTTCGGCCCCGGAGCCGGCCACACTGGCGGATCTCGATCCGGCGGTTTACGGCGTAATTGTAGAGGATGAATCGGGTACACACCGGGGCTTGCTGCTGCCGGATTTGGAGGGTGTGGATTCGGTGGCGAAGCAGGTGGAGATCGCGGTTCGAAAGGCCGGCATTTCGCCGGAAACTTCCATCAAGCTCGCGCGTTTTCGTGTTAGCAGATTTGGTGAGACGTAGGTTGGGCGCGCTAGCGATTATCCATCATCAGCTAATGGCGCAGAGAGTTAAAATGAGAAGAGTCTTCTGGCTAGTTCTTCTAGTTGCGGCTTGCGAGCCAGTGTTGGCGCAAAACCAATCTATCAATGAACATGGGCTTACCTTCAGTTATGACCAGAACGCGCCCCTTGACGTCAGAGAAGTCGGTGTTATCAACCGCAACGGCATCCGCATATATGATATTACCTACGCCAGTCCGAAGAGTGGGCGCGTTACTGCATACCTCGTCGTACCTGCCGAAAGGGGACGATTTTCGGGTGTTGTGTTCGGTCATTGGGGATACGGCACCCGGACAGAGTTTCTTCCAGAGGCGATGCTGTATGCGAGGGCGGGTGTCGTCTCTCTTTTGGTAGATGACCTTCAGGTTCGACCTGCACCTTATCGTCGAACCGCACCTGGCACTGAACCCGAAGCTGTTCGAGATAATTTCATTCAATCGGTTGTTGATTTACGTCGCGGAATAGATTTGCTGCGAGCGCGGTCTGATGTCGATCCTAACCGCATCGCTTACGTTGGCCATAGTTCCGGCGCACATTGGGGCGCGATTCTGTCGGCGGTTGATAGGCGGCTCAAAACAGTCGTATTGATGGCTGGCGTACCGACTGAAGCGACGATATTGATGGAGAGCGATGACCCTGATCACCTAGGCTTTCGACAAAACACGCCCAGAGAACAGCTAGATAACTATTTCAGAATCGTTAGCCCTCTTGACGCAATCAATTATGTGCCTCATGCCGCACCGACACCCCTGCTCTTTCAGTTCGCGCGGTTTGAGCAGTACTTCAATGAATCGGCGATGCGGCGGTACGCGCAGGCAGCGAGTGAACCCAAACTCGTTCTGTGGTATGACACGGGACATGGACTCAATGACGTTCGACCACTCATTGACCGCGCGAATTGGTTGCAACGGCACATCGGAGTAAGACCAGTTGCTGCGATTCTGCGAAGGAGTTTAAGTAATTGAAAAGTGTAAAAGGAGATGCTACTTGTGCTGCAAGTAGCGCCCAACAAGACGCTTGCAGCGGGCCGGAGTCGAAATGTCTCTCATCGATAGCTTGCCGCACTATGCGGTTGTCACGCGGCCGCTGAATCGGATCGTTGGACCAATCGGGAGCTGAGGCCGTGATCCCGGTTTACGCACTAGACATCAAGGTTTCGCACGTCGAGAGCGTTGTCCTCGATGAATTTTCGTCGCGGCTCTACTGCGTCGCCCATCAGAACCGTAAACATCTCATCGGTTTCTACCGCGTCGTCAATCCTAACCTGGAGGAGGGTTCGTTTCTCAGGATTCATGGTTGTCTCCCACAATTGCTCCGGATTCATCTCGCCTAGCCCTTTATATCGTTGAATGCTCAAATCCTTTTTCGCTGCGGCCAGGACCTTTTCAAGCAGAGCATCGCGCGTGGCAATCTCTTCCTGAGTTCCATTTTCACCTGTGGTGAAGGGCGCTGCCAGTTTATCTTCGAGCTCACTATAAAGTTCAACGGCTTTCTGAAACTCTACAAAGCTGGCAAAGTTCCAATCGATGGAAAGGTCAACACCGGAGATGGCTGAGGTTTCGATCTCCCACAATCCATGCTCCTCATCGGTCGATAGCTCGGTCTTGTATCCGGCTTTGGACAGAACGGCTTCGACCCGGGCCATGAGGTTGCCATCCTGAAAGATCTTGCGAATAGTTGCACCCTCGTGGCGCAAAACGCCCTTTTTCCCGCCGAAAGCCTCAAGCAGAGTCTCCAATAGATGGGAATCGCCTCCTATGCGCCGCGTCGCTCGCTCACAGTACTTCTTTAAGTCGACCATCTTCTCCAGTGATTTTGCGAGCTCTTTACCTTCGATTACGTCTTTGGCGCCGGTGGTCTTTACAGTCATATCAGCTGTCGCCATGCGCATCAGATAACGGGTCATCGAGCCCTCGTCTTTGATGTACTCTTCTTTCTTGCCCCGCTTTACCTTAAATAAGGGTGGCTGTGCGATATAAACGTACCCCTTTTCAACCAACTCCCCCATCTGTCGATAGAAGAAGGTTAACAACAGTGTTCTGATGTGGGAACCATCGACGTCAGCGTCGGTCATCAGAATGATCTTGTGATAGCGGAGCTTGCCGGCGTCGAAATCTTCTTTCCCGATCCCCGTTCCCAGCGCCATGATGAGCGATTTGATTTCACTATGCCCAAGCATCTTGTCGAATCGTGCCTTCTCGACATTGAGGATCTTGCCCTTAAGCGGAAGGATCGCCTGGTTCTTCCGGTCGCGTCCCTGTTTAGCGGATCCACCTGCCGAGTCGCCCTCGACGATGTAAATCTCGGACAGCGATGGATCGCGCTCCTGGCAATCAGCCAGCTTTCCAGGAAGCATGGTTGAACCCATCGCGCCCTTGCGTACGATTTCCCGCGCTTTCCTGGCAGCCTCGCGCGCCCGGGCGGCGTCCAGTGACTTGCCGACAACCTTCCTGGCAACTGTGGGATTCTGCTCGAAAAATTCCGTTAGCCGTTCATTCAAAAACGACTCCACGGGTCCCTTCACGTCTGAGTTGAGCTTGCCCTTAGTCTGCCCTTCAAACTGGGGCTGAGGCAGCTTGACCGAAATGACCGCCACCAGACCTTCGCGAACATCATCCCCTGTCAGAGAACTCTTGAAGTTCTTGGCCAAACCCGACGATTGCGCGTAGGCATTGATCGTGCGGGTAAAAGCCGAACGAAAACCTGAAAGGTGACTTCCTCCATCCACCGTGTTTATATTGTTCGCAAAGGAGTAAACCTTCTCGTCGTAGCCATCGTTGTACTGGATAGCAACCTCAATCGAGAGACTGTCGCCTTCCTTTTCGAAATAGATAGGCTTGTCGTGAAGCGTAGTCTTATTCTTATTGAGATGTTTCACGAACTCCGCAATACCGCCCTTGTAATAGAATTCGTGAGAACGCTCCGGCTCTTCCCGCTCGTCTTTGATCGTAATGCGAATGCCCTTGTTGAGGAAAGCCTTTTCGCGCAAGCGCTCGGACAGTTTATCGAAGCTAAACTCGGTATGATCGAAAATCTGCGAGTCTGGCTTGAACGTGATCTTGGTTCCGCGCTTCTTGGTTTTTCCTGTCTGCCTCAGGGCAACAACCGGCACGCCGCGAACATATTCCTGTTCGTAGGTCTTACTATCTCTCCATATCTCCAGGCGCAAGGTCTCTGAAAGAAAGTTGACGACAGAAACGCCCACACCATGAAGGCCGCCGGAAACTTTGTACGCATTGGAGTCAAATTTTCCGCCGGCATGAAGCTTGGTCATAACCACTTCCGCGGCCGATCTCTTTTCTTTCTTAATTTCGTCAACCGGAATTCCTCGTCCGTTATCGATTACCGTGATCGAATTGTCGAGATGAATCGTCACTTCGACGGTGTCGCAATATCCGGCCAGAGCTTCGTCTATGGAATTATCGACAACCTCATAAACCAGGTGATGAAGACCTAACTCTCCGGTTGAACCAATGTACATCGCCGGGCGCTTTCGGACGGCTTCCCGCCCCTCCAGAATTGTGATGGAAGAGGAATCGTATTTCTTGTCTGACGTTATAGTTGCGGTGGCCAAACTATTCTCCTTAACTCAATCAATACCGTCACTCGTAAATTTTTCTTTGGGCCGGCACGCTCCGGGCGACTACTTCCTAGGCTAACACCGTGGAAACCGAATCTCTTTTCGGTTCGCCGTTGGTCACTTTGCCGTCTTCAATTTTGTACACACTGGCTCTCGACATGAATGTTTGGACGTGGGAACGTTTCGAAGTTGTAATGAAGGTCTGAGTGCTACCTTCAAGGTATTCCAACAGACTGTTTATCCTCTTTTCGTCAAGTTCCGCGTCCACATCGTCGATGAGAAAAAGCGGGTAATCCTGATGCCAGGAATTATACACCGAAATTGCCGCTAAGTCTAATAATAACAATGCGCTACGCTGTTGCCCGGCACTTCCATAAACCCGCATCTCGCGCCCCTCCAGAAGTATTTCTAAATCGTCGCGATGCGTACCGATGAGCCCACGGCCGGCGGATAATTCCGCCTCAAGTCGAACCTGCAGCCGGTGGTCAAGCAGCGACTTGTAATCATGCAAATCACCCTTGCCGTCCAGCGACGAAACGTATCGAATTTGGATCTCACGCCGCTCAAAGAGTCCGCGCTCCAATACTTCGTTTATCCGGCCAATGTAGTCGGTTCTAGACTCGTGTATTTGATGTGCCAGGTTCACTAACTGCTCATTCCAGGGCGCCACCAGATCTCTCGTCTCGGCCAGGCTCAGCCCGGTCTCAATGGAGTCCTGAAGAATTCGGTTTTTCTGCTTGAGCACCTTCTTGTAATTGGAAAGGGTTTGCACATAGGACGGCCTCAACGAAGCGACTCCGCGATCAATAAAGCGTCGTCTCGCCTCAGGCATCCCCCTAACAACTTCGAGCTCATCGGAAGTGAACGCAAATACCTGCAGCTGACCCAGGTATCTTACCAACTGTTCTCTCTTGCCATTGACGGCGATCGATTTCGTGTTGCCTTGGAGCGTGACCTGCAGATCACGCAGAAGTTTCCCGCTGGAGACCTTGCCTCTTACGAAGGCCATCTCCTGGCTAAATCTTATTGATTCCTGAAGACGCTGAGTGCGGAAAGATTTCGTTCTGGAGAGCAGATAGATTCCCTCCAGCCAATTTGTCTTACCCTGGCCGTTGTTTCCGAAAATAATATTAAGCCCGGAGCCCCAGAGGATCGTTCCGCTTAAGTTGCGGAACTGGTGGGCCTCAATAGACTCGAGGATCATGGCTCGAATATTAGCATATGCTTGATGAGGATTTTGAGACGGAGCACTGAAGCCACTAGAAAACAAACACAAAGCGCCCTCCCCTCGATCTTGGGAAAGCGCTTCGCGACTTAGAAGGTAGTGTACGACCTCAACGACTTACTCAGATCCGCATCGGCATCACCACGTATTTGTATTCATAGCCGCCGCTCTCAGCCGGACGAAGTTGCGCTTGGGAGTTTCCGTCTTTGAACTCAAAAGCAACCTTGCCTTCTCCCATCACGTTGAGGAAGTCTTGCAGATATTGCGCGTTGAAACCGATGTCGGTCTCCTCGCCAGTGTATTCCGCCTGGATAGTCTCGCGAGCTTCTCCTTCCTCGGCGTTCTGGGAGCTGATGACTAGCTGATTCGGCTCAAGATGAAAGCGGATGGCGTGCGAGCGTTCGTCCGCCATTAGAGCCACTCGGCGGATGGCTTGATTAAGAAGAGCGCTATCGAACTCAACTGATTTATCGTTGTTCTTGGGCATAACCATCTCGTAGTTTGGAAACTGCCCGTAAAGCATTCGGGAGATCAATAATCTGGGGCCCACTTCAAAGTAGATATGGTTTTCATCCATCCCCAAACTGATCTCACCGTCAAAGCCCGCCGTGAGTTTCGTCAATTCGGCTAATGTTTTTCGAGGTATTAGCGTGTCCAGAGTTTCTCTGTCGCCGTTTTTCCCGATATCTTTTTTCTCCACGTAGGCCAGTCTGTGACCATCGGTCGTCACCATCTTGGCCCCTGATTTATCCAAGATGAACTTTGCTCCGGAGAGTGTGTACCTCGATTCTTCCTGCGTTATTGCGAAGATTGTTCGGTCGATTAGCGCCTTTAGAACACCCGCCGAAATCTTTGTAGGGGCAGATTTGAAAGTAGGGACCTCCGGAAATGCATCGCGACCTATGCCGACCATCTTAAACTTCGAGCGATCGCATTTCACGGTAACCCAGTCGTTATCTTCCTTCTTAAAACTCACTGGGGCATCGGGCAGCAGCCTGGCAATTTCGAAGAGTTTTCTCGCCTGCACACAGATAGAACCCGGAGCACTAATCTCGTCTGCATCCATATCACAGCGAATGGTTACATCCAGATCCGTCCCAGTGATCCTGATTGCGTTCTCACCAACGGACTCAATCAGAATATTTGAAAGAACGGGAATGGTGTTCTTCCTCTCGACCACTCCCTGAACGAAACCAAGTTCTTTCTGAAGATTCTGTTTACTAACGACGAACTGCATGACTTGCCGTCTCCTTAATCATTGAAAGCGTTCTGGAATCCCTCGCGCTCTAGATCTACTCCTGCTAACTAGAATAAGTATGTTTAATTCTAGTAGTAGTAATAGTGCCCTGTGGATCTCAGGAAAACTGACTAAACTTCTTAGGCTCTATAGTTCGAGTCCACATGGGTTGTGAATAAATCTTCTCGATCACATTCAGACTGTAGAAAAAACCCGTCGGACCGGACGCAACCTAAGGATTTTCACCAATCCATCACGGCCAGGCCTGTGACATTCTGTTTCAAAGTGCCTATCTTCTCTTACCTGAGCAACGGACGGCACTGTCTCCTGTGGAAACGCGTTGCTATTATTTCTCAAGGCGTTCAGAAAGTTCGTTGACGAGTTTCTGAAGAACGGAGTCCCTGGACTTCAGAGATTCGATTTTGGCAAACGAGTGAATAACGGTCGTGTGGTGCTTACCACCGAATGCCCGCCCAATCTCCGGGTAACTATGTTTGGTTAGTTTCTTACAAAGATACATAGCGATCTGCCGAGGCCGAGAGACTTGCCGAGCATTGCTCTTTGAGATTAATTCGTCGATCCGCATCTTGAAGTTGTTAGCTACGACCTTTTGAATCTGCTGAATCGTAATTACCCCGGATTCTTCTTCGCCAGCTATGTTACGAACGGCATCTTGCGCTAAAACTTTGGAGATCTTATCCCCGCGCAACGAAGAGATAGCAATAAGCCGCACCAGCGAGCCTTCAAGTTCACGAACGTTGTTCTTAACTCTTGTGGCAATAAACAGTGCGACATCGTCGGGGATGGTCACTCCCATGATCTCCGCTTTGCGGTTGATTATAGCAACTTTCGTTTCAAGATCCGGAGGCTCGATGTCGGCGATCAATCCCCACTCGAAGCGGGAATGTAACCTCTCTTCAAGCGTAGGGATCTCTCGCGGAGGGCAGTCGGAGCTAATAACTATTTGCTTCTGTTGGTCGTACAGAGAATTAAACGTATGAAAGAACTCTTCCTGGGTACGCTCCTTTCCAGCCATGAACTGCACGTCATCGATTAAGAGCACATCGACGGATCTGTACTTCTCGCGGAAACCTTGTGTCTTGTCATAGCGAATGGCGTTAATTAACTCGTTCATGAACTTCTCTGACGATAAATAGCACAACTTCAGATGAGGATTACGCTTCTCTATTGCTTGACCGCAGGCATGCATCAGATGGGTCTTTCCCAGTCCGACTCCACCATAAATATACAAAGGGTTATAGGTCCTACCAGGCGCCTCGGCGACTGCCAATGATGCCGCGTGAGCGAACTGATTGCAGGAACCGACAACAAAGCTGTCGTAAGTGTACTTTGAGTTGAGGGACGGCTCCGGAACGGGGCTCGAAGGCGCGCGGACGACCCCGGTCGAGAAGTGGGATGATTCTCGATTGGATCTAGAGTTGGAGGTGAGATTGGATTGAGCCGCAAGAGCAACTTCCGTAGCAGTATCGTTTGAGATCGAAATTCGCTCAGTAAAACCCTGGGGGGGCTCGTTTGCTACTTCCCAATCAATGTGATACCCACCGAGTCCGACTTCTGAGAAAGACTGGTCCAGCAGTTCAGAATAGTTGCGGTTTACCCAGTCCCTAACCACTTGGTTTGGAGCGCAGAGTCGGACCACGGAGCGCGATCTATCGACCCCTCGAAACTCAATCGTATTGAACCAGGTTTCGATGGTTTCTCCGTTAAGCTTCTTCCTGATGGATTCGAGAATGCCATCCCACAAACTGTTTTCGAGAACCACACCGGCCATCTCACTCCAGTTTTCTTTTGTACAGCAGGTTTTCCAAGAGAAGGCAAACAACGTTATGTTTAACGTTGTTTGAATCCAAGCACCGCCGACTTTTCCACAGGGTTTTCCTCAGCTCTGTGAAAAACCTCCAAACCCTAAAGTAACGCTTTAAAGTATATATGTATCAATTACTTAGCGAGAGTTGCTCCCCTCGAGGAGTGGGACATTAACACACAGTTCGTATGTGAGCAAGCGGGCGATCAGGCATAAAACACCTCGTGTAAAGGGAGCCCGGTAAGACTGAAAAAGATGATGCCCATTTCAGGGAAACTGTTATTAGTGTCCTCTGGTTAGCGAAGTTTGAGTCCGGGGGAGACCTTCGACCAGGGTTTTCAGTCTCTGTAAAGGAATCTGGGCAGAGCGTCGGGAGGGCCGCGGATTCTTGGGAGGAGCGCAGCCTGGCCTTTTCTTGACAGAAGCGACAGCGGCAGTTAGTCTTACCGTTTTCGCGCAGGAGGAGATCCAATCAGATGGCTAAGCCCACTTTTCAGCCAAACAACAGGCGTCGGGCCAAGACTCACGGTTTTCGCGCCAGGATGGCCAGCAAGAATGGCAGGCTGGTGCTGAAACGGAGGCGTGCCAAGGGGCGAAAGCGTCTCACGCCGTTTCATTACTAACCTTCGCTTTATGCAAGCGAACCTTCGCGGTAGCAACGATTTTCAGCGGGTCTATCGGACCGGGAAGCGTTACGAGGGCCACCTCCTGACGGTCTTTTTGCTCCCGAATTCCCTAAAACAACATCGCCTGGGGATCACTGCTTCGCGAAAGGCTCTAGGCAGGGCAGTGGATCGGAACCGGGCTAAACGCTTGCTTCGTGAGGCCTTCAGGCTTACGAAACCGCGGCTCGAACGGTTGAAGAAAAGATACGATTGGGTACTTAACGCCAGAAGATCATTATTATCCCTTGACAGTCGACGACCATCTGATGAGTTTGAGCAGATGATCGCTCGAGTGGAGGGCGAAGAAGCGGCCGCTTCTGTGGTTTAAGCACAACTGGTGTGAAGATAATCTTAATTTCATTACTAAGGTTTTATAAACTAGCTCTCTCGCCGCTGCTTCCGCCTGCCTGTAGATTTGTACCTTCCTGCTCGGTGTATGCCGTGGAGGCCATTGACCATTATGGGGCGCTCCGTGGAAGTTCGCTCGCGCTAAGAAGGCTATTGCGTTGCCATCCTTTCAATCCCGGTGGGTATGATCCGTTGAAGTGAAAACGTTTGGCAAAGCCTGGGCGCCTGCCTTCCAATCTAAGATGCAACAGAAGCGTTTGATACTGGCGTTATTGATCTCCACGGCGATCCTTTTTTCGTGGAGCTATCTCTTCCCCGCAAAACCCCCCTCGCAGGACAAGTCTGGGCAAGACGCGCCCGCCGCCTCACCTACGGCGATGCCGGCGAATCCCATAGTAAGTCCCGCGCCCGCACCGCCTAATTCAACTTCGGCAACGGATGCTGCTGCGCAGGTCGGCCGCAGAAGCGTGCGGATCAAGACGCCCCTCTACGAAGCGAAGCTGGATAGCCTCGGCGCCGACGTTGTTAGCTGGATAATTAAAAAGAACAAGGACAGCGGCCGTGAGATCTATTCCGTAGCCGGAGATAAGAACAATAAGGTTCCATTGGAGCTGATTTCGTTCGAGGGGGTAAAGCGCCAACCGCGCGAAGCGCCGCTGCAGATCAGTACTGGGGATGGCGCTCTCGACATGATTCTGGCAACCACGAACTACCAGGTGGAGGGAGTAGACTCCCCAAACGGCGATGTTGAAATCACACTGAGCGCGAACGAGAAAAGAACGATCACTTTTCTGATTCCTGACAACGGAACTGGATTAAACGTGACGAAGAGGTTTTCCTTCGATTCCGAAAGGTATAGTACTGACTTAGAAGTAATGATCAAACGCGGCGACCAGGTCATTCCTCAAGTTAAGCTGAAGATTGGACCTAGCATTGGCGACCAGGGGATTAAACAATACACGTTCTATTCGGTAGCACCTGAAGCAATCGCAGCAGTTGGAGATCAGGTCGAGCGTCATGCGGCTGCTGCAATCAACTCTAACAAGAACAGTCCGGATCGCATGACTCTTGCCGGACCCGTTGATTGGGCGGGCGTAGGTGACACCTACTTCGCGATGGTGGCGATACCTTCGAAGCGATTCGAAGGTCTTGAGTACCGTACGAGCCAATATAACCATCAGACCAATGGCACCCAAGAGAGCAGATACCTCGTAACCGCTTTTGTGCCCATTCCCAGCGACGGTTCGAAAACCGCGCTCTACGTGGGGCCCAAGGACCATTACATTTTGACGGGTGCCGGAGAGAAGACTCAAGACTCTGTTGGAAGAAGTGTCGACCTTGAAGGCGTGATTGATTATGGCTGGTTCAGTTGGCTGTCGCGTCCAATTGCCGTCCCCATTCTGAGAGCCATCCGCTTTTTGCATCAGCTTACCAATAGTTACGGTGTCGCAATCATCCTTTTTACTATCGTTATCTATTCACTCTTTTTCCCTCTGAAATGGCGCTCCTCAAAGGCGATGAAGAAGGCGCAGAAGCTGGCGCCTCGCATGAAAGAGATGCAAGAGAAGATCAAGGGAATGAAACAGAACGATCCGCGATTGAAGGAGCTGCAGATGGAGCAGTTACGTCTGATGAAAGAGGGTAATCCCTTGGGGGGGTGCTTGCCTCTGCTCATTCAGATGCCCTTTCTCTTCGCACTCTACCGCGCGATCACGATCTCACTGGATTTTCGTCAGGCAACTTTCCTTTGGTTGCCGGATCTCTCGGCGGGCGATCCGATTCATGTACTCGAGTTTCTCATGGCCGGGACCATGATTGTCCTACAATTGATTACTCCGGCACCTTCGGCGGATCCTCTGCAACGAAAAATGATGGCTATCGGGATGCCGCTGTTTATGCTTTACGTTTTGTGGGGAGCGCCATCGGGGTTGTTACTTTACTGGCTGGTAGGAAACATTGTAGGTTTCAGCCAGCAGTTTCTTATAAATCACCTGACAAGGTCCGAGGGTGATGAGCAGCCTCCGCCGGAAACCCAGCCTCCGCCGCAGAAGCGGCCGCCAGCGGGACCAACCAAGAAGCTAGCGACGTCTAAGGCGTAACACTTTAGGATTACTGGAGTGCAATTGAAAATGGAAGAGACTTGCGAACGAGCCGGGACTTTTCTTCAAACGGTTCTGGAGAAAGCCGGATTTGCGCTTGAGATCTCGGCTGAGCAGGCTGCGGATAGATGCACGCTCAACCTGGATGGCATGGATGCGGAATTGCTTCAGGCTGAAGGTGGAGAACTCCTGGAGGCACTGCAACACCTCGTTAACCAAACATTTGGACGAAGTCTGCCCGCGGGGCAGCGGATCGTTTGCGATGTTCACGGGTTCCGCGCCACCAGGGAGACCGAACTGCGCGCCATGGCGTTGCACGCTGCAGCCCAGGTCCGAGCAACCGGAGCGGTTTTCACATTCGGATCGATGAACGCGCAGGAACGGAGAGTGATTCACGTTACCCTGGCCGAAAGTGAAGACTTGCAGACAGAATCCGTCGGAGAAGGCGCAGACCGTAAGCTGAGGGTTGCGCTTAAGAAAAGCAACGCGTAGTTGACCTCCTTCTACATCGCTCCTGAAGAACCACCGGATGAGCAGTAATGGACACGATAGTCGCATTGGGGACGCCCGCCGGACGCAGCGCCATCGGCGTTATCCGACTAAGTGGTCCCGACTCACTCTCGATCGTTAGGTCTATCGTTGGTGACAATCACTTCAAACCAGCACCCTCGCGATCTGTTCTGAGAAGTATCAGGTCCAACGCTTCTGATTCGATCCTCGATAGAGCACTCCTAACTTATTTCCCAGCGCCCAACTCATACACAGGCGACGACGTGGTTGAGATCAGTTGCCATGGCTCGCCAGTTATCGTCCGGCAGGTAGTTGATCTGACGCTACGGTTAGGCGCTCGTCCGGCTGGTCCAGGGGAGTTCACCTTGCGTGCGCTTAGTAATGGAAAATTGAACCTAAGCCAGGCTGAGGCTATCCGCGACCTGATCAACGCGCAGACCGAAGCAGCGGCGCAGCAGGCGCTTGGTCAGATGATGGGAGAACTATCGTCGCGACTTCGGGGACCGCAGCAAGAATTGATACAGACAATAGTTCAACTGGAGTCAGCTTTGGAATTTGTTGAAGACGATCTGCCGGGGCTGCGGAAGCAGAACATCGCGGGAGAGTTAGCGGGGGTTGCAACGGTCCTTCTCAGTTTGGCTTCCACGTTCGAAGTGGGCCACTTGCTGCGTGACGGGCTACGAGTAACCTTCGTCGGACGCCCAAACGTGGGTAAGTCCAGTCTGTTCAATAAGTTACTGGCGGTGGAGCGGGCGATTGTAACAGAAGTCCCGGGGACGACTCGGGACACTTTAACCGAGCGAATTAGTCTTGGCGGTGTTCCGATTACGTTGACGGATACTGCCGGTGTGCGGGATTCGACCGATAGAATTGAAAGCAAGGGAGTGGAGCGAACTCGTCAGGCGATGGCGGAAGCGGATTTGCTGGTGGTCGTTATTGATGGGTCAGAGGATCTCCGCGCCGAGGACTCGAGCGTGCTCTCGCTAGCAAGCAGTGTGCGGCATGTTATTGCCATCAATAAGAGCGATGTACCGTCTTTCGATATCCTGGAGAAATCTCGATCGAGCTTTGTGACAAGGACCGTGAACGTATCGGCGGTCACGGGTTCCGGCTTGGACACATTACGTGCTGCTATACTCGAGCCATTCGGATCTGTTGACTCGTCGAACGCGGGCTTTCTGATCACAGATGCGCGGCACTATGATCTTTTGCTTCGAGCGCGTGCTGAAGTCCAGGCCTCAGTGGATTTGCTAAAAGGCGGGGCCAGCGAGGAGTTGGTACTAGTTGGACTCTACAACGGACTACGATTTCTTGGCCAAATTACAGGTGAGACGACGAACGATGAGATCCTATCGCAAATCTTTGCAACGTTCTGCATAGGGAAATAGCCATGAGTTTTGATGAAGTCTTTGATGTAATAGTTATCGGTGGTGGGCATGCCGGCTGCGAGGCAGCATCCGCGGCGTCAAGACTAGGTTCCCGGACGGCACTCGTGACGATGAACCTCGACCTCATCGGCCAGATGTCCTGTAATCCGGCCATTGGTGGGATCGCGAAGGGACATCTGGTTCGGGAAATAGACGCGCTTGGCGGAGTTATGGGACGAGTCGCGGATCGGGCAGGCATTCAGTTTAGATTGTTGAACCGTTCGAGAGGCCGAGCTGTACAGTCTCCGCGTGCTCAAGCAGACCGCGCTCTTTATCGCAAGGACATGAGAAAGACTCTCGAGGGGTCTCCAAATTTACAATTGCGGCAGGGAACCGTGGTTGATCTGGTAATTAGTCTCGGAAGAATAGCTGGAATCGAATTGCAGGACGGTCGCAGATTTGGCTCGATGGCAGTGGTGATAGCAACCGGAACGTTTCTCAATGGTGTAGTTCATACTGGTCGTCAGACGTACAACGCCGGAAGGGCTGGTGAACCTTCCTCGATTGAACTTGCGGAGGCTTTGAAGCGTTTGGGTTTCCCAGTGGGCCGGCTAAAAACAGGGACCCCGCCAAGACTTGACGGCCGAACCGTTGAGTGGTCCGCGTTCGAACCTCAACCGCCGGACGAGGTGCCCGTGCCCTTCTCATTCGCGACCGATGAGATTTTGCAGCCCCAACTGGCCTGTTATGTGGGGTTCACATCACCGAACGTTCACGAAGCGATCAGACAGAACCTACATATGTCTCCCTTGTACTCCGGAAAAATCAAGGGCATTGGACCCAGATACTGTCCTTCGATCGAGGACAAGGTAGTGAAGTTCGCCGATAAGAATCGTCACCAGTTATTTCTAGAACCCGAAGGACACGATACGAATGAGGTTTATCTTAACGGATTTTCGACCTCCTTGCCGGCGGAACTTCAGCAGGAGCTAGTAAGGTTAATTCCTGGCTTGGAGGAAGTGAGAATCATCCGGCCGGGTTACGCGATAGAGTATGATTTTGTCGATCCTCGGGAGTTGGGCTCGGATTTGCAAACGACTCGCGTTTCGGGCCTCTTCCACGCTGGTCAGATCAACGGTACGACAGGCTACGAGGAGGCGGCTTGTCAAGGACTGATTGCCGGTATCAATGCAGCTTTAGCTGCTCAGAGTCGACCGAGTTTTCGGTTGCGACGCGACGAGTCGTACATAGGGGTTCTGATAGACGATCTCGTGACGCAGGGTGTAGATGAGCCCTATAGGGTCTTCACTTCTCGGGCAGAGAATCGACTTTCTCTCCGTTACGACAACGCCGATGAGCGCCTTGAGCCATACGGCCGCGGTATAGGATTGGTGGGTGACTCAGACTGGGAGCGATTCAATCAGCGAAGAGATCGCATTGCGAGACTGGGAAAAATCTTGGAGGGAACCCGGGTTAAACGGTCCGACCCCGCATACGCGGCGATCAGCTCTAAGCTCGGAGTGGACCTGGGGGATTCCGTAACGTTGGCGCAGCTTGGAAAACGAACCGGTGTGGGCGTAGACATCATCCGGTCGGTATTACCTGCCGAGAAGGTACCAGGTATCACAGATTCTGAGATTGAGTCTGGATTGGCTGACTCGTTGTATGCTGGATACATCGAAGCGCAGCGGCTCAACGTACAGCGGCTGCACCAACATGACAGTCTTCGGATTCGACCCGACTTCAGTTTCCGGGGGCTGAGCGGTCTTTCACATGAAATGGTTGAGCGTTTCGAGCGGGCACGACCCCAGAACTTTGGGGATGCTCGCCGGATACCCGGTCTTACACCCGCGGCCCTGTCAATGTTGCTTGTGCACCTGTCGGCTCATCAGCAGGCCGCCTAAGTACTTTCACATGTCCCCTGGCGACTCACTTGTTCCACGTGAAACATTCATAAGAGCCGTCCCCCACATTGCTTTATGGCGTCTCTGAAACCTTTATGGTAGTTTAACGCCGCTACCACCCTGTAGCGCTGAGCAGCATGGCTAAGACAATTGCAGTAGCAAACCAGAAGGGAGGCGTGGGAAAGACTACGACTTCCGTCAATTTGGCCTCTGTTATCGCCAGCCGAGGCATCCGCGTATTACTGGTAGACGCGGACCCTCAAGGAAATGCGACCTCCGGGGTGGGGGTCCCTCGTGGGAGTTTCCGAAAGAGCCTCTACCACAGTATAGTCCTCTCTGAGCCTATCAAAGACGCGATTCTTGCTACACAGATCGCCGATCTACATATTGCCCCCTCCAACAAGGATCTAACGGGAGCTGAGGTTGAGTTGGTGGACATGGAAAGGCGGGAGTTTAGGCTTAAAGAAGCACTGGAAACCGTGGATAGCGACTATGAATTCATCATAATCGACTGCCCTCCTTCACTCGGTCTTCTGACGCTAAATGCCCTTACTGCAGCGAAGTCCCTGTTAGTACCCATTCAAGCCGAATACTATGCACTTGAGGGAGTGACGGAGCTCTTCGATACACTCGCTCGAATTCGGCGACTGCATAACCCCACCCTTATGATCGAAGGCCTTCTACTCACTATGTATGACGAGCGCACAAATTTATCTGCCGCAGTCGCGTCGGACTTAAGAGATTTTTACGGTCAGCAGGTCTTTGACACCGTCATCCCCAGAAATGTCAGGCTCGCTGAGGCCCCGAGTTACGGAAAACCGATAATCTTGTATGACAAACATTCGAAAGGCTCAGAAGCCTACATCGATTTAGCCAGGGAGATACTTGCTCATGACTCGAAAGCCGCTGGGCCGGGGGTTGAGCGCACTGCTGTCGGCTGAACAGATAGGTTCGGCGGAAGATCGGGATGAGATCGCTATCGACTCGATTGAGCCTAGTAGCATGCAGCCGCGGACTCGATTCGACGAAGCCAGATTGCAGGAGCTCGCGAAATCGATTGAAGCGAATGGCGTGGTCCAGCCCCTCCTGGTGCGACGGAAGGGCGGCAACTATGAGTTAATTGCAGGTGAACGACGTTGGCGGGCCGCTCAATTGGCGGGCTTGACCCATGTTCCCGTGGTCGTGAGAAGTGTCCCAGATGAAAAGGTCTTGGAACTTGCACTGATTGAGAATATCCAACGCGAGGATCTAAACCCCATCGAAGAGGCGCAAGCTTATAAAAAACTGATTGATAGCATAGGGCTGACACAGGAGACACTAGCCGCGCGCGTTGGCCGAGATCGATCATACATAACTAACTACCTCCGTCTCTTACGCTTGCCTCAAGGCATACAACTCCTTATCGAAGAGGGCAAGTTGTCAACAGGCCATGCCCGGACGCTACTGGGAACAAGTGATAGCGACTCGCAGCTCCGCATTGCGCGAAGAATAATCGAGCGAGGCTTGTCCGTTAGAGAAACGGAAAGACTGGTGCGGGAATTACAAGGCTCGGGATCAAAGCCGCGAGTGACGAAGGCTAGAGAGAATGACCCTAATGTAAGAGCCGCTGAGACCAAATTGCGTCGCCATTTAGGGACTCAGGTTCATATTACTCAGAATCAAAATGGCCAGAGCGGACGCATAGAAATCGAATTCTATAATCCCGCGGATCTCGAACGCCTGTTCCGTTTGCTGGTGCCCGCGGCCCGCCTGGCAAGCGGCTAGCAAGTCATTGTACAATGCACATCGGCCCCTTGAGCTCGCCACCCGCTTGTCGCTGTATAGTGTACAATCGCATTGGAAGTAATCTGTGGTTTGTCTATTTCGTCCGGCGGGTTGCTGACTTGACCGCCTTTTAAACGGGGTGCTAGACTCGCAAACTTTTGAAATGCTGGTATTTGTCGCCGAGCAGTCGGACCAGCTACTTTCCTTATGGGCTTCATTCTCCTAGGCTTAGCTGGGAATTCCATCCAATTGGTGCCGGACGGCACACTCATTTTTCATGGCGCCCTCATCATTCTGATGGTGGTGGTTCTGAACCGGACGCTATTTAAACCTATTAACCGGATCCTGGAGGAACGTGATCGACGCACTAGCGGCCTTTTGAGCGACGCTGAGCAAACGGTAAGTAGAATTGATCACAGTCTCCGGCAATACGAGCAGACGTTGCGGGGGGCCCGGGCCGAGGGATACCAACATCTGGAGCGACAACGAGCTGAGGCAGTTCATGAGAGGGAGCGGCAGATTGCTTCCGCAAGGGATGCGCTCAGTAAGCAGACGCTGACCGAGAAGCAGCAGATAAGGTCGCAAGCCGAAGTCGCTCGTACGACCCTCTCGAAGGAGGCGGGCATACTAGCGTTGAGAATTAGCTCTCAGATTCTGGGGAGAGCTGTTGCCCGCGAAGGCGACGGGGGTCGACAGGCATAGACGGTAATTGTTGTTATGTACTATTACGGGTTTGCCACAATTGGCTTGGAAGCCGGCAGCGTCTGGTGGAACTACCCTGGCTTGGAGCTTTGGAAATTCGTCAATTTGGCTTTGTTCATTGCCGGGGCCATGTATCTACACCGAAGATTCGGCCGACCAATTAGCGGGGCGTTAAGAGCACGAGGAGAGGGAATCAAGGTCGAACTTCAGAGAGCTCGCGATGAGAAGGAGCAGGCTTTGGCTAAGCTCGCTGAGGTAGAGGCAAAGATTCAGCGAATGAACAGTGAAGTCTCGTCGATCCGGGAACAAGCGAAGTTGGAAGCCGAGGCAGAGCGCGCACGCATCAAGGTGGCTACAGAGGCGGAGATGACCAAGCTGAAACAACAGGCGCAAAGAGAGATCGAGAGTGCCGCCAAGGCAGCGGTTCAGGAGCTGCGTGAGTTTGCTGCACAACAGAGCGTAAGTCTGGCTGAGGAGTCGATAAGGCGGGATCTTCGCGCCGAAGACGATAAGCGAATCATCGGTCTGAACGTCGAGCAACTGGGGAGGGGTAGCCGTTGAGTTCGCAGACAGTTGCCCGCCGTTACGCTGGCGCGCTGGCGGATGTTCTACTGGCGGGGAGATCTCCACGCGATGTCCAGGAGGAGTTGGTTTCCTGGGAATCAATGATCCAATCAAGCGAACTTCTCCAGCAGGTTTTTAGCAACCCTACTGTTGCCTACCAGCAGAAACGGGCGCTGCTTGAGGACTTGATTAAGCGGACGAAGGTTCAGCAGCCAACCGCGAATTTTCTTAGAATACTCTTAAAGAACCAGAGGCTCACGGAGCTCGGTGAAATTAATAGGAGACTTACCCGCGTACTGGACGAACGGTCCGGTGTGATGGCTGCTCACGTAACTACTGCGCGTCCAATTTCTGAAGACATCAAAAAATCTCTCAGCGGGCGCCTGGCGACGATGACTGGGAAAGATGTACGGCTAAGTTTCGCAATCGATGAGACTCTTATTGGAGGGATGGTTACGCGAATTGGCTCGACCGTGTATGACGGGTCAATCCGTAATCAGCTGCGACAGTTGGAACTAAAACTCGCTGGCAAATAGCCAACGGCTCCCCCAACCATGGCCTTCAAGTCGGGTGGCTGATGAACGAAGTTTTGAGGAAACAAAATGGAACCGATTAGAGCAGATGAAATCAATGAAATAATTCGCAAGCAGATTGAGAGTTTCGAAGTCGGAGTAACTGTGATGGAGGTAGGCACGGTCATCAAGGTCGGCGACGGAATTGCCGAGATCCACGGGCTCGAAAAGGTGATGGCCGGTGAGCTGATCGAGTTTCCCCATGATGTCCGCGGGCTGGCTTTAAATCTTGAAGAGGACAAGGTAGGAGCGGTGTTGTTTGGCGACTTCCAGACGATTAAAGAGGGTGACGTAGTGAAGCGGACCGGGCGCATCATGCAGGTTCCTGTCGGCGACGCTCTGATTGGTCGCGTGGTAGACGCGCTCGGGAATCCTATCGATGACGGTGGACCTCTGGTTACGGATACTTACAATCCCATTGAGCGTGTGGCTCCAGGTGTGGTGGATCGCCAACCGGTAAAAGAGCCTTTACAGACAGGGCTGAAGGCCATTGACGCAATGGTGCCTATCGGACGCGGACAGCGCGAATTGATCATTGGGGATCGTCAAACCGGCAAGACTGCAGTGGCGGTTGATACCATCATCAACCAGAACGGTAAAGATGTAATTTGCATCTATGTGGCCATCGGACAAAAAGCTTCGACGGTGGCCCAGGTAGTTAAAACGCTGCAGGACTTTGGGGCCATGGAGTACACGATCGTGGTTAAGGCCACCGCCTCAGACCCAGCCGCGATGCAATTTCTCGCGCCCTACTCGGGAGCGGCTATGGGCGAGTTCTTCCGCGACAACGGCAGACACGCTTTAACAATTTATGATGACCTTTCCAAGCAGGCAGCCGCTTATCGTGAGATTTCGCTACTGCTTCGCCGCCCACCCGGGCGTGAAGCTTACCCCGGAGATGTTTTCTATCTCCACTCGCGGCTGCTCGAGCGAGCCGCGAAGTTGTCCGATGCAAAAGGAGCCGGTTCATTAACGAGCCTGCCGATCATCGAGACCCAAGCGGGAGACATTTCGGCTTACATTCCCACCAACGTCATCTCAATTACGGACGGACAGATATTTCTTGAGGCTGACTTATTCAATAGCGGTATTCGCCCCGCCATCAACGTCGGCAACAGCGTTTCGCGGGTAGGGGGCTCAGCTCAAATCAAGGCTATGAAACAGGTGGCCGGAACGCTGCGCATTGCTCTCGCGCAGTTCAGAGAGTTACAAGCTTTTGCTCAATTTGGTTCTGATCTTGATAAGGCCACTCAAGCCCAACTCGCTCGAGGCCAGCGCTTAGTCGAGATATTGAAACAGCCGCAGTATCGACCAATGCCGATTGAGAATCAGGTTCTGGCGATCTGGGCGGCGAGCAATGGCTTTACAGATGACCTTCAAGTCGAGGAAGTGCGTAACTTCGAAGCGGAACTCCTCAAGTTTGCTGAGAATTCACATCCGGGTCTCTTGCAGAACATTCGCGAGAAGAAAAGTTTGACCGACGAGATCAAATCAGATCTGCAACAGGCTTTGAAAGACTTTAAGGACATTTGGAATGAAAGGACCACCGATGCTGGATCTGGGGCGCCTTCTGAGGTTACGGCACCAGCCCCGACACCAGATATGATGCCGGCCGGAGTTTAGTTCACACGGCCCCCCCCGATTGGCCAAGTTTATGCCCAATCTCCTGGACATTCGACGGCGTATTAAGTCGGTTAAGAATACGCAGCAGATCACCAAAGCCATGAAAATGGTTTCGGCGGCTAAGCTGAAGCGTGCGCAGGATCGCGTTGTGACCGCGCGTCCCTTCGCCAACAAAATGATGGAGGTGCTAAGTGAGCTAGCCGGGAGGACCGACGAGAGCTTTCATCATCCGCTACTCGACTTGCGAGGCGACGACCGATACCTGGTGGTGTTGATCACCGCGGACAAAGGATTGTGCGGCGCGTTTAATACAAATCTGATCAAAGCGGCCCAAGCTTTCAGTCGCGAGCATGCCGGTAAGCAGGTTGAGATCCTGGCCGTGGGTCGCAAGGGCAGAGATTTTTTCCGTCGTCGAGATTCGATATTGGCCGGCGAATACGTCGGGCTTACTGGTAAGGGCCGGGTCGATTTTTCTGAGGCGATAGAAGTGGCCCGCGACGTGATCAAACGCTTTACGGAGGACCAGGAGATTGACAAGGTCTTCATCATCTACAATGAATTCAGATCAGTGATGCAGCAGCGCGTGGTTGTAGAGCAACTCTTGCCCGTCTCGCGGGCCGGCTCAAACGCTGAAGAGTCCCCCGCCCCCGGTCAACCTCTCACACTCGTCGACTATATTTACGAACAACCACCCGCCGAGATCTTTAGCCGGTTGCTTCCACGTCTGGTAGAGACGCAAGTTTTTCGCGCACTGCTGGAATCCGTGGCTTCCGAGCAAGGCGCTCGAATGACCGCCATGGATTCCGCCTCAAAGAATGCCAGCGAACTAATGGATTCGCTCACCCTAAACATGAATCGCGTCAGACAGGCAGCCATCACTAACGAGATCATAGAAGTCGTTTCGGGCGCAGCAGCGCTCTAACGGTGCGCCCCACAGGCTTGCTGAAAGGGCCGGGCTATTCAGAGGGAAAGACGATCCACGAAAGCGCACGAAATGACTCGAACGAATGGCTCTTCGTGCCGCTTCGTATGATTTCGTGGATCGTCCTTAGTTTTTCAGCAGCCTGCAAGCTAGGGAATGCGAGTCAAGTTGGGAAGCAGCTTGGGCGGCTTCCCATTATCTATGAGCACCTCATTCGCGGGGCGTTAAGAGTCGAATGGAAACTCGATCGACGAGAGAACGGACGTGGCGCTATGCTCCACTGATCATCTGGATGGCCCTCATCTCTTTCGCGTCGTCAAATGAATTTTCCGCCGTCAACACCGCCAGTGTCGTTCGACCACTACTGCTCTTGTTATTTCCTAATATCACTGAGGAAAGCGTCAGGCTGGCGCATTTCCTGGTGCGAAAAGCGGCGCACATCACCGCGTATGCCGTCCTGGGGTGGCTTGCGGCCCGAGCCCTTACAGGTTCTTCGCGCGAGTTTCTAAGGCTAAGATGGTTCCAAGCGAGCCTACTGCTAATCGTGCTTCACGCGTTACTGGATGAATACCATCAGAGCTTTGTGCCCTCGCGCACCGGTTCTCTATATGACAGTGGGATCGATATCGCCGGCGGACTAATTGGGCTAATTGGCTTTGCCTACTTCCGCTCGCGCCGCTGGAAAGCTCAGACAATGGCAATGGGGCCAGAAGCGTCATGACCAGAAGCGCCATGACCAAAGCCTCATGAATAGCCACGAAATTACTTTAACGCTCTTTTCTCGCTGCCTGCTTTGTGCAATATTTGGTCCAGGGCGTGAGCGCTCTGAACATCGTGAGGCTATAACCCGTATATTAACGCGCGGCGAAAACTAACTGCCGCTCAAAGGAGAGACAAACCGATGGGAATTCTTGACGCCATCCGCTCGCAATTCATTGAGGTAATTGAATGGCTAGACGATTCCGGGAATACGTTACTTTACCGGTTTCCCGTCCAGGGCCAGGAGATTAAGAACGGCGCGCAACTCACAGTGCGCGAATCGCAAACGGCGGTCTTCGTATTTCAGGGACAGATTGCGGATGTTTTTCCTCCCGGTCTTTACACCATTGACGGCGGGAACACTCCGATCCTCACTAAGCTCGGTGCCTGGAAATACGGTTTCAACTCACCTTTCAAGGCAGAGGTCTATTTTGTAAACACTAAGCAGTTCACCGATCTGAAATGGGGAACTCCGAATCCCGTGATGATGCGGGACACGGACTTCGGCATGGTCCGTCTGCGAGCCTTTGGCATCTACTCAATCCGGGTTGAGGATCCGACCGCTTTTATTAAGGAGGTCGCCGGAACCAACGCTCACTTTGTGACTGAAGACATCGAAGGACAATTAAAGCGCACATTAGTTAGTGGCTTCAGCGACGCTCTCGGTGAGTCAAAGATTGCGGCTCTCGACCTGGCATCCAACTATGACGAGTTGTCAAAGTTCACACGCTCGAAGCTGAGCGAGGAAGTCAAGACTTTTGGACTGGGGTTGACGAAGTTTGTGATTGAGAACATCTCCCTTCCGGCTGAAGTTGAAGCGGCGATGGACAAGCGGACATCGATGGGTGTTATCGGAGATGTGGGCAAGTATGCTCAATTTCAGGCGGCCGACGCGATGCGGGATGCAGCCCAGAATACTTCGGGCGGCGGAGCAGCCACGGGAGCTGGGCTGGGAGCAGGATTCGCCATTGGGAACGCGATGGCCGGAGCCATGACGGATGCGATGAACCCGCGGAAGGGTGATAGCCAGGAGGCACCGAATGTTACTTGCACGAAATGCGGGGCGTCGAACCTGGCGACGGTCAAGTACTGCAATGAGTGCGGCACAAAACTCGAGGCCGAAACACAAACTGTTGCATGTGTGAAATGTAATGCGAGGCTCCAGTCTGGCGCGAAGTTTTGCGCGGAATGCGGAGCCAAACAAGAAAAGCTTAAATGCTCTAAGTGCGAGGCAGAACTAAACCCGGGAACGAAGTTCTGCAATGAGTGCGGCACCCAGGTCGAAGCCGTCTAATCGGTAACCACACAGACTTGGGCGACCTGAACCAGAGCACTTGCTTTGAAGGCCGTACGCCTCTGGGGCGTGCGGTCTTTGTGTTTAGCGGAAGTGCATTCACGGTTCGATAACCAAGAACCTCTAGGTAGTTCGCGGGCCTCCACGACGAACAGACTCAAGGTGTTCGTTGGTTTCGCGGTTTGTTCACAGCCAATGATATGCTGTGGTCCCCAACGAATCGAAACCCCCTTGCTTGATGAGGTATTGGATCCGAAATGTTGAGCCGCTTTCAGCAACCCCGGCGAGTGGTGATCACCGGAATGGGGTGCGTGACCCCGATTGGGATCGGGCGCAAGGCTTTCTGGGCTGCTCTTCTTAAGGGCGAGAGTGGCAGCCGCAGAATCGAAGCTTTTGATGTTTCCAACTCACCGGTGAAGATCGCTGCCGAAGTTCGCGACTTCGATTGGGAAGCCCAAGTCATCCCCCGGGATCGAAAACATGTTCCGCGAACTGTACCTCTCGCCCTCGCAGCTGCCAGGGAAGCTCTCCAAGACGCGAATCTTTTTCCCGCCGAGATGACCCTGGACCAACGCAGGACGATTGGAGTGGTGCTGGGTACGGGCGGGGGCGGGTTGGCGTTTACGGAGCAGCAATACTCATATTGGTACATCGGTCCGACCTACAAGGCCAGTGTTTATACAATTCCCTCATCGACACACGGGGGTCTTTCCAGTGAGCTCTCGATGGCGTTTGGCTTGCGCGGCCTTTCGCACGTTGTTTCGACTGGCTGCACCAGTTCGACTGATGCTATCGCCTACGCGGCAGAGCACATTGCTCTCGGCCGGCAAGATGTGATGATCTCCGGCGGCGTCGATGCGCCCCTCGCCCCCGGTATTCTGGCGGCGTTCCACTTGATGACTGTCTTGACCAGCGATTGGAACGACGAGCCGCAGCGCGCCTCTCGTCCGTTTTCCAGAAACCGATCCGGCATTGTTTTGGGCGAGGGCGCGTGGATCTATGTTTTGGAGGAGTTTGAACAAGCGAAAGAGCGCAACGCAAAAATCTATGCGGAGATTACCGGATACGGCGCGACCTGTGACGCTTATCATCGAGTCCGCCTGGAAGAAGGCGGGGAGGAGCCCGCGCGCGCCATGCGGATGGCATTGGAAGATGCGGGACGCAAACCCGAAGATATCGACTACGTAAATCTCCACGGCACATCCACCTTACTAAATGATCGAATTGAGACCAGCGCGCTTAAACTAGCTTTCGACGGTAATGCCTCCCGAATTCCGATGTCAGCGACGAAGTCGCAGGTCGGGCATCCACAGGGCGCCAGCGGCGCTGCCGGTTTAGGCGCAGCGTTGTGTGCCATGCACGAGCAGATGATTCCCCCCACCATAAACCTGGACGAGCCTGACCCCGATTGCGATCTCGATTACGTGCCTAATCAGGCGCGGGCTGCAAACGTGCAGGTAGCACTCTGCAACTGCATCGGTTTTGGATCGAAGAACAGTGTGCTGGTGATAGAGAAAACGTAAATCGTAAATAATAGATCGTAAATGGTGAGAACCTTTTTGTGGGTAAGCCGCGATTCTTCAACCCTTTGAAACTAATATGTTCGTTAAGTTCCGCGAGCGCAGCAACGATCTCGAGCATCTCGACATAGGTGATTACACCCCAGAGGAGTACGAAGGTTGCATCGTTGAGCTGCAACGCGTTAATCAATGGTTAGGCGACGCGCGGGCCTTGCGGCTTTCATTGCTGACAGACATTGAGCAATCCGATCTGCGCAGTTTCTCAGTCCTTGATGTGGCGGCTGGATCGGGCGAACTCTTGCGCGTAGCGGCTGCCTGGACCAGAAGGAACAAACGAATAGGCACTTTCACAGCCTTGGAATTAAACGCCCGGTCAGCCAAAGCGGTTCTCGAGAAGTCGAGCGGTCTGAATCAGATCGCCTCCATCCGTGGCGATGCCCTCCGTCTTCCCTTCGCCGACGGCTCGTTTGATTACTCAATCTGTTCGTTGTTCACTCATCACCTGGACGACCGCGAAGTTGTGCTGGCGCTACAGGAGTTGAACCGCGTCGCCCGCCGTCGAATTTTCATAATCGATCTTCATCGTCATCCGATCGCCTACTACTTCTACCGAACGGCTGGTCGATTGTTCCTGCACAATCGCCTGCTCAGGGAGGACGGCGCCCTTTCGATCCTGCGAAGCTTTAAACCGCGGGAGTTGACTAAACTGGCATCCCAGGCGGACCTGACCGACGTTAGCATCGAGCGCAGATTTCCCTATCGATTGGTCCTCAGCGCTCGAGCCAACTGGATTGGTCCACACGGCGCCCGGTGGGAAAACATCAACAAACTTCCTCCCCTAACTGCCCGTGACGATCAAATGGACCAGGCTGGGAAGGTTGGCTTAGCTCGATGACCAACTCGGGAGACACTTACGACGTTGCTATAGCCGGGGCCGGCCCCGCCGGGACGAGCGCTGCGATTCATCTGGCAACGCAAGGTGCGCGCGTCTTGCTCGTTGAGCAAAAACGATTTCCTCGAGCAAAATTGTGCGGTGAATTCATTTCGCCGGAGTGCCTGCAGCATTTCGAACGCCTCCGGGTCGCAGAGCAGATGATCTCAGCCGGCGGCGCGATGCTTACACAAACAGTCTTCTATTCGCGAAGGGGGCGCAGCGTCAATGTTCCCAGCGAATGGTTTGGTGCTAATGAACGGGCCCTCGGTCTCAGTCGCGCTGAGATGGACCAGAAGCTTCT
>JBGTLM010000066.1:0-8198 GCA_041744135.1 Pyrinomonadaceae bacterium
ATTTCGAGCCGCCAACGAGGGTCACGATCCGTTCGGGAGTGTCGTCAGTCATTGTTAATGCTTTTCTTTGCTCATGCCAGACCCGCGAGCGGTACGCGACCGGGTCAATAAACCGCCGTGAGCGCTGTCACGAGCGAACCCGGTCGCTACCGCTCGCGGTTCTGACAAAACGATCGCACCCGGCATATTACGGTCGAATACGGTAAAGCATCCGCGGGAACGGAATTGTTTCCCGAATGTGCTCGATGCCGCACATCCATGCGGTACACCGTTCAATGCCCATGCCGAAACCGGCGTGCGGGACGCTGCCATAGCGACGCAGGTCGAGATACCACTCAAACGCCTCCTGCGGTAGCTCATGCTGGGCCACCTGGTTTTTTAGAAACTCAAGCGATGTGGCACGTTCACCGCCACCAATCACTTCGCCATAACCCTCGGGCGCCAGCACGTCTACACCCAGCGCCAATTCCTCCCGCTCGGGATCCCGCGCCATATAAAACGCTTTCACGGCTGCGGGATAATGATGGACCATTACCGGTTTATCAAACTTACTTGAGATATAACTTTCATCGGGCGCACCGAAATCTCCGCCCCATTCGAAGCGACTTTCGAAAGCGCCGGCAGCATGTCCCTCCTGAAGCATCTTTACCGCATCGTCGTAGTAGAGGCGAGGAAATGGGGCGATGATGGATTCCAGCTTCGAGGTGTCCCGTTCTAAAACCCTTAACTCTTCGGCTCTATCTTCCAGCACGCGCTCGGCCACATGTGAGAGCATTCTTTCCGCCAGGACCATTACGTCGTCGAGAGTCGCATAAGCCATTTCCGGCTCAACCATCCAAAATTCAGTGAGGTGGCGGCGCGTTTTTGATTTCTCGGCCCGAAACGTAGGACCAAAACAATAGGCCTTTCCGAACGCCGCGGCTGTCGCTTCGTTGTAAAGTTGGCCCGACTGCGTCAAGTACGCCTTCTCGCCTTCGAAGTAGTCAACCTCGAAGAGTGTAGTAGTTCCTTCACACGCGGCCGGCGTGAGGATGGGCGCATCTGCGAGAGTGAACCCATCGTTGTCGAGGAAGGTGCGGATGGCCTGCACGACCGTATGACGCACTTTCAGAACCGCATGCTGGCGGCGGGAACGCAGCCAGAGGTGCCTTTGGTCCATCAGGAACTCTGTGCCATGTTCCTTTGGGGTGATGGGATAGTCGTGCACCTCCTGCAACACCTGAGCATCCACGACATCGATTTCGTAACCGCCCGGAGCGCGTTCGTCTGCGCGCACGGCGCCACGAATTATCAGGGAAGATTCCTGGCCCAGACCATTCAGCGCCTCCCACACTTCGGGCGTGACTGTATTCTTCAAAGCCACGCCCTGGACGATCCCGGTGCCGTCTCGCAACTGGGGAAAAACAATCTTCCCGCTGGAACGCAAGTTGTAGAGCCAACCCTTAAGTACAACCTCCTCGCCCACGTGCTTCGAGAGCTCTGAAATATAGGTTTGCGGAGTCTTGGTTATTTCCAATGATTCTGATTCGGTGGTCATCACGTAACGTTAATGCTGATTATGGTTGAGTTCGCTCGGTTATCAGTTTTCTGAGTGTGGGAAACCGTTCCAGCCATTCCGCGGCCTGCAATACGACCAAAAACGTCGGCGGAATAAAATGCTCATAAAAAGCGCCGCGTCCGTTGATAGCTGTTTGATAGGAGAAGGTGCCCACAGCTTTAAGCCCGCGCTGAATCGTCATCAGACGAAACTCCTGGGCAAAATCATCCGGGTCGAGGGGCTCAAGACCCTGCAGTCTGCGCTCCTCCAGAAGGTAAAGACGATAGGCCCGTAATTCCGCTAGCGAGGGTGGCACCGGTTGGCGATCCAACAAGAACGAAACCAGATCGTAGGTGGCCGGGCCCATGCGCGCATCCTGATGGTCCACCACGCGCAATTGGTCCCTACTGTCGAGCATCAAGTTTGCGGTGTGAAAATCACGATGACACAGGACCCGTGGTGCCGAGGAAAGTTCCGCGGAAATGTCGTTGAGTTCAGCTTTCAATTCAGCAGCTTCGGCACGGCGCAAAGTTTCGCCTCGAAAGCTCTGAAAGTAGTGCTCGACAAAAAAGTCGAGTTCCCACGAAAGCTTGGCTTCGTCGAAGGCCAGGCGGCTCGAAATAGACTTCAACTCGTGGGCCTTCTCAGTCGCCCTTTGAATCCGAGCGATGATACTTATTGCCTGCTCTTTGTAATCTTCACATTCCTCCTGCGACGCGACTTCATAAACCTGACACAACTGCTGGTCGCCCAGATCCTCCTGGACGATAATTCCAGTCCCGCCATCAACCGCGTAGATCTCCGGCACGGGAATGTCGCTGGCGAGGAAAAGATGCGTTATGTCGAGGTAAGGATGAAAGGCAGGATCAAACGGCTCAGGGTAGACAGCTGCTATCGCCTTACCCTTCTTCCAGGGAATGCGAAAGTAGTTACGCGTGGATGCGTCTGGCGTTAGAGCTACAACTTGAGTGTCTTTTATTCCCTGGGAATTTACTCCCTGAGCATGGAGAAAATTCAAAAGCCGATCAGCGGGTGAGAGTTCGAAAGCGCTGGTAGTCACCTGTTTTACTGACGTCATCTGTTGAAAGGAGTCCGCGGTTCTGGTCCTTGCCAAAATAAGCGCGACAGTACACCGGTCCCGCCCAAGCTTGAGTAGTGTAACGCAGATTGTATCACTGGCTCAGAGACACGACAAAGTTGGCACCTCTAACCACTCCTTTGAGCGCCTTGGGCGGCGAGTCTTTCCCGTCCACAAGCGAGTTCCTCACCACCACCGCATCCTCAATAACCTCGCCCGCAGTAATCCGGACTCCGTCGCCAATCACGGCACGTCTGATGCGCGCGCCGGTTTCAATGACGACCCCGTCCCAGAGTACGGACTGCCTCACATCGGCGCCTTCTGAAATAACGCACGTGGATCCCATGGCCAGGTCTTCGCCTCTTTCCGCAAGCATCGCCAAACTGATATCCAAATAGCGTTGGGGCGTGGATAGTTCGTACCACTTCCCGGTTGCCACATGGGTGGCGATGCGTTCACCTTTAGCTATCGCTTGCGGATAAACGTCGGTGGTCGAGTGGGAAAAACGGCCGCGTGGAATGTAGTCGAAGATTCGGGGTTCCAGAATCTGAATGCCGGTGAACATCAGCGGGGCTTCTCTACCAACGTATTCTGCTTGAACTGGCATTGAGCCAAAACCTTTGAGACAGCCGTCCGCAGTTTCAACTACGGTAAATCTCTGGCACTCGGGGTTCGGCAATAACACCAGAGTGGCGATGGCTTCTCTGCTCCTGTGTGTTTCGAACGCCGCGTTCAGATCAATGTCGGTGATTATCTTTCCGTTCACAACGACGATCGTCCCGCCCTTCAGTAGCTCGCGGGCATTATCTAATGCGCCGCCGGTTCCCAGTATCTCCGGCTCCTCAACATAATGGAGCTGCACACCAAACTCACTGCCATCGCCCAAAGCCGCACGGACGGACTCCGGGCGATGATGAAGATTGACGACAATCTCATCGCATCCGTAGCCGGCGAGATATTCCGCGACGTACCCCACTAATGGCTTCCCGAGAATGGGTATGGCTGGTTTGGTGCGGTCTTCAGTCAAAGGCCAAAGCCGTGTACCGTATCCCGCAGAAAGAATCATTGCGCGCATGAGTAGTCATTCTAAGTGTTACGAGTAGGATGTCGTAGCCTGGAGCGGAGGCGAATTGACTGCGAGTGACTCAATTTTGAACGTGAGACGCCTCAAGTCACGCTAACTTGCGGGCAGGAAGGTGGACCTGTCCCTGCTCTTACGACGAGAGCGTATTGAGTTGTTGGTCTCAACGACTCTTGTTTTCACCCTCCAAAGGAGCTACCTCTCCTGACTCACAGAGGGTCGAACTAAATCCCAGGTGCGTGCTGACTCTCAAGCAAGGTCCGGGTTCCGAGTCCAGTGGAAGAGTTGATTATTACTTAAGAAGCTTTGGACGCGTCGCGAATCATGAGGTCGAAGGTGCCAGGAGCGACCTTTCGAAATCGACTGTTGCGATTGAGAGAAACCGCTACGCTGATCGTCGGATTCTCGCCCGTAAAACGGAACCCGCCTTCCAGCAGACGGTTGTAGAGCTCGTTAACGTGGAGGGGTCCTCCCTCTTCGCGCAGCAGCAAGGTCACAGCCTGCGGGATCGTGCGGTCCATAAAGCGGTCGCTCAAAGCCTCGATATCGCTGCGCACCAGCGGAATCTGCTGGCGCCTGGCATCAAAGTTAACGGCGCCGCGACTCTGTGGAGCCGAACGCCCCATCGCTGTTTCGAGTTCAGCGTCTGAGGGGAGACCGGCGGCCAGACTACTTGAAGCCAGCACTGAAGACAGCAAACGATAGATGGCCGCCTCAGATTGACTGGCCAGCGTATCCATCTCCGCGAGTTCTGCCCGAACCGCATCCGCTTCCGCTTCCAGCTCCCGCAACCGGGCTCCAAGATGCATGCGCGCAGCTCGCGATTGCCGCAAGTTTTGCTCTAAACGTGAAAGCAGGTTTTCGTTTGGTCGGTCCATTGAACGGATGTTAGAGCGATTTCAGAAATTGCACAACGCTTTTTGTCAGAACGGGGAGCGGTAGCGACCTGGTCTCAATTAGGAAAAATACAACCCGGTCTCTACCGCTCACGGTTCTGACAGGTGTTCGGTCAGTCGCGACTATCAGAGAATTATCGCTCGCGCTCGAGAACATAAGTGGGTATTGACCTGAGTGCTCCGCAGTACTCAGAATCGGGGAGGACATCCAGCGACGCCCGTGCGGCTTCCGCAAAGCCGTCAGCCCGTGCCCGCGCTTGTTCGAGGCCTCCCACACGCTCAACAGCTTGGAGCAAGTCGCTACGTGAGACCGTGCTGTAGTTGCCTTCCCTGATCACGGTCTCAACCATTTCGCGACCGGAACTATCTCTCTCAATCAGATAGATGAGCGGCAGAGTAACTTTGCCGGCGATCAGATCAACGCCAGAGGCTTTCCCCAGCGCGTCATCGCTGGCGGTAAAGTCGAGCAGATCATCCACAAGCTGGAAAGCGGTGCCCAGACTTACACCATAATCCGCCAGTGCCTGGCGTTGCCGTTCCCCCGCGCCGCCGAGCATGGCACCTACTTCGCAACAGGCACTGAAAAGGTAAGCGGTCTTCCGCTGCAACACGTCGAGATACTGCGACTCTAAAACATCAGTTCGGCCCAGGAGGTTCAGCTGCAACAATTCGCCCTCTGTCATTTTGCGTGTAACCGCAGTAAGGATGTCCAAAATGGGAAGCGATCTTTCCGCAAGACTTGTTTCAAAGGCAGACATGTAGAGCCAGTCGCCCATTAGCACTGCCGTTTGATTGCCATGGAGGGCATTCACGGTGGGACGGTCCCTGCGTGTGTCCGCTTCGTCAATAATGTCGTCGTGGACTAATGTGGCAGTGTGCAGGAACTCCATCACTGTAGCCATGCGAATAGAATTGTAACGAGATCCTTCGCCACCCACGGCATAGTTCGACAGGATTGTGAGAGCAGGCCGTACGCGCTTGCCACCGGAGGCGCGCAGGTAGTCTCCCAGGAAGGCGATGACCTGGACATTAGACTGCGCCTGCCGCTCAAACTCTACTTCAACCTGCCCCAGCTCGGAGGCGATTAGGCTAAAGATACGCTTCGCCGCAAGCTGGACATCATCGAGTGCAAGTGTTTCGCCGGCCGTCTGCATTTCACTAGCTAACTGTCTAATGCGTTTCCGGCTCGCAGACTCTTTTTTACGTCTGGCCGGAATCCTCTGCCTCAATTTGAGCGATAATTCGTGAACTGCATGTCGATGCCAAAATCTTTTCCCTTAAGCTTGGCGATTATGTCCTGAAGAGTGTCACGATCCTTTCCGGAAACACGAACTACATCCGCTTGGATCGACGCCTGGACCTTTGCCTTGGAGTCTTTGATGAACTTGACGACCTCTTTGGCCTTGTCTTGAGGGATACCCTGCTGAATTGCTGCCTCTTGCCTCACCGTACCGCCCGCTGCTGGTTCCATATCGGTATACGTCAAGGCTTTGAGTGGAACGCCCCGGCGGACCAGCTTCTGCTGGAGAATGTCGTTCATGTTGCGCAACTTAGTTTCATCTTCGGCGGTGAGCACTAAGGCGTCCTGTTCCAGCACCACATTGGCGGCGCTGCCTTTGAAGTCGAATCTTTGCCGCACCTCTTTAACAGTTTGATGGATTGCGTTCGTCACTTCAGCGCGATCCACTTGCGATACGATGTCGAATGAGTTCTGCTGGGCCATGCTCAAAGTTCCCTATATATGCTTGGGAATTATTATTTAATGTCGTGAGAATAGCATCAAAAGGCCAGCATGTGAAACTTGTCTCTTGGTGGGTTGGAGACTCAGTTGGTTTAAGCTAACCTTGCTTGGATTAGGCAATCAGTCCGCTTGGCGGAGAACTGACAGCAGCCAGCAGTCGAATTTTCAGTTCTCCGCTCACGGGACTGAGGCGTGGTCCATCATGGGAGAGTCTTTAGCACTTGCCTCGAGTTGACCACTCAAGGTGAGGAACTTGCGGGTTGGGAAGATGGGCAAAGCGAATCGCGCCCCCGCTCCAGCGTAGCGCCATCTTCAAAATTCTTCGACCTACGCCGGATTGACTCAGCACGAGCGTTTTTATAGCTTGGCTTTATACTGTGGCCAAAGGCGCTACTGGAGCGGGGGCGCGATTCGCTTTGCCCACCTTCCCAACCTGCAATTTGCTACGACTGCGGCCTCAGCCCCGACTCAAATCCAGGTTGAAAAGCCCTCTAAAATTCTCCGCCGTCACGCGCCCTATCTCTTCCAGCGAAACTCCACGAAGCTCTGCCAAGCGGCTCGCCACTTCTACCACATACGCCGGTTCATTTCTCTTTCCGCGATGCGGCACGGGGGACAAATACGGACAATCAGTCTCAATCAACAATCGATCTAACGGGACTGCAGTCGCAACACCTCTGAGATCGTTCGCGTTCTTGAAAGTGACGATGCCGGAGAAGGATATGAACATCCCCAAGTCGACTGCCTTATCTGCAAGCTCACGCGTGCCAGTGAAGCAATGCATGATGCCCGGCAGATCCGAGCCCTGCCATTCCGACCGTAGTATCTCAATCGTCTCCGTCTCCGCCTCTCTCGTATGAATAATTACTGGCAATAGTGCAGCGCGCGCCAGTTGAAGCTGGCGCCGGAAAGCGTCAACCTGCACATCGCGGGGTGAATTGTCGTAATGAAAGTCGAGGCCTATTTCCCCCCAGGCAATCACTCGCCCACTCTGCCTGATGAGATCAGTGATTTTCTGAGCAGCCTGGTCATCGAAGAGGCGGGCATCGTGGGGATGAGTACCGAGCGCGGCGTAGAGACCTTGGTGCTTCTCTGCTAACTCAACCGCGCGTTCCAGTACGCCGCTATGCGGATCCCCTGTACCAACGTTTAGTATCGCCGACACTCCGGCGTCGCGAGCCCGTTGGATTACTTCTTGGCGATCGGCGTCAAACTCAGTGCTATCAATGTGCGCGTGGGAGTCGACAAACATGAGTTGACAAGGAGAACAGCCGGGGCGTGGTTAGTATATTTGTGGCAGACAATCCTTGTACAGCATAACCGGAACCGAAGGTGCTTATTCAGTTTAGAGTTAAGGTTAAACTTGCTCACCGTTAGGCCGCAACCTAAATTTGAACTCTGAACTTCTTGACTGAAATTTCAACTAATACCTGAACCTCAGGCATGCCAATGTTCCCTTTCGCCGCAATGTCTCATCTGCGGCCATCGCTGCACCATTTGGTTGCAATCCACACTCTACTTCCGAGTTAAGTGCTTGAAAAACGAGAGGGGCACAAAGGTTGCACTTCTGGGTTTCCAAGTGGAGGGGACAAACATGAAAAACAGAATCGGCGGTGCGATTTTGGTGCTCGCTGCAGTTTTTGGCCTTATAGTCGCGACTACCACGACGACGCAAGCGCAGTGGCGTAATGATGATGATCGCTACAATCGCCGTGATCGCGACGATGATGATGATGATCGGAAGTGGCGGCGAAACCGAGATCGCCGTAATGACCGCTATGGCCGCAACAACTCTCGAGCGGAACTCAACCAGGGCTACCAGTACGGTTTAAACACCGGTGCCAACGACGCGCAACGCCGTCAGG
>JBGTLM010000067.1:0-5080 GCA_041744135.1 Pyrinomonadaceae bacterium
TGCGGGTGCACCCGGTACTTCCTGTTGAGCGCGATGTTGTTCAAGCGAAGCGTAGTGGGCTTCATTCGCACCGGATCTGCGCCACGCTGCAAACAGATAAACGTATCCGACCCCCAATAGGGCTATGCAGAGTGTGCCGAGCATCTTCCGGCTTGTGGCGACATCGCGGCGGGTCCACAGCATCGCCAGCCCCAAAGGGGGTACCAAAACTGACGCCGCAATCAAACCAGTTAATGACCGGTACCAGGGTCCGGATTCTTGTTGCTCAAACATCTTCGTATCTCCTCGATTGGCCCTGCAAAACCCGTGGGTCGTAACCTCGGTCGATCAACTCTGAGACCCTCCAAGTCACGATCCACTAACTTACACGAAGTGACACTAACAATATTTCGGTAGTTTCGTGTAATTTCGTAGATCGCTTCGGTTTTGAGTGCCTCGTAAGCCGATTACTCGCGCCGTCTATTATAAAACGTATCCTAATCATGACTGTTAACACCACCAGAGTTGTTAAGGCATTTCCATGTTACCAATTAGACGCTGAGGACGCTCAAGTGGTTCCCAGTCCGCTAATTTCCAATGGCATAAAGGTTCTTCTCGCCCCGAATGAAGATCCGTCCGTCAGCGATCGCCGGAGAGGCATAAACCGGTTCACCTACCGAGTTGCTGCCAAGAATCTCATGCTTCGGTCCGGCTTTGACCATGAAAGTGTCGCCGTCTTCACTAGTCAACAGGATCTTGCCTTCGAAAGCAACGGGTGATGCGGTAAACGTTGCGGGAATCGGAACGCGGCCGCCCTCATATATTACTTCGCCGGTTTTGGCATTAAGACAAGTGAGAATGCCGCGATCCGTTGTCAGGTAAAGATAGTCGCCGTAGAGAATTGGCGAGGGAACGTAGGCGGTGCCCTTTGAGTGTTTCCAGGCGACGTTCGCGGAATCAGTAAGGTCACCGGCGGCACCCAGTCGAATGGCCATCACTATTTTTGCCGGAAACCCTGCAGACAAAAACACCACTTCGTTGTCGGCCACTGGGGAAGGGATGGCGTTACTCTCCACACCCTTGTGGCGCCACAACTCTTTCCCCGTCGCCGGATCGTAGGCGACAACTGCTTCGGTACCGCTGGTGATCAGTTCAGCGCGCTTTGCTGTTCGAACCAATATTGGAGTCGCCCAGCTGACCTGCACCTTGCGAGGAGTTCTCCAAACTTCCTTGCCGGTCTTCTTGTCAAGCGCGACGATGAAAGAGGCATCTCCGTTGTCCTCGTCACACTGCATGACCACAAGGTTGTCATGAAGAATTGGAGAAGTGCCCGTTCCCATGCCAACGGTCCCGAGTTTTCCGAGGTCGGCCTTCCACGCAAGTTTGCCGCTCATGTCGAAAGCATAGAGCCCTTCCGAGCCAAAGAAGGCATAGACATATTTGCCGTCGGTGGCCGGGGTCGAGGCGGCGAAAGAGCTCTTACGATGACGATTATCATAAGGTGTGCCCTCAAATGCCGTCTGCTCCCATAGAATCTTGCCGGTGGTGGCGTTAAGACAAATGACTTTGAAAGCGTGTTTGCGATCTGCTCCGATACTGTCCGGGTGCAAAAACTCCTTGTCGCCCATCATATGCTTGACCGCCTTTGCTCCAGGAACGACCGGGCCTTCAACGGCAGTCGTAACGAAGACCTTGTTACCCCAAACGATGGGCGACGAGTGGGAGCGTCCGGCAATAGGGGTTTTCCATTTAATGTTTTTCGTGGCAGTCCATTCCGTCGGCAAGTTCTTCTCGGTGGAAACTCCCAAACCGGCGGGACCGCGCCACTGAGGCCAGTTGCCTGACGCGGTGACGATGGAGTTCAAAAGCGCGAAGGCTGAGAGAAAACTGATGACGAGAATGACTTTGATGCGGCCGAAAAGTTTCATTTTGGATTTTCCTTACAGTTTGCCTACTAGTGAGCCGACTCTCATTCACGGCGTGGCTTTAGTTCGGCGGCAGAGTCCTGCTCCTTGATTTCTTAACAGTTTTAACGGTTAGGAATGGGCCAACTGGATAACGCTTCAAGAAAAACGTTAAAACGGTTCCGGGATGGTGGACATCGTTTTGACACCGGGCTCAAGCCGCGATGTGAGTGAGACAGTTCCGAAGACCAAACTGATCCACTCTAACGCAACCCCATATTCACAAGCCAATACAGTAGATGTTCTGTTCGCCTCGAATAAAAATCTTACCATCGGCGATGGCTGGCGAAGCGTAAACAGGTTCGCCGAGCGAGTTCGTGTGCAGAACTTCGTGCTTCGGGCCGGCCATCAGAACGAAGGTGTCGCCTTCTTCGCTGGTTAAGAGGATCTTGCCCTCGTAGGCTACCGGCGAAGCCATGAAGGTCGTCGATTTCGGTACGCGCGCGCCCTCGTATTCTACCTTTCCGGTCCCCGCTTGGAGACAGCTGATCGAGCCGTTGCCCGTCATCAAATAAACATGGTCGCCGTAGAGGATTGGCGAAGGAACATATGCCGTGCCTTTGTTGTAGGACCAAACGAGTCTGGAACTTCCGGTAACGTCGCCGTTACCTCCCGCCTTGAGCGCGAGCGCGATCTTTTTAGGATAGCCGGAGGTAACCAGGACGAGATCGTTCGAGACGACGGGGGTAGTCACCGCGTTGCTGTCCAAGCCCTTATGCCTCCATAGTTCCTTTCCTGACGTCGGATCATAAGCGATGATCGCCTCTGCGGCACTGGCGATCAACTCTGTCCGATTGCCGGCGCGAACCAGGACAGGCGAACTCCAGGTTATGTCGACTTTTCGTTCAGTGCGCCACGCCTGCTTGCCCGTTTTCTTCTCGAATGCCGCTATGAAGGACTTGCCGCCACTATCGTCACATTGCATGATCACGACATCCTTGTAAAGAATAGGCGACACCCCGTAGCCGACACTCGCGGTGCCCAGCGTTCCGAGATTCTGTTTCCAAACGAGTCTGCCCTTGTAGTCGTAAGCGTACAGCCCTTCAGTCCCGAAGAAAGCGTAAACGTGTTTACCGTCGGTGGCGGGAGTTGAAGAGGCGAAGCTGGCCTTTTTGTGTCGGCTATCCGCTACCGGCCCTTCGTAGGCTACGCGTTCCCAAACAATCTTGCCAGTCTCCCGATCGATGCAGATGACTTTGAAGGTGTGCTTGCGATCCGCGCCCACGGCATCAGGATGGACAAAGTCCGTCCCGTCTAGCAGCTTGTGCGTGACACCCGCTTTTGCTCCCGGAATCAGATCCCCATCGAGCGCAGTCGTCAGGAAGATTTTATTGCCCCATACAATCGGCGATGAATGACCGCGACCCGTAATCGCGGTCTTCCACTTGATGTTCTTAGTGGCGCTCCATTCAACAGGCAGACCGGTCTCTCCGGATACGCCCTGCCCTTCCGGGCCGCGCCATTGCGGCCAATTGGAGGCGCTGGTTGAATCGATGGGAGCGTTAAGAAACACGACAGCCGCAACCAGAGTGATTACTGAGGCGAAGCTCATTCGGGTAAACATTTTCATGAGATTTCCGTAACCAAGTCTCTAAATTACTGAGCGCTGCAACACTATGCCTTTAGTCAGACGCTAAGCATCGGCGGGTGCCGGAAGTCCAGAGTTCGAGCACTTGCTCGTCCGTACCGCTAAGCCGCAGCGTAAAGGTTGAACTCTCAACTGCCGGCATTTATCGTGACCCGAAACGATATATGCGGGCCAGTGGTTGGGGGAGCTCAGGTCTTCAGTTTCCTGTCTTCGCCGACTTGGCCTTGGCTCCTGGCGTTTCGCCAAAGGCAAAGACGTGGCTGATTCCCCGAACGATGATTAGCCCGTCGGAGATTGCAGGGGTCGCCATCATCACCTGGCCCACGGGATTCGTAGCCAAAAGCTCATACTTGGGACCAGCTTTGACGACGAATACCTCACCGTCTTCGCTGGAGAGGTAAATCTTACCGTCGGAAGCGACTGGTGAAGCCGTGAAGGCACCGCCCTTGCCGCCAAGCCGCTCCTGATAGCCGCGCTCTCCTGTCTTGGCTTGGTAGGTCGTAAGCACTCCCTGATTTGAAACGATATAAAGCAAGTCTCCATAGATAACGGGCGTCGGCATGTAGGGGCCGCCGCGCGTTTTGCTCCAGGCAATAAAATCACTCGATTCCTTACCATCCTTAAGCGAAATATCCCCTGCAGCTCCCGGCCTAATTACATAAATTGGCTGGATGACCCGGTAGCCGGTCGTAACGTATATGAGGTCGTGCGCGAAAATCGGTGTCGGTGTTGCAACCTCGGAGTTCGGTCCCAGACGCCAGAGTTCTTTTCCGGTCACAGGATCGTAGCCTCGGATGGCCTTGGTTCCGTTGGTGACCAGCTCGGCACGACTCTTACCCTCGTAGACAGTCGGTGTGCTCCACGAAGGAATTTCTTCGCGAGGGGTCATCCAAACGCGCTTACCTGTCTTGATATCGTAAGCCGCGATAAATGAGTTTTTCTGAATATCGGCCTGGACGATAACCATGTTCTTGAAGATGATGGGTGACGCACCATATTCCCACTGGTAATCCGGGTCGTAAAACCACCCTGCGTCGAGCACGCCGAGGTCTTGTTTCCACAAGAGCTTACCGTTCAGGTCGTAGGCGTAGAGACCATGCGAACCGAAGAGAGCTATGACGTGCTTGCCATCTGTTGCCGGTGTGGAATCAGCATGAGTTGATTTAGGGTGACGTTTTACCTTCGGGAGTCCCTCATAGGCTATTCGCTCCCAGAGGATCTTGCCTGTCTGTTTATCGAGAGCGAAAACCTTCCAGGTATGTTTGGGATCATCCTTAACCGGCGCGACGTCGCCGTAAAGCCCGAAACGCGTCTCGTCTTTTGCGGCGCTGGTGACCGCTGTGGTGACGAAAATCTTGTTTCCCCAGACGACCGGACTGGAGTGTGCTAGCCCTGGGATCGCAGTCTTCCAACGAGTGTTGACAGACTTTTGCGCGTCCCAGGTGACTGCGGCTGCTTGGCCCTCGACAACTCCTGAGGCGTTCGGGCCGCGGAACTGCGGCCAGTTTTGCGCACGGGCGTTGAAGCCAACAAGAAAAAGGCCAAGGAG
>JBGTLM010000068.1:0-38816 GCA_041744135.1 Pyrinomonadaceae bacterium
ATGGCAGCGTTGCGGACGACTTGAGCCGCATCGCCGGGAATTTCCTCAAGTGATGGCGTTTTTGACGTGCATGAGTCCCGTGGCCCTTACGAATGAGATGCTTCGGCACCCCTAACTGAACGGCAAGCGTGAATGGTCGAGGGGCAGCCTCGCTGGGGTGGTTGATTCGCCTGCCCGCGTGGGATATCAGAAACTCACCTGGAATATGATCGGTAAAACCACATCCGCAAAAGCCGCTAACGCTCGCGCTTCCATCCCAGCCGATATCGACTGGTAAGGATCCCCGCGTGGCGTGTGGGCTCCAGGACATCTCCAACCAGGTTGACGCCGCGCGTATTTTGAACGCCGACCGGCTGCAGGTTCTCAACCTTCCCGTAGTAGGGTTCAGGGTCGATCCAAAGCGTGTCGCCGCTTGGCTTTGCCACCGCGCTACTTCAAAGAAGCCTCTTTGGAATGGAGTTTACCCAACCGCGGCGAGACCAAATCTCGTGTCGGCTCGGACGCGCTGAACCATCTTTGATGTTTCGACAGATCTTTCCCGCTTGATAAGGTAGAACTCAGCCTCCTTGCGCGCTTGCTCGAGTATTTGCTGATCGCGGAAGAGATTGCCGATGCGAAATTCGGGAAGGCCAGCTTGCTTTGTTCCCAGAAGTTCGCCGGCGCCGCGTATCTCGAGATCCTTTTCGGCAATTAGAAAACCGTCGCTTGTCTGTTCCATGATTCCCAAACGCTCTTCCGCGACGCTGGTCCTTTTATCCGACGTCAGCAGCGCGCAGTAACTCTTTTCCGCTCCCCGACCCACACGCCCGCGAAGCTGATGAAGCTGGGAGAGCCCGAATCGTTCGGCGTGCTCTACTACCATCACGGATGCGTTGGCTACATCAACACCAACTTCGATCACGGTCGTGGAGACTAGTACTTGAATCTCCCCGGCCACGAACCGGCGCATCACCTCGTCTTTCTCCGCTGGCTTCATTTTTCCGTGAATCAGACCCACCGCATACTTAGGAAAGACTTTATCGCGGAGATACTCGTAGCGATTCGTCGCGTCTTTTAGATCAATCTTCTCCGATTCTTCGACCAACGGATAGACAACATAGATCTGTCGCCCCGCCTTAAGCTCGCGGGCAAGCAGCTGCTTCACTTCTTTCCGATCGTCCGAGTTGTCGGCAAAAACTCTCGTCTCGATCGGGGTCCTTCCCGGAGGCATCTCGTCTATCACTGAAACATCCAGGTCGCCATACACGGTCATCGCGAGAGACCGGGGAATGGGAGTGGCGGTCATGACCAAAACGTCTGGATTGAAGCCGCGCGTTCGCAGCTCGGCGCGTTGCATGACGCCAAAGCGGTGCTGCTCATCAATTACAACCAGGCCGAGCTTGCTAAACGAGACCGACTCCTGCAGCAAAGCGTGAGTGCCAATGGCGGCGTGAATCTCGCCCGCCGCGAGACTGACTTGCAGACGGCGCTTCTCTGCAGCGCGCAAAGAACCCGTTAAGAGTTCAACTCGATAAGGCGTTCTGGCCAACAGGCGTTTGATGTTGCGAGCATGTTGCTCGGCAAGAATTTCAGTTGGGGCCATCAACGCTGCCTGGTAACCATTTTCCATGGCGGCGATCATTGCGACCAGCGCGACGATCGTCTTACCACTGCCGACGTCGCCCTGGAGCAGCCGATTCATCGGGGAATCGGACTGCATGTCTTTGAAGAGTTGCTTAACTACGTTTCGCTGAGCGCTGGTGAGTTTGAATGGCATCACTGAAGCGATCGCCTCCTTCACCTGAGCGCCAATCTTTATCCTGGCTCCTTTTGCTTCTCTGATTCTTTGACCGCGTTTCAGTCCGATTCCCAGGGCGAGCCAGAAAAAGTCTTCAAAGATCAGTCTCTTGTGTGCCGGGCTCCGAGCTCTTTCGTATTCAGCGAGTGGCACATCTTCAGGCGGGAAGTGAATCTGGCGAAAGGCGTCCGCGCGACCGATTAAACCCTGACGCCTCCTCAGCTCTGCAGGAAGTGTTTCTATAACCTCCTGCTCCGGGATCAATTCCAGTGTGGCATGGACAATCTCTCGCAGTTGTTTGGAAGAGAAGTCTCCCAGCTTGCGATACACCGGCACTCGGCGACCCGCATGAACGGCCGCTAAAGCTGGATCAGATGGATAGTCGTCATCTAAGTCACCGTCAGGTGTTGGAGTGGTTTCTCGCTGCCCCTGTTTCTCCTCAGTCCCGCGTCCAATCAGAGGTGGTAACATTTCCAACTCGTCGCCAGGTTTATGAAGACGCAAGGCGAAGGTTACCCGCCGATCATCCCACTCCCATTTGCCGAAGGTAATGAAGCGAGTACCGCGGGTGAGCCTTTTCATGTAATAGCCGACGATGTCGTGCGCGTGACCCCCGGAAACAAACCACCAGACGACGACGTCGCGTCCGGTCTTCCCTTTGTCCGTTGCTACAATCTCAAAGATGAAGAGTTTCGGTTTGCCGTAAGCACGATTCTTTCCGACCTGATAACCACCGGCATTCTTAACGTAGAGCTCGAGCGAGGCTTCCTTTCCCGCCTCCAGATTGCCAATGTGGGCCAGGTTCGACCGATCTTCATAGCGCATGGGCAGATGGTTGAGCAGGTCTTCAACGCTTGCGTCGCCGGTTTTTTTTTTACTGGCGACACTTCCCAGCGCCAACGCCAGCTTGTGCGAAATGGTTTGGCCCAGGCGGGCAATCCTGTACTTATACAGTTCGTCGATTGGGGTATCGAGCGTGAGAGAAGCGGGCATGGGTGATGATCATAGCATAGCGAGTTGTGGGAGTCGTAAACGCTACAGAACCGGGAGCGGTAGCGACCGCATTCACGCAAGGCAGCACTGACGTTAGGAAATTGAAAGGTGTGTTCACACAACTCGGACGTACAGAGCATTGCTTTACATCAAAGTAATCGACGCGATTTGATCCTAGTTGGTTGAGTGCGGTCGCTACCGCTCCCGGTTCTGTAAGAAGGCACTAATATCAATTCCAAGTTGCAATCGATTACACCCGTCGTCCGAGCTATTCTTTGAGTTACACAATTTGAACGAACTGTCTTCAAATGTTCAGGCCACTACTGGTTCCTCATTTGCCATTGTCAACGATGACGGCCAGGCAAATGACATGTTGAGGAACCAAGTCTTATGCTTTAACGTTTGGATCGGAATCAGGGTCTTAATTCTTGCTGCAGGCGGGTAAATCTATGAGTCGGTTGGAATCCATGGCCGAGAGAATGCTTCGTGAAGCAATCGAAGCCGGCGAGTTTGACAATTTGCCGGGAAAAGGGCAGCCAGTAGATCTGAGTGAGAATCCATTCGCAGATCCCGATCTGCGTGTAGTTCACAAACTGCTTCGCGATGCTGGCTTCGCTCCGGCGTGGATTGAAGAACGCAAGGATATTGATGCCACATTCGATGCCACGCGTCAGATACTAATACGCGCCTGGAAGATTTATCGGCCTGGAGGTGTCACGCCGAATCAGGCCGCATGGGTAAGGAACGTCACCGAGTTTCGTGAGAAGACAGCCGAACTCAACAGTCGCATCAAGCTTTATAATCTGAAAGTGCCCGCTGCCGTGTTTCAACGCAGACGGTTTGATGCTGACAAGGTCGTCGAGAGTATCACGCAAGCCAAAGACTTGGGCGATGGGTAGCGGGTATTGGTTTCAGTTGTGACGGCCGTAACGAATGGCAGGCACATAAAACCGACCCACGAAAATCACAGAAAAATGGCACTAAACAATCTTCGTATTCGTTCGTGCGATGTAGTGGATCGTTTTTACCAATCGATTTCTCGAAACAATGACAATACCAGGTGACGTTGCAATTTGGAGTTGGCTCAAAAAAGGGAAGGGAATGTAATGGGTTCTGATCATGAAATCCACGAATCAACGCTTCAGCGATTGATCCAGCTCCGTCAGCCCTTGTTGCATCTGCACAAGACTCTGCTGGACTGTGAGCGTGAGGCTTATGAACGAACATACGGGCGAGTCGACAATAGCTATGAAGTTCTGCAACTTGTAATGCACCACCCATGGTTCGCCTGGCTACATAACCTGTCAGAGCTTATGGTGCAGATAGACGAGATGTTGGACGCGAAGGAGCCGCTAACGGAAAGCGAGGCAGTTGCGGTTCTCGACCAAGGGCGAGTTTTGCTCACACCTTCCGAAACCGGGAGCGGTTTTCAGAAAAAGTATTTCAACTCAATGCAGCAATCGCCCGATGTAGTAATGGCGCATTCTGAAGTGCTGAAAAATCTGGGAACCGCCGGAACTACTGGGAAGAAAACCGCGGGGACGCCGGGTCAAAACGGAACGTGAGACTTTCGTAGTGAGCCGTCGCGTGCCCGAGCAATAACGGGTTCATTTTTCATTTCTCAATCTCATTGAAATTGAGGTGCGCGCTCTTCACTCGTTAGGCTCGATCACCGTTTCCAAATGGAAACGCAAGACACTTTTTCAGCCTATGAAAAATGCACAATGGAAAATGAACCCGGGCTACTCCCCGCTCGCGTTTGATTAGTTCAAACCGTTCCCTTAACCGGCAACTGTTTCGGCTTGAATGCAGTGCTGGTCAAACGCCTTAGTAAGTTCTCGGGCGATCTCTGAGGGACCCCTACCTTCAATTTGATGCCTCTCCATCATAAAGACGAGTTTGCCGTCCTTCATGAGGGCAATCGAAGGAGACGACGGCGGATACCCTGTGAAATAGTTTCGCGCTCTCTCAGTTGCTTCGATATCGGCACCGGCAAACACTGTGGCTACCTTGTCAGGGCGGACGTCATGCTGCAGCGCCTGGGCGACACCCGGGCGGGCCTTGCCGGCCGCACAGCCGCAGATGGAGTTCACCACCACCATTAGGGTTCCTTTGGCATTTTGCACTGTTTCATCTACTTGCGCCGGCGTCTTCAGTTCCTCAAAACCTAAACGGGTCAATTCCTCCCGCATCGGTCGAATCATGATTTCTGGATATGGCATTGTTTATAGTCTCCTCATCTAAATTTACGTCTGATTCTAGCACAGTGGCATCATTTAGCCGCAGATACTCGCGAATAAAACGCGGATCTGAAAGAGGACTAATCAAATGGCTCGACTGTGTTGGCCTGCTTGTCTTGTTTTCGCGCTGCTCCGCGTTCATCCCGTAGATTCGCGGCTAAACGGATCGAGATTGAACGCGGATCGTCTCCATCTCCGGAAATCAAGATCTGCCAGACATTCCCTGGTAAGGGATAGCGACCAAGACGTTCGGCCCACTCAAGTACGAGGACCGCCGTTTCATCGACTAGCAACTCCTCAAGATCGACAGCGTTGGCAGCTGAGACGCCTTCATCCAGACGATAGAGGTCGATGTGGTAAATAGTTAGCCGCCCGGAATAGGGATTGACTAGGGTAAACGTCGGACTGGTTACCTCCGCTGGGTCAAGTCCGAGCGCAGCTGCGATTCCTTTTACGAAGACCGTCTTGCCTGCACCCAGAGGCCCACTGAGCAGGAGGATTTCCCCGCCGATGAGTAGATTGCCGACTTGCTGGCCCAGGCGGAAAGTTTCTTCGGCCTCTTGAGAGATCCATTCACCCGTCGGAATTTGCGACTGCGCTGACGTGATCATTGACTGATACTCATTGTAGAGAAGAAGACTTAGCCGCGGATTACGCGGATGAACGCCGATCAGCAAAAACCAACAGGCTTTCCTTAGGTCAGAGGAGGCCTTGGGAAATCAGCGGGCAATTCCGCAAGTAATGCTTTGACCCGTCTGACCCGTGTTCATCCGAGTAAATCCGCGGCTGGTTCGCCACTTCAATTCTCGCGCGATAGGCGTTTTGGTTAAGGCAACTCGCCTTCCGGATCGAGCAAACGGATCGCAGCGCCGAAGTGTGCTTGAATATCAGAAGCGACCATAGTCCTCATGCCTACATCTCGCGCCGCGAGATCGCCGGCGAGACCACCAACGTAGAGAGCAGCAATCGTTGCTGAGAGGGCATCCGCGTCCCCTGTTAAAGTGCCAAATGCTTGCGCGATGAACCCGGCGATCAGGCCGGTTAATGTGTCGCCGGCTCCCGCAGTTCCGAGTCCTGCGTTGCCGGTCGGGTTAATGAAAACTCGGCCGTCAGGTCCGGCAATTAGTGAGCGCGAACCTTTCAGAACCAGAATCAATTGGTGCTTGACCGCGAAATCGCGCGCCGAGGCGACGCGATCGATCAACTCAGATTTGTCAGTGATCCCGCTCAGTCTCCTCATCTCTCCGGCATGAGGCGTAAGCACGAGTGGGTTGGATTTTGACCCGCGCAACTCCTGGGGCCAGGGAGCGAGGCAGTTCAGCCCATCCGCATCGATAACGATGGGCGTTGTTCTGTTTTGCACGACGGACTTCACAAAATTCCGGGTGCGTTCATCCTCCATGGAAAGACCTGGTCCGATCGCCACCACCGTTGCCTTGGAGGCCAGACGCTTGACATGATCGATTGCCTCATCGCTCACTGCCCCTCGATCTGTTTCCGCTAGTGCTGTTGTCATCACCTCCGGCATAGCTGCCGCAACTACTGAAGATTGTGCGGAGGCAGGAGTCGCGATGGTCACCAACCCCGCGCCTGATCTCATGGCGGCATTGCCGCAAAGCGCCGCTGCACCGGTGTAACCCTTGGATCCGGCAATGATCAGTACATGCCCGTGCGTATTCTTGTAAGATTCAGGTTGGTATCGTGTGGCGATTAGCCATTCGCGCGCGTCAGCCGCTTGAGTCAAAAAAAGTTTTGCTTCCGGAAACCCCAGCAACACAGAAGGTGAACCGATGTTGGCGATCACCAGCTCTCCGTTGAAATGAGAGGATGGGGGCAGCACGTTGGCGCGTTTAGGAGCCGTAAAGGCCACTGTAAGATCGGACTGAACTACTGCTCCAATGGGATCGTCCAGATCGGCATTAAGTCCCGAAGGAATGTCGATTGAGACAATCAGAGGTCGAGATCGAGATGAGCGATCACGTGCAGCCCTGATCAATGCGAGGTGCTGGATCACCTGCAGATAGACTCCTTCAAGTGGCCGGGTTAACCCCGTGCCAAAAAGAGCATCCACGACAGCGTCGTAAGTGCCCCGTCTAGCTATGTCTTCCCAGTCAGCTACGCTGACGCATTCCAGAAAGCTCAACGGCGAAGGTTGCGCAGGCGACCCGGCTTCAAAACTTGCCAAGCGCCGCACGATCTCGAAATTAGTCCGCGCATCTCCCTTTGTGTCATCAACCTTCCCAAAGAGGATCACATCGGTGCGCACACCGACACGGGCCAGCGCGCGGCCAACTCCAGCACCATCGCCGCCATTGTTGCCAGGGCCACAAAGAATGCGAGCTTTCGTGCCGACAAGGTCACTTGAAAACCGTGAGGTGATCGCTTGGGCGACGGCTTCGGCGGCGGCTTCCATCAAGAGGAGGGAAGGTGTGTCAAAATTCTCGGCTGTAACACGGTCGATTTGCCGCATCTGCTGAGCTGAGATAACGGGTTGCACGGTCTGGATGATAAGGAGAAGGTAGTTGCAGGTCAATTACTACCAGTGAGGATGCTGGTTCAGGTGGCTATAAGGGTGGATTCGTTGCTGCGGCTTCGCCGCCCGCTGTGAGATGGTAACTTGACCCCGCCGTAAAATTCGCACCTAAAATAGGAGGGCGGGGCATCGCCTGAAATCCCAAGGAGACTGCAGACTGCGGGGCTGAGCCACTGCCTCACATCGGCGGCATAGCCGTTAGCGAGAGCATGGTTCAAGGATTTAGCCCCAAACAAAAACGGCGGCCAGAGGCCGCCTGGCCTGCCTGCCGCTGCGCCACCCATTCCGTGTTTCCAGGATACTTAAGTAAAGGGTCAATGCCGGAAGTCCTCCAGAAAAACTTTAATAATCTTTTGTGGTCTGAAAAGGCTCGAATTTTTGGAGTTTAGCGCGTGGGAGTTAAGGCGATCAAACCAAATAGATACAACGTTGTGCCGATCAACTGGGACAATAGTAATGGAAAATGGAGATATGAAAAATGGTTTCCCGGCACCACCCATGGTCCTAAGACCCGGGTTACGGCTTAAGATTTCTTGTTATCCGAAATACCCTCCCAACCAGCGTGCGGGCCTCGGGGATGCCAAACGCCGAAGTTAAGGCGAAGTAGCTAAGACCGTAAATCCCTAACACCAGGACCGCTACTGGAATAGGGTGGCGGGGGCCGAGCACGAGCTTGCCTCCCCATCCAGCTGCAGCTCCTAAGGAAGCAGCAAACCACAGCTTTAGGAGGTATGGAAATGGGACTCCGGTACGGCCAATGCGGCGATTCAAGGCCCTTCGGAGGAGGACAAACTCAATCCACGCGGCCACGCTGGCCGAAGCCGTTAGGCCCACAACACCCCATTTGGGCGCGATGCCGAGGGCCGGAGGTAGGTGGATGGCGCAGAAGTACCCGAGAACAGTGGCCAGGGCCACATGAATAACTGCGTAAAGGAGTGGCGTGCGGGTGTCATGAAGTGCGTAGTAGGTTGAGGAATAAAGACGCCCGAGCGTAGATGCCAACAAGCCAATACTAGACCCTGCGAGAATGCCCCACACGTAGATGGCTGCGTCTTGTTTGAACTGTCCCGTTTGGTACAACACGGCGGCGATGACATCACCGAGCGCCAGGAAGGCCACGGCGGAAGGGACAATGAAAAACGCTATTCGTCGCAGCCCGGCATCGAGCCGCCGCCTCAAAACCTGAGCCACTTCCTGCGTGTTACCGACCGCCCGGGACATCGCGGGCAATTCAGCGGCCGACACTGACATCCCGAAAAGGCTGACGGGAAGGGTATACAGGCTTTGCGCGTACGTCAGAGCCACGACAGCCCCCACGGGCAGGAAGCTCGCCAATATGGCGTCGACAAAGGCGCTAATCTGAACTACGCCGCGGCTCATTAATACCGGAAAAAACCTCGTCACCACGGTCCTCACGTGCGCACTAGTCGTGTCGATCGTCGGACGAAGCGGGCGAACCAGTTTGAGTACGCTTGGCAGTTGGATCCCAAACTGTAGCGCGCTGCCGATCACCGAAGCCCAGGCTACAATCGCAGCAAGCGGAAACTGGCCCACCTTTCCGCCGTACGCTATCAGCGACGCAATGATGGCTAAATTCCAGGCAACCGGAGCAGTGTAAGAGATGAAGAAACGATGATGGCTATTCAGTACGCCCAGACACCATGCGGAGAGCACCAGGAGTCCGGCGCCGGGAAAGAGAATCCTGACGAGGTGGATTGTTAATTCTCGAGTCTCGCCTTCGAACCCGGGTGCGATGAAGTCAATAAGATACGGAGTGGCCAGCACTCCTACCAGTACGACCAGTGACGTTATTAAGGCCAGGAGTCCGAGCACCGCGTTGGCGACGTGGGATGCTTTCTCTTCGTCCTCCTCGGCAAGCAGCTTTGCGTACACTGGAATGAAGGAAGCCGAGAGCGCTCCCTCACCAAAAATGTTTTGGAGGAAATTGGGAATCCGAAAAGCCGCGCTGAAGGCGTCGCCAGCGGCCGAGGTACCAAAGTAATGAGCGAAGATGCGTTGGCGTATTAGACCAATTATCCGGCTTATCAGAATGCCGGAACCGACGAAAAATGCAGATCGTCCGGTGCTTGGCTCACTTCTTATTACTGTTTTTTCATCGAGAGGCGCACTTGGCGTCGCCGCCATAGGCTCGAGAGTTTCACCAGCGATCATGCCGGCATCGTTCCCGGCAAATGCTGGTTCAGTGTCAGTTACAGCGAATTGCGAGCGGTTACTGGTCTGAGAGTGACTGTTTTCTTCCGACGATTTCGAACCACTTGCTGACTTAGGGTTAGTGCTAGAGCTGCCGTTGGAAGAATCTTTCATCGGTAATCACTACAGTCTCCACGTTTGAGCACCATGAGAGCTAGAGGTCTTTCGTGCGGCTTCGTGTGATTGCGTAGATCGAGTCTTTGCCCACGTAAGGCGGTCCACGAAATCACACGAAACATCAAGAAACTGAAAGCGCCCCTCTTTGATTCTGATAAATCGGCAATCAGAGATCGTAGTCCCTTATCTTGGTGAGCAGGGTCTTGTAACTAACGCCCAATTCCTCGGCAGTCCGGCTCTTGTTGCCGCTATTAGTCGTCAGCGCTGCAAGAATCTTGCTTCGTTCGACGAAACGCAGGGCACGTTGGCCAACCTCCGAAAGAGTGCCCGAAAGGTCAATGGCGCGGAGCGCTGCAGACTCCTCATGGCCGCGCCCCATCAAGCCCAGATCTGCTGGTTGCAGCACCATTGTGTCCGTAAGAATGCAGGCCCGCTCAATCGCATTTTCGAGTTCGCGAACATTCCCCGGCCAAGTGTGCGCGCGCAGGGCCGCCAAAGCCGTTTCGCTGAGAGATGCCTCGCGGCCCCGGAGTTCCTTCCCCAACAGCGTCGCAAAGTGTTTGGCCAACATAACGATATCGTCACCACGATCTCTGAGGGGCGGAATTTCGAGCGGGAATACCGCAATACGAAAGAATAGATCACGACGAAACTCACCGTTTTCTACGGCGGCTTGTAAATCTCGGTTGGTAGCGGCCACCACCCGCACATTCACAGGCACTGGGGCACGACCTCCGATCCGATCGATCATCTTCTCTTCGATTGCCCGCAGCAGCTTGCCCTGAACAGCCAGTGGCAGTTCGCCGATCTCATCCAAAAACACAGTTCCATCCGAAGCAAGTTCAAACTTTCCCTGCCTCCGATCACTGGCACCGGTGAAAGAACCGCGTTCATGCCCGAACAATTCATTCTCAATGAGTGTCTCGGGTATAGCTGCACAGTTGATGGCTACAAAGGGTTTGTCGCGTCGATTCGAAAGGTGATGGACCGCAAGCGCGAACAACTCTTTGCCGGTACCAGATTCGCCCAGCAGTAAGACTGTAGCTTCGGTTTGGGCTACTCGTTGCGTCTCAGCAACCGCGCGTTTAATGGTGTCAGACTCGCCGATGATGCGCGGAAAGCCATAGCGACGTGACCATTCCTCGCGCAATAGAATGTTTTCCGTTCTGAGTCTCGCTTGTTCAAGCGCGCGGTCGACCAGCAACAACAGATGGTTCGAGTCGACGGGCTTCTGCAGAAAGTCATGAGCGCCATCCTTCATAGCCTGGACAGCTTCATCGATCGAACCGAAAGCTGTCATTACGATGACCGGAACCTCGCCGTCGGCGGCACGTGCAGCATGCAAAACATCGAGGCCTGAACCATTAGGCATGCGCAGGTCGGTTAGTATGAGTTTGTGGGGAGCTCGCGAGATCTCGTTAAGTGCAGCCCGGGCATCGGCCGCCTCAGTAATGGTGTAGCCGGCGTTCTCGAGAGTGAGACTGAGAACCCGGCGCAGACTGTCTTTATCCTCAACAAGTAGAATGTCAGCCATCTTACGGAGCACACTCGACGAAGGCTCAGGAAGTCAGATGGCGCAGCGACTATACGGTTCTGAGCCGATCATGCAGGACTCTGGACGCCGCAGTCATCATTGAATGTTCCGTTGCAAGTGTCAAGCATGTTGCTCGGCGATAATCTTGAAGTTCAGACGATGCCCGCATCGGTCTGATGTTCCTGTATAGACCCCGTGAGCGCAGCGCAAAACGCCCCGCGGCTTGTGAAGCCCCGGGGCGCTTTGTTGCTCGCTAACCTTTGCCGGCGCTCAGCTGGCTAAATCTGCCTGAAGGCTTTGGGCGAGATATATTGGAAACCAGGCCCCTCAGGGGTGCAGCTCAATCGCCTTGGGAAGAACGATCCTAGTTAGTGCGTTAGTTACGAGCTTCTCGCCAGCTTGACAGGCTAGCATTACTTCCTGCCGGCAAGCCATTGTGAGTAAGAGTGATGTTACCGTATACGTACAGTGCTCCGTTTGCGGCATAAGTCAGACGATTGGCGGGAGAATTGGTTCCGGGAGCATTGTTGTCGTTAAGATTAGCGGCAACCAATGGCCCATGGTAAGTTAAGTTGCCAAAGAGTCTTATTTGACTGGCGGCGTAAATCAACCCCGGATTAGACGAATTGCCGCCGTTGCCGGTCAAGTATATGTCATTTCCCGAAACCAAAGTGTAGCCGGGTAAATAAGGAGAGATACTAAAATTGCCGAAGGTTTCGATAAAGCCTTCGGCGATCAAGGTGACGTTTGGAGTACCGTTGCCGTACAAAAGTATGTTGCTCCCTTCACCATAGTACGTGCCGGCTGTGATTGGTCCAGAAGACGGACTCGTCCACAACTTTCTTGTGCCATTCCAGGTCCACCCTCCCCATCCACTGGCAAGCGGGTTAATGTGTCCGGCGTAACCTGCCCCGTTGTAGACTCTTCCGTCGCTTCCCAGAACATAGGTCGCAAGCGGCAGAAAATCCGTTGGCAAATAAATAGGCGGAGTGACAATTGGTTGACCACCGCTAACAGTGCCACAATTGAGCCAACCGCTAACAGTGACAGTGGTAGAAGAGTTGATATATTTGGTCGCGCAAACGTTACCAGTGACTGTAGCACTCCCGTTGGCGTGCATGGCTCCGCCAGGACCATTTATGTTGATATTGCCGTAAATGGTGGCATTTCCATTTGACAATAGGCCAGGAATAAAAGTGGTGGTCAGGATCATTTCAACGGAGGCGGTAGAGCCGTCAGCCCCCGTGCCCACGGCAGTAACAATCACCTTGCCGTTAGTGTCCGAGGTGCTGGGAGGGGCGTTTATGTCGTCCTTGACGTAGACCTTATAATTGCCTGCTCCGAATGGCACACCGGTCTGGGGAATTGGAACAAAGGCCGGGCCAGAGCCAGAATACCCGGCAGGCTGGACGCTTAACTCATCGCCACTGTTCGACGCCGCGTTTCCTGCGGCCAGAATGCCGCTGTAATTTAACGCGAGGGTTTTTTCAAAAATTGCCTTGGCGTGTGAGGCGCCGGCTTGGGCGATGTAGAATGCTTGCGCGCTTTGGCGATCGTTGTGGGAAATGATCAACGAGGTGTTGGCAACAAAAGTCAGGGCCATGCCCAGCACCGTAATCAGCAGGAGGACAAAGATTGACGTAATCAGCGCAGCGCCCTTTTCGGGACAGCGGCGATCAAAAAGCGGTTGGGGGCTATTTTTTCTCATCTCGATTGTTTCCTTCCTACCGTTTCCGTAGGTGCGCAGTTGAGGTAAACGTCTGGGGGGTCGATCCCGGAGTGCTGGTTATCAAGATCATCTTTACCAGAGCGATCTGCGAGTCGTTAAGAACCGGGTTACTGATCAAGGCGTTATTGTTGTCGTAATATGTGAATGTTAATGATCCGATACCTTCAACGAAATCAACCGCCGCCCCATCCGCAGGCTCCTGTTTCTTTAGAACACAGTTGTTGCAATTCGTGCCGTTACCAATGCTAAAGGTAATGTTCTCGTAGACGCCGCCCGTACCACCCCCAACAGGAGCCCAGTCAGCCAGGATTTTGATTGAATCGTAGCTGCCGTTCCCATCCGGATCAGGAGTTATCCCGCTCCCGCTCAAGTTATTACCGGACATGCGGATCATTCGTACCAACGTATCCATAGCGGCGTTAGCGTTGTTTATGGCTTCCGCACGCGGGCGCAAGCGTGCATAGCTGGTCTGAACACTGCCGACAATCCCCGCTAAAATGCCGACAGTTGCGACCAGTATAGTCATCACAATCGTCAACTCGAGCAGGCTAAAGCCGTGCATGTCTTTGCGCGAGCAGCGCTGAGAGTTATTCATGGTCATCTTCTAACCTCTTACTGTATCAGCGTACTAACTTGCACCCCGGGCGCGGAAACACCGGCGGCCGGAACTACGCGCACCACGACTTGTTGAGTGCCCACAGACCCTGCCGCCAATGTCCAGCGCCGGATAAATTTCGGATTGGAGGTGTCAAAGTAATTAGTGACATTGCTAGTGAGGCTCCCGCCATTGGCGCGCGCCGAGTTGGTAGCGGGAAGGGCTTGAAGTTCTTCCAGTTTTGCTTTTGCCAGACCGTTGGCGATGCCGGCGTTGCCGGCTACTGTCTCTGTACGGACTGAGCTAACTATCAGCATCTCGACCGCCAACACGCCAATAACTGTAATCACCATGGCGATCATACATTCCAAGAGGCTGAAGCCCTGCTGGCCGGTTTTCTGTGTGTTAAGCATATTGTATTCCCTCTGGCGATTCGATTGTCCGATCCGTTAATACATCGAACCGACGGTAATCTTGCCGGCCGGAGAGATCGTGAGGGCTTTCGCTCTTCCAGACGTGGATTGTAGGGTTGCTGTTTGGGCACCCGTGGTAAGACGGCCTAATGAATCAAAAGTAATACTGGCTGGAGTTGAGGCTGAAAACGAAATTCCCGAGGGAAGCGTTTCCAGAGCCCCTACCGGAGTCGTCCCAGGACAGTTCACTTGCATTGTTCTGGTGCTGACAATGCTCAATTTACCCGCTGCGTTCCGCTTGATTGCGTTCATCCGGGCATCCATCAGTTTGCTTGCAACGCGGGCGGCCGCGCTGTCGAGCCGCTGTAATTCGAGTGTCCGCGAAACTTGAGGGATGGCGATAGCGCCCAAGACGGTGATGACTCCAGCGACAATCATTACTTCCACTAGGCTGATGCCGCTTTGCCGGTTTAGAGCGTAAGGCCGTTGCTGGCTCGGCAGACTCTGATGGAAGAGTTCTCCAACTCGATTCACAAGGTTCTTAGTTTCTATTTTCAATGTTGCCTCCGATCGGGTCTCGGGCCGACGATTCAATTTGTCAGTTTCTGTCGCTGGTCATGCTCTGGCCAATAGCCGGGCAAGGATGAGGTGGCAACACTCATGCCACTTCCGTCTCTGTTGAAAAATGGCCCGATTCTTGAATGTCCGCGTCTGAGGCCCTTCCATCCGTCACCTCAGGTGACAGTGAAGGAAACGAACTTCCCAGAACAAACCCTTCCAGCATCAATTTTTTTGCCCGTTGAGAAGGATTTTCCTTACCAGTCCTGAATTACCGGGGCTTTTCGGCTTTTAGGATCAGATAGGTATTTCTATCAGCCTCCAGAAGCCAGGCAGGTAATCATGGGATCGTCCGCTCGCGTGTGGTGCCGCACGCCGCGCGCCGAGGCGGACGGTAAAGCGCCCCGGGGATCTTTGGATCGCCGGGGCGCCTAATTTGGATTTACGAATCGCGTTATGGGGAGCTGAGAGCACGCTTTAGAACCGGCTCATACTCATCGCCTGCTGAAGAGAGACTTTGGGTGTCGGCGAGTTTCATCGCTAACAGGTGGGGCTTATAATCGAAGGCCTTCGGACCGCCGCGCGAATTCTGGATCTGCATGACCAGATGGTCCTGATTCAAGCGAAATCTCAAAACACTTCCCTGCCGGTTCATGATCACAAACAGAAGAGTCTCGCCTCCCGCCGTTTTCATCTGGCCCACCAAGGAGCTGACTCCGCCGTCGGTCCTGATAAGTGTGCCTGTCTTAGCAATTACGCTGGCGCGCCAGGCCGGGCCCGTGAAGCGATCCTGAAGTGTTCCGGGATCAATGCCGGCGACCGGCATAATGTCAGTAGTTGAGAGTTTGTTTTTCCGCAGCTCTTCGCGCAACGCTCTGAAGATCTTCATCATCGTTCGTGGGCTGACGCGGTTAACGCCCAATCCACTCAATGAGGAAATCATAAACCCACTGGAGGACAGGCCCAGAGAGTTTGTCAGCTGGCGCCGCACGGATTGGAGCCCTCCGACTGAATCACCCAGACGCTCAGCCATGAAGTTGTTTGAGTAACAGAGAAGGACCTTGAGGATGTCGACAAGTTTGCTCGATTTCTGAGACAGAACGAGTTTCGCATCGGCCGCGACCGGATTCACCTCGACCTCGCCCATCACCGCCACGCTGGGGATGGTTTGCAGGCTCGCATGGTCACCGAGCGCCGTTCTTTCGTATAGCCAGGCTCGGCTCGCTTCACCTGGCCTCAGGGTTGAATCAAACGTGTCGTAAAGCTGTTCGCCGGATCGCCTTGCCGACCAGTTGAAATTCATTGTGAAACCCGGGGCGACTACCAGGTTCCCGGTAACCGTGCGGATACCCATTGTGTTCAATTGGCGCGCAATCATTACGCCATGTTCATAGCGAAACGACGGATCCCGGCCTGAGATGTAGAGATTGCCGCTGAGTGTCCCGGTAACTTTATCAAACGTGCCGGTGATCCAGATGCCGGTAGTAAATCGATGCTGTGGCCCGAAGCTCCTGAGGGCGACCAGGGCCGTGGCAAGTTTGATCGCAGAGGCCGGATTGAAATTTTCCTCTGCCGACTGCGCCGCGACGGTTGTCCCATCAAGCGATTCCACCAACACGCCCTGAAGGCCATACATAACTTGCGATTCAGCCGAAGCGGTTTCCGCTTGGTCAGTGGTTATTTGAGCCGGAGATATCGGAGCCGTTGGAGTGCTGGTCGAGACAGGAGGCTTGGGCATCTCAGGCCGCATCTGCGCACCTACGATTGCCGGCTGCTGCAACAAAACGAGGCTGACGAGAAGAGCAACAACAATCCGCGCCCATTGCCGATTGCAAATTGCCGTTTGCCGATTTAAAAAACGGATTTTTGATAGTAGGTCGAGGCAAGGAGGTAGTGACTCCAAAAAGTTTCTTCCAATCGGCGATTGGCAATTGCAAATCGGCGATGAACCTACTACGGGCAGCGATATTGCGTAATTCTTCATTGGTTCCATGGTGCTCGCAATCCGAGCAATTCTTAACACGTGCGTTTTCGGTGATAATTTAAAGTGTGTGAGGAGCGTCAGTTCGATGCGCTCGGGCTCGACCAGGATGTACAGGCGTATTTGCTGGGAGATTCGACCAAAAGCCATCAAGGCTTTCCGACACTAGAAGCCGCCTTGCTAGCGACCTTCTCATTATGCCCTGTTTTTCTATCTGGGTGTCGGAAAAAAAAGCCAGCCGGAACGCGGCGCATTGTTTGGAGTTAATTCGTGGGCCGCAGGTGGGCTTTATCGATAACTGGGGTTTCACTCGTAGGAGTGAGATGCGTATATAGTCGAACGCAACCTCCGATCAACTCGGTTCGAAGGGTGGAACGCAACTAAGCGGTAATCTTCAAATACTCGACGATCCTCCGAAGAGGGTGGTCGAGGTCGGTCCTGTAGACCTCCTGCCGTTAACCAGGTGGAAAGCGAAGCTCTTTGCGTCCAGCGTCAACCACCGCTGGCATGCTTTGCCAATAGGCCCCGAGCAATTCCTATTTACTTCCTTAGGAGCTAAGTCAGATAGCGTTGACAATGGGAGAAGCGGCCACCTAGAATCCCGTTATTGACAAATCATAGTGCGCGAACATCAGCCCGTTACAGTTGAAAGCATACGCGCCTCCCACAAGGCACGAAGAAGAGAGATTCGAGCGAGACTCGTCGAGTTTGAAGAAGTCTGGCGCGATGGATCGGACGCGCGACTTTGGGAAGAACTTGTATTCTGCATTTTCACGGCCGGCGCGTCGGCTCGGATGGGATTAAAGTCCATTGAAGCAGTCCGACCATTGCTGTTAAACGGCGCGGAAGCGGAAATGACCGAGGCCCTCAAGAAGGCGGGCGCGCATCGCTTTCCAGTGTCGCGACCCGGCTACATTGTGATAGCCCGAAACTATCTGCGCGAGCATTGCGGTTTGAGATTGCGCCTGCAGCTCGAGAGTTTTTCGGATCCGTTTGAGCGTCGTGATTGGCTGGCTCAGGAGAAACGGATCAAAGGGTTGGGCTACAAGGAATCCAGCCATTTTTTGCGGAATATCGGGTTAATGGGCCATGCCATTTTGGACAAACATGTGCTGCGTTGTCTTGCGGATCTGGAGGTCGTCGAATCCTCCAAGCCTCCCAGCACCAGGGCGCGTTACCTGGAGATTGAGGAAAGACTGAAAGGCGTTGCCCGCGATGTAGGGATCGATTTCGATGAACTAGATCTGGTCTTATGGTCGATGAAAACAGGCGAAGTTTTGAAATAGTAACCGTTCAAAGAATGACGACGAGTCGTAGGATTAACTTAACAGTTCTACCTTGAGGATTGTTTCATGCAATGTTTTAGCTTTACCAGATTAGCCCGTAATTTGACGGTCGGAATTGTGGCCGCCTTTGTCTTTTCTCTGGGTCCTCCAGCGCCAACAACCGCGGCTACTCTAGGCGATAAAAAGACCAGAAATCGGGCCGAGAAAGCACTTCGCGATGGTGACTTCGATCTGGCGGAGAAGAGTTTTCGGGAGATATTGAGCAAGAACGTTCAGGACCAGGAGGCCAGGCTTGGTTTGAGTCTTACACTTTTAAAGCAAAGGCGTCTTCAAGACGCCTACGACCAGGCAGCTAGAGTGATTCTGTCGAACCCGCTCTCGGCCAGAGGGCACGCCTTGCTGGGCCATGCGATCCTGGCATCTGGAAACTTTCGTGAGTCAGTCGAAGAGTTTCGTACCGCTCTTAGTATTAAGGAAGACGACTCTCTGGCGGTAGCCGGCTTGGCGATGGTTGATTTTTATGAGAACCGGCTAGATCCATGTGTTCGAGGTTTGCGGCGAGCAGTAAGCTTGTCACCCGACGAGCCCGACTTCATCTTCAATCTGGGCCAGGCGACTGCGCGCAGCGAGATGTACCGGGAAGCAGCTGACGCATATGAGCGGTTTTTGATAGTCGCCCCCAAGACTGATGCGGATCGCCGCGCGCGTATCAGGGGATTGATCGACTTCTTGCGGTACCTCGGAAGACAGGGCTCGCTATATGTGCCTTCCGGTCGCGGCACCACGGTCGTTTCCTTCGAATCGTTCGATAGCCGCCCAATCTTGACGGTCCGAGTGAACGGGCAAAAGAGTCCGCTTCGCTTTGTATTGGACACCGGCTCGGGCATGTCTGTGATTTCAGATGAGACTGCCAACAGACTTGGCTTACATCCGGTGGCGCGTGGTGGCCTGGCGCGTGCTGTGGGCGGTGGAGGTAAGTTTGAAATCGTCTACGGTTTTCTGGAGTCGCTGGAGATTGGCGAAGTCAAAGTGGAGAATGTGCCCGTCTACATCAGACGCTTTTTTGATGACAAGACCCCCGTCGATGGCTATCTCGGCCTCTCGATGATCTCCAAGTTTGTAACGGCTGTTGATTACGGTGAACGAACCTTTACGCTCGTGCGTCAGCGTCAGTCAGGTGGCTTCGATCTCTTGCAGACGCCCCCAGCCGGAGATTTGCCCCCGGCCCTTAACTCTCTAAGTGCCAAGGCCGTGGAGATTCCTTTGCGTACTACCTCGAGTGGCTTCCTCAGCGGTGAGGTTTATCTTGAGGGCATCGAGAAGCCGCTGAACTTCATTATCGATACTGGCGCCAGTATTTCTGTTATCTCGGAAAAACTGGGCGCACTCGAAGAATTGTCCCTTTACCTGACTCCTAATCGAATGCGGGTCTTCGGCGCGGCAGGGGTAGCAGAAGACGTGAAGACAATGCTCTTGCCTAGGGTGATGCTGGGCACATTTACCAGGGAACAGGTCAATGTGGCGGTACTTGATCTGGAGTCGGTTAATGAGACAGCGGGATTCATCCAGGATGGAATTCTGGGAGGAAACTTTCTCAGGCATTTCCGGGTTTCCTTTGACTTTCGTCGTGGAGTGATTCGGCTGGAACCACTCCGCCAGACTGCCCCGAGCGCTAAACCCGGAGAGATGTGAAACGCCCGTTTTATGAAGCAAAGTCTCTATCTCGAAACTTCGGTCATCGGCGCTTACCTCGATAACGGCGAACCCTTTCGACGTGACTTAACGATCCGTTGGTGGGAACACGAGATGAAGGACTATCGCACGGTTATCTCGGCGCTGGTCGTACGAGAGCTCGAACGAGTTCCGGATCCTCACAGAACTTCATACTTAAAACTGATAGCCCCGCTGGAGCAGGCTGAACTCACCGATGAAGCAGCCATCCTGGCTGACGGTTATGTGTCACGCGGAATATTTCATCGCAAGTACATAGCAGATGCATTGCACGTCGCGATTGCCTCTTATCACAAGATTGATTACCTGGTGACCTGGAATTTTGGCCACCTGGCGAATGTGCGTCGACAGGCCCGCATCCGGATGTTCAATACGGCGGCGGGTTTTTACGTTCCTATGATTGTAACGCCGGAGTTTCTCGTCTCGGAAGCAACGGAGAGAGCCGTGTGATCGCCGATTGCCAACTGCCGCTGATACATTGCGATTACGGTTGGCCAATGCGAGCTTCCATCGAAGCAAAGCTAAATCGGAAATCGGAAGTGTCTTATGTATCGTCGTCCAAAGTTTCTGGAAGTGCTGCACGCCATTCGTGAACAGATGTCGCGTGAAGTGGACTACGACGTAGATCTGTTTGCCGAAATGGTTCGTTCGGGTGTGCGTCCTTCACATGGACCAGAAAGGCGCATTCGTGGCTACAAGAGCCGGGCGCCGCGGGAAGAGGACGTGGACGGAAGTGCGCAAAAACATGAGAAGGGCAAGCGACTGAGGAAAATAGGTTAATCCAAGCTAAGCATATTTTGCCCGCCAGAACATGAACCCTACTTTCGAGACAATCGGATTAGAAGTTCCGAGTGAGAAGGCCTTTAATTATCTCGCCGAGCGGGCCGGGGATCAGGGTGAGCCCACCCAAGTGAGCCGGCGTGGCGCTGTGCTGCACGGTCGTTGTTGGAAGTTGGGTGAAGGTCTGGAGGTTTGGACGGTGCTCTATGAATCAGGAAGTGGCGACGTGTTCTATGCGGACTGCCGCCCAGGATTTCGTGCGCGTTACATTCAAACAATTAGTCCCTGGGCACTCACGGAATACGATGAAGAGGGCGAAGCTGTGGTCCACGGGTATCGCGAAAGCACGGAATGCGAAGTTTTATTCGAGTTGCAGAATCTTACCGAAGTAGGGCCCGCCGGCTTTTCCGCGCAGGAACTACATGTGGGTCTTTGTGGGCTTGCCTACCGCGCGCGAGTCCGCAGGGGCTGCGGCAAGATTCGCTGGATGCCCCTTGAAAAAGCGGCTCCATCGCGCGCTGCCTATGAGAATGACTGGAGTCTCTCCGGTACCGTGATCGCATTTAAGCCCTTAAAGAACCCTTTGTCCGGCAGTGATCTCTACTGGATCCATCTCGATCTTGAGCGAATAAAACTAGAAGTCCTGGTCAATCAACGCGCTCTCCGAGGCGACTCGCTGGCGCCGGGAGCCACTCTGGACGCGGAAGTTTGGTTGCAGGGTCACGTGCTGGATGAGCAAGCACTGCGTTCCCGTTATGAGGGTGTCGATCTCTCATGCTCGGCGGCCAGTTTCTGGTCGGGGCTAAAGAGGAAAAATTAGAAGTCGGACCTGCAATAGGGCTGATGATCCTTACTCAATGAAGCGATTGTTTGTTGGTAGTCTCGTAATCACTGCCGTTTTCGCAGCTTACTCCCTCAATCGATATTGGATCCATCGCTATGACGGGTTGATTGCCCGGCAAGCTAATATCTATCGTCTCGATCCTGCCTTAGTGTGGAGCATCATTTACGAGGAGACCTACTTCAGTCCCTGGAAGATTGGCAAAGACGGCGAAATAGGATTGATGCAGGTCACAGCCGGCGTGGGGCGCGACTGGGCGGCCGAAACCGGAATGCGCGAACTCGAACGGCAGATGGCCAGTGAACCTTCCAGTCTGTTGCGAGATCCGGAACGAAACGTTCAGATTGGTTGCTGGTACCTGGAGAAGTTTTACGAACAATACCGCGACACGCCGGATGCTGAAGCCCGCATGATTGCCGCCTACAATGCTGGTCCCAGCCGCGCTGCAGAATGGAACCGCCCCGCGGAAGGGGGTAAGGCTCTGTCCGGCCAGGAGTTCATTCAAAGAATTAACATTCCTTCTACGCGTGCGTACGTCACTTCGATTCTTGAGCGCTACCGCAAGCTGAAGGGTATACCATCTCAAACTGGCTCGACCCTAAGCTCCCGCGATTCTAATGACCGTTTTCCCGACAGACGGTCACAAGGCTTACCTCTCGTCGCTGTACAACCCACCACACACCAGTAGAGGATCCGGCAATCGTGACCATCCCCCAGGGGGAAGCCGCTTTGTGAAAAGTTGGTGTCGAACAACCGACTCGACTATCCACCTATCGCTGAGCCCTCTAACAGTCGGGCTACTGTCCCGCTCGCTACGCTCGCGCGGTTCGATTTACAGGGACGCAGCGATTGCCTGGTCGAAGATCTCGACGCCGACGTCTACGTTCTCTTTCGTCAAAATAAGCGGTGGCGACCAGCGAATCGTATTGGTTCCTGCTCCAAGGATTACCAGGCCACGCTCGAAACAAGCCGCTTCAACACGATCTCGAAGCTCCGGCGCGGGTTTGTTTGACGTTCGATCTGTCACGAACTCTACGCCAATCATGAGCCCCATGCCCCGCACGTCCCCAATGCAGTCATACTTTCTCTTTAACTTCTCAAGTTCGGACTTCAGGTAGTTGCCGACCTCTGCGCTATTTCTAATCAGACCGCCTTCCAGCAGCTCGATGGTCTTTAGAGCGGCCGCAATGCAGACCGGATTGCCACCAAAGGTCGAAGCATGAGCCCCTGGTTTCCAATCCATCAAATCCGCGCGCGCTACGCAGACTCCGAGGGGAAGGCCGGAGCCGATCCCTTTAGCGATGCAAACAATGTCGGGTTTGAGATCGAAATGGTCACTGGCAAACATTTTTCCGGTTCTGCCCATCCCACTTTGTACTTCGTCAACGATCAACATGATCCCATGCAGATCGCAGATTCTGCGCAAGCCCTCGAGGAAGTTACGCGGCGCCGGAACATAACCGCCTTCGCCTTGCACTACTTCCACTACAATCCCGGCAACTTCGTCGGGCGGGGTCGTCGTTTTGAATAGACGCTCCTCAATCCAAGTGAGCGCTCCCTGACCGGCGCCGCCATCGCCGCAATCCGCAGCGTTGAACGGATTCCGAAACTCGTTGGGGTAGGGAACGTGAACCACGTCGAGCGCCTGGCGCTTGAATCCTCTTCGCTGGGCTGCCCGAGAGGAAGTTAGCGATAGCGAGCCGAGCGTTCGACCGTGAAAGCTGTTGAAGAAGGCGATGAACTTCTCGCGCCCGGTGGCGTGCATCGCTAACTTCAACGCTGTCTCTACTGCTTCCGTCCCGGAATTGGCAAAATGGGTACGCGTGGGCGCGGGGACAGGAACGATCTCATCAAGCTTCTGGGCCAGTTGTGGCATGTGCCGATAATAATAATCCGTGCCACACATGTGGATCATCTCTGCCGCTTGTTTTTGGATGGCAGCCACAACTTCCGGGTGACAGTGTCCGGTCGAGCAGACGGCAACGCCGGCATTGCAGTCGAGAAAAATGTTGCCATCAACGTCTTCAATCCAAACGCCTTGAGCACGCTCTGCGACCAGCATGAAAGAAGGTCGCGGATAGGAAGGAGTTACAAACTGCGCGTCTGCCTTGATGATCTCCTGGCCTTTGGGACCGGGTAGAGCTGTTTTAATCTCGGGACGCTTCGGTGGGGCCATAGTTGTGCTGGACATAGCTTATCTCCTTCATAGTAAGGCGGTCGCCCTTTTAGAGCGGTGTTACGAGAAAGGTTCGGACATCGAGGTTTCCGACCGAGGACCGACTTTGGCGTGAGTTTAGCTAGTCCGCAAAGAGGTTCGCGCGAGATTTAAGTGGGCAAAGATGCAAAGGCTGTGGATTGAACATGATTAATTGGCCTGTAGCCTTGTGATTGCTAGCATAGTAACACTTACGAGGATGAGTGTGCCAGCTAACGTGACCTCTCGGTAGTATGTATTTCAGTAGGACGGTCGCGAAGAGCCCGCAAGATCACCACACGCTTCAATACAATGGGGGTTTTCAATGCAATCAAAGTCCCATTCGTCAAGTACCATTGCCAGTATGCGGTATCGAGCCATTTCGAGAATAGCCAGTGATCGAAGGCAGAGAATCCAACTAGTACGGCGTAGCCGAGGAACGTTGCCCTGATCCTTTGAGGTTCATCTCAGTTGTCCTTCAAGTGGAGTCGATGTAACGCAGATCAGGAAGTTACTTTTATGCCATTTGCGTTTATCGGCAACTGACTCAAATCCCAATTGCCTCGCTGAATCTCGTTCTTGAAACACTGCGTGCGATAGATTGTGTTACGAACCGGAGGCCTGTGATGCGAACCCAGCCATTTATGGCGGGCGTTCACATACGCTTTGGTCCACGCCTTTTCGTTTCCGCCCATGGAGGGTGGACTCTCCGGAAACATGTTCCTGATCACCCAAATAATCGACCCGCTATGAATGAAAGAATCGTAGATAACTAGTGCGGAGATCGGCAGCGAAAAGCCCTGCGTATCCGCCCATTTCATCGCCGGACGATAGTAAACGCGATCGAAGAATGAGTCTTGGGTTCTTCTCATTGAGGGATCCTCCCTGCCGGCCCTTCTGAGGAGATTCTTGAAATTGGCGTCGTCAGTTAGGGGTGTGCTCCCCAGCTTGCCGGCATAGGGTCGCAACTGCTGGCTGAACAGCCCGCTAGCCGCCACATACTGTTCGACGAGTTGGCGGAGGTTCCCGTACTCAGTTGTTTGCGAGCGGCCGTAAGTGATCTGGCGAATATCGTGTGGACCATCCTTATAGATTGAGATGTTCGCATAGTCGCCCTCAGGCGAGCCAGTTTCAAAGACATTCACTACGCGCTGTATCACTCTCTTTTGCGTTTCGTTCAGTTGCATGTTTTAGATTGGCTGCGAATTGGGAGCAGTAGGCAGAGGCAGGTGCGTCAACTTCTTGAAGTGCGCGACCAGTCGCCGCTTGGTCTGTGGTTGACGTCGCAACCTTTTAAGTAGAAAGGCGTCGCGGGGCCGCGACAAGTCTAAGAACAAAGCGCTGCCAGGTCAGCGCACTCCAAGGAGTCGACGCTGCCCTGGCGTCGCTGTCTACAGCGCTTTCAAAAATGCGGCTAGATCGGCTTTCTCCGCCGCTGTTAGATTCAACTCAAGCACTATATTAAAAAACTCCACCGTGTCTTCCAGTGTCAGCAAACGCCCATCATGCAGGTAGGGCGGCGACTCCTTGATGCCTCGCAAGGGGAAGGTCTTGATGGGACCTTGCTTGGTAATCATCATCCCACCTTCCATTCGCGGCTTGTAGAAGCGCTCGACCATGAGATCGTGCATGAGATTGTCCGTGTAGAAGGGCGCGGTGTGACACGCTGAGCAGTTTGCCTTGCCGAAGAAGAGATCCTCGCCTCGGGCCTCGGCCGCCGAAGCCTTCTTGCGATCGAGACGCCCGTACACATTGAGTTTTGGCGCCGGCGGGAAGTCCATCAGCGCCTGGAACTCTGACATGATGTGCACCTGATGTCCTCGATCGAGAATGTTTAACCCTTTCTTAGTCGCGATAACCGGATCGCCGTCGAAGTAAGCCGCGCGTTGTTCGAATTCAGTAAAGTCCTCAACCGTCTTCAAGGCGCGCTGTGAGCCAAACAGGCGTTGAATATTTACGCCGCGCAAGCTCGGAGTCTCGATTCGGCGCCGGTTCTCCTGCGGGCGTATGTCGCCCACGAGGTGGGCCGCGCCGTTGGTGTGACCGTTGACGTGACAATCCAGGCAGGTTACACCCTCCATGCCATCATTCCGCTCGGTTTTGCGATCAGCCGTCGCGTTGAATTGTTGCTGAGGAAACTGCGTTACAAGCAGTCGCAGTCCATCGAGTTGCTTTGGATTGAGAATGCCATTGAAGAGTTCGTAGAAGTTATTGACGGTTACGAGTTGTCCTTTGGACACATCGCCTAGATCCGGGCGGGTCGTCAAAAAGATCGCCGGCGGAAACTCCGGCAAAAAATGTTCAGGGATGTCGAAGTCCATGTCGAAGCGTTCCAGCCGGGGCTGCAGCTTGATGTGCATCTCCGGGAAGATCATGCCGCCCACAGGATGGTTGACGTGCGGAAGGGGCAGGTAGGGAAAGACGTTCTTATCCCTGATCTCATCCGGAGACATGCGGCCCAGTTGTTCCCAGGTCAGACCACCTTTTAGGCGCGCGGTTGGCCCGACCGGGACCGGCTTGCCGCGTGTCATCATACTGTTAGCGTCGACACGCCTGGTTAAGTCATATCGTTCTTCGAGCAGACGCTTTGCTGCCGCCATTACGCGCGGTTTGTTGGCCTTGTCGCGTTTCAACACTACGTCAAACGGCTCTTCAATCAGAGGCATGAAGGAAGATGGTGGTGCGGGTTTTTGATCTTGCGCACCTGCGTTAGTGGCGATGAGCAGAGAGGCGGTAACTGCAAGTGCAAAGACAAGTCCTAACAGCAACTTGACGCGAACTGTGGTTTTCATGATGCTCCTTTCATCCAGAAAGCTTCAGTACACAATTAATTTCGAGATTGCCAGATAAAACCTGGGTCTTGGCTGTAAGCGAACTGTCAGGGGGGTGCGAGCCGGTATCATACTCCTTGCGACGACTATGGCAACGGAAAAAATAGGCACCGGAAGCCTTGTGTAGCGCAGCTTATGAAGAGCGGAAGGGTGGCTGCCACGCTCTCCGGCAGTTTGCATGGCCTCTCCAATCCACCGTTCTGTTACCGCCACCGATCACAATTCTCACTGAAGTCTCAAGAGCGTTGCGTCAATATGAGTGGCCCCAATAACGTCTCGTATCAAGTACGAAGTCTTAAAGCGATCTCAAGATGCTTTTCGACCCTTACTGAAAAACAACACGATCCACGAATCAGACAAGACCGCACGAAATGGATCCTTTAATTCGAGTTCCTTTGTGCGATCTCGTGGATCGCTTTGCTGCTTCCGTTGCTGCACACACTTTTGAGCAAGCCGCTTAGTGTACTGACTCTAGAGTTCTTTCAACAAATAGCAAGTTCCTTACTTCACAGTCCCGTAGGGTCCCGATGTTTATAGACCCTTGGCACCAAAAAATTTCAGGAGCTTCGTAGGAGCCGAATATTCCGCTTGCATCACGCGTCGGTAAGAACATTTCGCTCCTCTGGAGCTGGCCCTATATCTTCGGGCCAATGGTCTATAGCATCTCTACGGGATGGGTTGTCTTGTTAGCAAAAGTTACTCGTGAGAATAAAATTCGATTGAAAACCTGACTAACTAAACCAACCGGCTAAACCAACCGGCGCAGGTTTACTGTTGGCCTCGACGGTGTTTGTTACGTGCTTTAGAAACATGACACCAGGTTTAAACTTTAAAGTTTCAATCAAGCATATTTTGACTTGGAGCTTTGTGCTTGAGCTTTGGATTTTGCCGGTGAATCGATTAGTATGAATGCTACTCCCAGTCGGTTTTCAATTTTCAGATTTCAGACTCAGTTTTTAGTTCGAGAAGAGAGGAATTCTCATGCGAAAGAAGAACCTTCACTTGCTGCCGTTAGCCCTGACAACTTTAATCCTTTCCGCCCTCGTGCTTTCACAGCTTGCTCCGCATGCGGGCGCGCAGGGCGGGCAAAAGCTCTCTGCGGCGGCAACCAGTTCTTCGTCTACGAAGACGGATGCTTCTTCGTCCGACCCCAGGCTGTCATATCCCGTAACTAAGAGGATCGACCATGTCGATAACTATCACGGCACCACTGTCGCTGACCCTTATCGTTGGTTGGAGGAGGACAACTCACCCGAGAGGGCTGCCTGGGTGGAAGCGCAGAACAAAGTGACTTTCGGCTACCTTGAAAGAATTCCCTTTCGTGGACAGCTCGCAGCCCGTTTGGAGAAGCTCTTCAACTATCCTAAATACTCCGCGCCTGCACGCCGAGGTGAGTATTTCTTTTTCACCAAGAACGATGGGTTGCAGAACCAGAGCGTTTGGTACGTCCAAAAGGGCTTAGATGGCCCGCCGGAAGTTCTGATCGACCCGAATAAATTCTCTGCTGATGGTACTTCCCGGTTGGGCACTTTTTCTCTCTCCAAAGAGGGGAAGAAGGCCGTGTACGGAATTTCGAAGGGCGGCTCCGACTGGCAGGAGTATTTTGTGCTGGACATCTCAGCCAAGAAAACCCAATCCGACAAGTTGGAGTGGGTCAAAGTTTCCAGCGTGGCCTGGGCAGGCGACGGTTTCCACTACAGCCGCTACCCAGCGCCGGAGAAGGGTAAGGAACTGACATCGAAGAACGAAAACCATCAAGTGTTCTTCCACAAACTAGGCACAGAGCAGTCTGCAGACGAGCTGGTTTACGAAGACAAAGCGAATGCGGAGCGGTTTCACGTCGTTGAGACGACAGACGATGAGCGCTTCGCCATCCTGACAATCTCTGACCGCGGCAAAGGCACGAAGGGAAACTCCTTGTTCTTTCGCGACGTCGCAAAGGGCGTGAAAAGCTTCACACCAATTGTGCCCGAGATCGGCGACAACAGTTACGGCGTGATTGACAATGTGGGGGACAAGTTTCTGATCGAAACCGATCACAACGCACCCAACGGCCGCATCTTTCTCTTCGATCCAAAGAATCCGGATGAAAAGAATTGGAAAGAAGTCATTCCGGAGAAAGCCGAACCGTTGCAAAGCTCAGGGACCGCGGGCGGCAAGCTGTTCGTCTCTTATCTGAAAGACGTGACGACCCGCGCTTATGTATATAGTTTCGACGGCAAGTTGGAGAACGAGATCAAACTGCCTGGTCTAGGCGCGGCTGGCGGTTTTGGCGGCCGGCCAGATGACAAGTTTATTTTTTATACGTTCACCTCGTTCAACTTTCCACCCACGATTTACAAGTATGACATTGCCACGAAAAAGTCGACGCTCTTTCGCCAACCGGAGATTCCCGGATTCCAAGCCACTGACTACGAAACAAAGCAGGTCTTCTACAATAGCAAAGACGGCACGCGCGTACCGATGTTCCTGGTCTATAAGAAGGGCCTGAAGCTCAACGGTAACAATCCCACCTTGCTTTACGGCTACGGCGGTTTCAATAGCGTAACAGCACCTGCGTTCAGCTCGCTCAGAATGGCGCTGCTGGAACAGGGTGTGGTTTACGCTTCGGCAAACATGCGCGGCGGCGGCGAGTATGGTGAGAAGTGGCACGAAGCTGGAATCAAGCTCAAGAAGCAAAACGTCTTCGACGACTTCATCGCGGCTGCCGAGTATCTGATCGCAAACAAGTACACGTCTTCCGAGAAGCTCGCGATTCAGGGTGGCTCTAACGGTGGTTTGCTGGTGGGCGCCGTAATGAATCAACGGCCGGAGCTCTTCAAAGTCGCCATCCCTCAGGTGGGTGTGATGGACATGCTTCGATTCCACAAGTTCACCATCGGCTCGAACTGGATAGCTGACTATGGCTCAAGCGACAAGCCCGACGAGTTCAAGGCCCTCTATGCATACTCGCCACTGCATAACCTGAAAGCGGGCGGAAAATATCCAGCGGCGCTGATCACGACCGCGGATCACGACGATCGGGTAGTCCCGGCGCACTCGTTCAAATACGCCTCAGCGCTCCAGGCAGCGCAGGGTGGAGACGCGCCAATCCTGATTCGCATCGATACGAAGTCAGGTCACGGCGCGAGCAACACAAAGAAGGCAATTGAGACGACGGCGGACATTTACTCGTTCATTCTGTACAATCTGGGAGTGACTCCGAAATAGGCGAATAGGAAAATAAGCCAATAGCAAATAACAATAGCAAACAGAAAACGGCAAACAGCGTACAGCAAACGGCGGACGGCATTTAATCGCCGTCCGGTGTACCCAGATCACCTCACAGAAAGGATCCTCATGCGCGATTTTAGGCAAATCAAGTGTGGGAGAAAGCTCACACCCTCATACTCAACATCTACAAAGACACAGCCCGATTTCCTCGAGAAGAACTCTACGGTTTGACCAGTCAGCTAAGACGCGGGGCTTCGTCTATTCCTGCCAATATGGCGGAAGGCTATGGGCGAGGAGGAGGTCCCGAGCCGGCGCGATTCTCCAGATTGGATTGGGCTCGGAGTACGAGGTTGAATATCACTTACTCATGGCTAGAGACCTCGACCTCATAGCTATGCCTGCGTACGAACAACTTCAAACGCTCACTATTGAAGTCAAGCGCATGCTCACGTCACTTCTGCTAAAAGGGAGAGCTAGCACGCGCTAATCTAGAGTTAGCGCCAATAGGATAGTTGAAGTAGGACCGGATTAGGTCGTGTGCCGGCTGCCTTGGCTGTGTGCCGATTGCTGTTTGCTGTGAGCTTTCAGCTCAAAAAGCCCAACGGCCCCACGCGAATAGACTCGCAAATAGCGCCAGATACAGAAGCGACCAGACAGTGATTATGACCCGCCACAGGCGTCGTCGTGCGAGTATGGCCAACAGAAAAAAGATGGGAAACATCGTCAAGGTGTAGCGGGGCACACTGGCGACGAAGCTCACACTGGTAAACAGCAACCAGTTACCCGTCATCCAGACACTGTAAATCGGACGTAGTTTGATCCAACTCGCGATGGTGCTGGCAAGAGCAAGCGCGATAAACAGACACTCCTGGACACCGATAATTTGTGCCTGGGCCGGGGAGCGACTCAGAGAGCCAATCGCTTCGCGCACGCCCGTCCATGGCGGTGCCAGGGAGATGTAGTAAAACTCCTTCCTGATCGGCAGGAAGGCGAAAGGATCTCCAGCTACCTGATGGTTAAGCAGCAAATACCCACCGAATCCCAGCGGCACAATAGCAACGCACAACCACTGCCAATTCACAAGCCGAGTGGTCCAATACTGGTGTCCAGCCTCAATCAGCAACGCGGGTATCAGAACCAGACCCGTGGCTCGCGTGAGGCACGCGAGCGCCCCCAGGAGACCGGCCGGCAGCCAACGCCCGGTTCGGGCAGCGAGCACACAACCTAGAGCCAGCATAAGAAATAAACTCTCGGTGTATCCGATGTGCAGAAAATAGCTGGTGGGAAAGATGAACAGAAACCAGACTGCAAGGCTTGCAGTTGCTCGGCTAAAATCGAGCTGAACTAAGCGATAGAGTAGGATTCCGGCAGCAATAGAGGCCAGCGTCGAGACGAAGAAGGCACTAACGAGATAGTCATTTAGGACTACCGCCACGACCCGGATGGTCCAGGGGTATAGCGGGTAGAAGACCATGGTGGGTCTCATATCGCCTACCGCACTGTAGCCCTGGACAGCAAGTTTTTGATAGTTAAGCGCGTCCCAACGATTCCAAAGTTCCAGCCATCCATATACTCCATCGATGCGCTGATCAGCCAGTGCCTGATAACTCTGGCCTCCATAAAGGAAAACCAATGCTTTGATCGCGAGCATCTTCGCAACCAATCGCGTCTCATCACTCTGTATGCCTAGCTTGGCGGCGGGTTCGGATTCCGTCGCGGTTAGCTCATCGCTACGTTTCTTAAGCATTGAAGGAGCCACAAACTTCTCTAGGTTTGCTGCTTTCAGGCGTTGGTCTTTCGAGTAGTTTCGGGATCCTGCGAAATTCGCCAGTGACTATTGATCATTAGGAAATACCTTTCAATAAACTAAACCTCTCTGGCGGATCCTCTTTGCTGCCGTTCGGTCGCGTAGCGAACATTAAATTTAGCCCGGTCTCTTAAGGCCGGTTCTAAGCGCTCCAAACACTTCGGCTCGTTAGCGACGATAGAATGATCGGCCAGTCGATGTGGCTACCGCTCTCGGTTCTGTAAATTTGGATCTCACGCACGGAATGGAAAATGATATATGGAAAATGAAATCCAGCTCAGCTACCGTCGCTTCCAGCGCACGCCGTCCTTGGTGTCTTCGAGAATGATGCCGCGTTGGACCAATTCATCGCGAAGATTATCTGCGCGGCCGAAGTCGCGCCGGCGGCGGGCCTCCTGACGTTCGTCTATCAACGACTGAATCTCGTTGTCGAGCATTTCCGCCGGATCTTTTCCAAAGATGTTCAGGACCAGGTCGAAGCGACTGAAGAGGTCGAGCAGCTCGCTCTTGTTGTCTTCGCCCAACTTTTTGCGGGTCAGGGCAGTGTTCACCTCGCGCGTAAGATTGTGAATCGCGGCCAGTGCTACGGACGTGTTGAGGTTGTCGTCCATACCCTCCTCAAACTCTTGCAAGGCGCGCTCGGTAGCTTCGTGAAGGCTGGCGTTTATTCCCGGTGCAGTGCGCGCCTCGCCCAGCCGCGCATGAAAATCGCGAAGACTTTCGACCGCCTTCTCCGCACCTCGCAACGCGTCGAATGTAAGGTTGAGCTGCTTGCTATAGGGTACACTCAAGAGAAAATAGCGAATGCCGCGAGGAGAATGTCCCTTTGCAGCCAGATCCCGAAGCGTGTAGTAGTTGCCCTTGGACTTGGACATCGTCTCACCCTCGACCTTGAGATGCTCGAAGTGAAGCCAGTAGTTGACGAACTGCTTCCCGGTGGCTCCTTCACTCTGCGCAATCTCGTTTTCGTGATGAGGAAAAACCAGATCGATGCCGCCCGCGTGGATGTCGAAGGTTTCACCCAAATATTTCATCGACATCGCCGAGCACTCGACATGCCATCCGGGTCGCCCGCGTCCGATAGCGGCATCCCAGCTGGGCTCCGTTTCGTTAGCGGGCTCTTTCCACAAGGCGAAATCGCGCGCGTCCTCTTTCTCGTACTTGTCTGTGTCAACGCGCTCGCTGCCACCGACGATGTTACCCGCGAAGTTGATCTTGGAAAGCTTGCCATATTCGGGAAACGAGCTGATGCGGTAGTAGATCGATCCGTCAGACTTATAAGCGTGATCGTTGGCGAGCAATCTCTCGATAATCTCAACCATCTCCGGAATGTGACGAGTAGCGCGCGGGACTATGTCGGGCCTCTTACACCCGAGCGCGTCAGCGTCTTCCCATAGAGCTTCGATATATTTTGCGGTGTAGTCGTCAATGCTGAGTCCGGCTGCCTGCGATTTAGCGATGATCCGGTCTTCGACATCTGTGATGTTCATCACGTGAGTGACTTTGTAGTCCTTAAACTCCAGGTAACGGCGCACGATGTCGGCGGCTACTGCCGAACGGAAGTTACCGACGTGTCCGTAATCCCAAACGGTTGGTCCGCAGTAGTAGAAGCGCACTTCGCCCTGACGAATGGGCTGAAACTCTTCGATCTTTCCGGAAAGCGTGTTGTGAAACTTCAGCATAAGAATTTCAGAAATCGATTAGCCGCGGATTTACGCGGATTACAGGGATCTGAAAAAGCTTTCCTTAAAATGATTCACTTGGCCAATAGTTTGCGTCAGTGAATCCTTTCTTGTTTTCCTTATCGACATGATCTGCTCACTCTTTTCTTCCGAATCTGGTTTGCAATGGCCTTTCTCAGATCCGTGTTATCCGCGTAAAACCGCGGCTGATTTCGTCGTTTGCAAAATTCGAAATCCGAAATTCTTAGAAGTGTTTCCAACCCTCAGGTTTCAGATCCCAAAGACGAGAGCCCTCCGACACGCGAATACCTTCCGACCCAGGTTTGATCTCGCCAATCTTAGTAAGGCCGATCCCGTCAACTTTGCTGGGCAGCCTCGGGACATTCTCGGGAGAAACCGCGAAGAGGAGTTCAAAGTCTTCACCGCCATGCAGGGCCAACATAAGTGGATCCAGCGCCCGACGTCCGCAAAGAGCCGCAACTCGGGAGTCAATAGGTAGTTTTCCAGACTCGATGAGGGCCCCGACCCTGCTTTCACGGCAGAGATGATGCAGATCGGAAGACAGACCATCACTGATATCAATCATGCCCGAGGCAAGTCGCTCGTCGCCCAGGACAAGACCCCAGCCGACGCGGGGCGCGGGGCGAAGATGCCGCATCAGAAGCTCCTGTATGGGCCGAACGTCCGGATCTTCTAATTCGTGGATGCCGACGCGAGCGCCGCGCTCAAGTAGTCGGAGACCCGCGGCCGAACCGCCGAGCGAACCGGTCACGAATAGATGATCACCTGGCTTTGCTCCAGACCGAAGAACCGCGTTCCCGCTAGTGCACTCGCCCACTACGATTGAATCGATAACAATCTGCCCGGGAGCGCTTGAAAGGTCGCCGCCAATCAGCCGCACATCATAGCAGTCAGCCAGACTGAAAAGTCCTTCATACAACTCAGTGACGAAATCAGAGGCCCAGGTGTCGGGTGGTACGGCGAGCGAAACGAGAGCCCAACGGGGTCGCGCTCCCATAGCCGCGATGTCTGAAAGCGAAACGGCGAGCGCTTTGTGTCCGAGCAAACATGGTTGCGTAGCGTCGCGACGAAAGTCGATATCTTCCACGAGCAGATCCGCGGAAACTACCGTGTCGCGCCCCGTTAGCTGTTTGATCACGGCGGCGTCATCACCAATTCCGCGCATCATTTCCGACGGCTTAGCGCGGGCTTCCGTCTGAACTCGGAGACGGTCGATAAAATCAAACTCGTTCATAGAATTTCGGATTTCGGATTGCGAATCGCGAACTTCAGAAATCATTTAGCCGCGGATTAACGCGGATCACACGGATCTGAAAAAGCCCTCCTTAAATGATTCACTTGGCCGCCGCTTTTCTTACGAACCTGATTTGCATTTGATCTTTCTCAGATCCGCGCTTATCTGCGTAAATCCGCGACTGATTTCGTGGTTTGAAGAATCCGAAATCCGAAATTCATCTAGAGGTTGCGACGAAGTGAATCCAGTCCTGCTTCGATCGTTTCAATTGATGTGGAAAAGGAAAAACGCAGATGACCCTCGCCGTGTTCGCCAAAGACAACGCCGGGGACAGTCGCTACCTGGGCACGGTCGAGCAGGAATTCTGCAGCCTTGCGACTGTCGTTGCTGATACGCTTAACATCGGGAAAGGCGTAGAAAGCGCCAGCGGGCGTTTCGCAGATTAATCCCAGCTCATTCAAGCCCGCTAAAAGTAAATCACGGCGCCGGCGATACGCAGCGCGATGCTCTTCGAGAATGTTCGACTTGGTATTGAAGGCGGCGAGACCAGACCATTGTGTTGGCGTGGAAACCCCGTTGGATGAATAGAGTGTGGTCTTGCGCAATCCGGTCATCCAGGGCTCGCAAGCCACGGTGTAGCCGAGACGCCATCCGGTCATAGCATACGACTTTGAGAAAGTGAAGCAGGAGATTGTCCGCTCAAACATTCCCTCGATCGAGGCGATGGAAAAATGCTCACCGTCGTAAACGAGGTCCTCATATGCCTCATCAGCAAACACGATCAGGTCGCGAGCTTGAGCGAAACGGGCTACAGCTTTCGCTTCTTCCGCCGTGAAGACAACGCCGGTCGGATTCTGCGGGGTGTTGTAGTAGATGCCCCTGGTGCGATCGCCCGCATAACGTTCAAGCGTCTCCTCAAAGCCTTCCGCTCGAGCAACTCCGGTTGGCACGAGAACCGCCTTTCCCTGACAGTGAGAAATCAGGTCCCTTATTGGCGTCCAGAAAGGTGAGAAGACAAGAACCTCTTCGCCCGGATTTATGACTGACTGAAAGGCACTAAACAATCCCTGCATGCCGCCGTTTAGAACTATGACATCCGTGTCTCGCGCGGGGATATGATTTTTGTCACGCAGTTTTTCCGCTATGGCAACGCGGAGCTCCGGAATCCCTGAGGACGGAGCGTAGCGAGTGAGGTTCTCTTCAAGGGCGTGCACCATGGCTGATTTTATGAAATTGGGAGTGTTCATGTAAGGCTCTCCTCCCTCAAATTGATAAACCGTCGCGCCGGATGCGCGAAGTTTCATTATGCGATTGCGGATATTTACGATATCGGAAAAGCCAATTTCATCGAGTCGCGTGGCGAGACGGAAGGCGGTAGGCGACGTGGTCACTGTTTGCAATGATCCTCCACTTTACGGCTGCTTTATGTGCGGGAATGACGCGTGATTATAGCTTGCGGACCAGATGCCGTCTAGCGAGGTTGCAGTCAGGCGTTGTCAAAATTCTTATAACCCTGATGCTCAGTACATATCGCGAACGAGTAACAGGCCCGAACGTCAGATAATCAGCACTCAACCTTGAACTGGACCCTCAAGCTGAGCAAACTTGCAGGTTGGGAAGGTGGGGAAAGCGCAGCGCGCCCCCGCTCCAGCTCAGCGTAATCAACTCTAGTTTTCTTCAAGACGCCGGACTGCGCAGCATAGAATTTAACCGTTGTGTGGCTGGCGAATGACGCCACGCTCGAGCGAGGCCCGCAGCGCTTTCCCCACCTGCAAACTTGCTCAGGTTGGTCAGTGGCTCGGTGGCGAGTGTCGGCGGCTATGGAGCGAACTGAGCAGTCACCACCACCCCGTGGAGGGATTCCGGAGTCTTGACACGGTCTTTTGACTGCGGCGCTTATCAACTATCTACCTGCGGTACAAATGGGTTAATTTGGAGGTTCGGCCACTGAAATCGTCACTTCAAGGACAGTCGAAGATTTCGGCACAGAGAAAAAAGCTTATCCGTTACCTTTAAGACTTAGTTTTAACTGAACAAGGCTAAATATAAGTGTTGACACGCGAAATGCGCCCCTTGTAACATGCCCTCGTCCCAGCAGGTGGCCTAAACTCGCCGCAATTTTCTTTAACCTCCTGGAAGCCAGCGATTAGAGAAAACTCATGCTGCGATCCGACCGAGGGTCGAACCGCAAGCGGCGTGTCTCTTAACAAATCGCACGGTCAAGAAGAGAAATATGAAGCTCATCCTTTTCACATTCGCCGCCGCGCTTGCCGTTTTGGCGCCGGTAGCCGCCGCCGCCCAACCGCCGGCGACCGGACGTCCAGCCGGGCCTTCCGCCCAGGGGCCCGCGGCTGCGAGTCCGACAGCGCCGCAAAACACAGGCGTGGTTGCAGACGGCAAAATCGCCATCATTGATACCGAGGCTTTCGCCGATCCGAAAACGGGAATTACCCGGCTCGTAAGCGCCTTCGAAGTAGTGAACCGCGAATTCAAGCCGCGTAGCGATGAGCTTCAGAAACTGCGAGCTCAGTATGAGCAGCTAGGCAAAGACATTGAGGCGACAAGAACCCTGGAAGATCAAAGAGCGCGGGCTGCGAAGGTCGAGCAGGCTGAGGCATTAAAAAAGGACATTGAGCGAAAAACACAAGACGCTCAGACCGCTTACCAGAAACGGCTGCGCGAAGCGACTGAACCGGTCTACAAAGAGATCAGTCCTGCGCTTCAGGCGTTTGCCCGACAGCGCGGAGTTAATGTGATCTTCGATGTAAGTAAGCTGGGCGAAGTGATGTTCATTATCAACGACAGTGTGGACCTGACACGGGCTTTCATTACCGAATACAACCAACGCAACCCGGTGACCGCCACACCAGCCAGGCAATAAGCGCGGTAAAGGTGCATGAGCGCTCGCTGCTGAGCAGGGGAAGAATTCGAAGACCAATCCGCGTTTTAATTATGAGTCATCCGGCCGTCGCCATACCTGAGAAACTCTTCTTTAAGATTGGTGAAGTTTGTGAGCTCGCCGGTGTTCAAGCGCATGTGTTGCGCTATTGGGAATCGGAGTTCCCTATGCTCGCCCCACAAAAGAATCGCGCCGGGCAAAGAGTTTATCGGAAGCGTGATGTGGAGATGGCACTGAGAATTAAGGAACTGCTCTATGAGGACCAGTACACGATAGCCGGAGCGAAGAAAAGACTCACCAATGATCTGCGCGGTGGCAAAATCAAAACCACAGCGGGTGAAGGCGAGGGATACGCGTCGACCCCTTTAGCCAACGAAAAGTCGGGGGGGCAAAGACTCTCAAAAGTTTCAAACGCTCGCCTTGGTTCGAGTGATGGAATAAAGACTGCGGAGGATCGCAACGCCCTGCGACGGCTTGCCGCTGAGCTGAAGGAACTACTCTTGATGCTCGAGAAAGAAAATCAGGCCTCCTTGCCTGCCAAGAAATAACGCTAGTTGTTAGTGGGTCAGTTTGAGAGTATTCGGCGTGCTTGCCACGTCAATCATAGAACCGAGGAGCGGTAGCGACCGGATCTCGATGGATAGCTAAGCTTTGACTTTGAACTAGAACCGCGCCCAGTTGAAATCAAAAGATGTAAGAATCGTTCGGCTGCTTTCCCAATTGAGTCGAAATGCAAGCAGGACCCGGTCGCTACCGCTCCTCGGTTCGGTAGTTGAGTCGCTCCATCCAGGGCTTAGCCTCTCAAGTTCAAACTCAGTCACTACCAGCCGCGTTACTGCATTTGACAATTCTTTTCCAGACATACTTTAATCTCTTTACGGGACGTGGCGCAGCCTGGTAGCGCGCACGCTTGGGGTGCGTGAGGTCCCGAGTTCGAATCTCGGCGTCCCGACCATTTTCAGGGCTTCCAATTCCAAAATTGGAAGCCCTGATGCTTCATTATGGTGAGTGTTTCTGTGACGGCAATTTCTGGTTGGACCTTGCTACTCCAAATCAGCGCAACCTCAGGCGTAAAGAACACTGCGGTCACAAGCGCCTCAGCGATGCCCGGCTCTCGAAGTCCGGTACCGCGCAGGTCTCGAAGCACGTTAGTGATCCCTAAGATAGTCGGCTAGTAACCGGCCGTCTTTAGTTATCTTCACTTGATTTCGCCTTTTTAGAGATCCGCTCAGCATGTTTAGAGCACTCAAAGGAGAAGTTCCTTCGCAGCTCGTCTTTGTCCTAACCTATAGCACCTTCTCTGACGTCAACGATCACAATTTCTGAAGTCAGGGTCTTGTGGACCGGGCACTTGTGCGAAATCTCTTGCAAACGTGCCCGTTGCTCATCACTCAAATTACCCTCGAAAGAGACTGCGCGCTCGATGCGATGGACGTAGCCATCCTGAGAGTGTTCACACTGCACACAGTCTTTAGCGTGGGTTCTTTGCTGGCGTAGGCGCACACTCACCCGGTCGAGCGGCCAACCTTTTCGTCGCGCATAAAGCATTGTGGTCATCGAAATACAACTGCCGAGCGCACCTAACAATAAGATGTAAGGATCGGGACCGGCATCTT
>JBGTLM010000069.1:0-3950 GCA_041744135.1 Pyrinomonadaceae bacterium
ATAGCCCTGGTGAGCGGGATATTCATGGGACAGGCTTGCACGCAGTTTTGTGCATTGCCGCAGTTTGTGATGCCGTCTTCCTGCAGTAGCGCTTCGAGGCGCTCATCCCGCGTCATCTTGCCCGTGGGGTGCATGTTAAAAAGACGAACTTGAGCGATCGCCTGTGGCCCAATGTAGTTATCGCCGTCATACTGTGGACAGGCTTCGAGACAGCAGCCACACGTCATGCAGCGTGAGTAAGCGTAGCGTTCCTGCACGTCGTCTTGATCCATTCGTGGTCCAGGACCGAGATCGTGAGTACCATCGAGTTCGATCCAGGCGTGAATCCGCTTTAGGTGATCAAACATCTGCGAGCGGTCCACAACGAGATCCCGAACGTTCGGAAACTTGGACATCGGTTCCAGTTTGATAGGCTGATCGAGGTTGTCGACTAGAGCCGAGCACGATTGCCGCACTTTTCCGTTGATGACCATCGTGCAGATGCCGCACACTTGCTCCAGACAATTCATGCTCCAGACAGGCGGTGTGGTGGGCCGGCCGTCGCTGGTTACCGGGTTCTTCTGAATCTCCATCAGGCAGGAGATGATGTTGAGATTCGGGCGATAAGGAATGTCAAATCTTTCCCAATATTGAGGCGAGTCAGGATTAGCCCGTCGTCTGATATGAATTTCCACGGATTTTGGCGACGGCTTCGCGGGTCGCGTTACGGGAGAAGGACGGGCTGAAGAATGGGTTGCGCTCATCTTGTTAGTTTGATTTGCCTCCCGCTTCTTCGATTGATTTGCCTTGCTCGCGCCTGGTTGTTATCTCGGATGAGGGATCAGCGACAGCTTCTTTCTCCTGTCCCCAAATAAGAGGCGCGCTGAGATTTTCAGGCTTAAGCTCAGAGCCCGGTTGGGGCACCTGGGGCGCTCCCTGTTTATGCGTTATTGCGGAACGACTGCCGCCGCTTGCCGCCGCCGCGCCCTCCTGTTTGCCTTTGCTATAATCGCGTTTGCGAGGCGCAATTAGCGAAACATCGACGGCCTCATAGGAGATTACCGGCCCTTCACCTGAATACTCCGCGATCGTCGTCTTCATAAAGTTCTCGTCATCGCGATCGGGAAAATCCGGTTTGAAGTGTGCGCCGCGCGATTCGTTACGATTCAACGCACCGAGCGTGATCACGCGGGCCAGCTCGAGCATGTTGTCCAGATGCCTCGCGTGGGGCAGGGCCATGGTAGCCCAGAGGTTTGAATCGTTAATCGAGATGCGCTGGTAACGATCCATCAGCTCCAGCAACTTGTTATCCGTCGCCTTTAGCTTATCGTTGTAACGGACAACCGTGACGTTGTCAGTCATCCACTTGCCCATCTCCTGATGAAGCACATACTGATTCTCGTTCCCACTCTGCTTAATCAAGGCATCATTGATTTCTCGTTGCCGCATCAATTCCTGTTCGTAAATGCGGGAACTATCCGCGCCGTTGCGCTCAATGTTCTTTGCGAACTCGATTGCCGCCGGCGCCGCCACAAAGCCGCCAAAGACACAGCTCACGAGAGAATTCGCGCCCAAGCGATTAGCGCCGTGAATTGAATAGTCACACTCACCAGCGGCGAGCAGACCGGGAATGTTGGTGCGCTGATTAAAGTCTACCCAGAGCCCGCCCATCGAATAGTGCACACCAGGGAAGATCCGCATCGGCACATGGCGCGGATCATCGCCTACGAACATTTCGTAGATTTCCAGAATCGCGCCGAGCTTGCGGTCGAGTGTCTCCGCGGGAATGTGTGTCAGATCGAGATAGACCTGATTGTCGCCGCCGACGCCTTTTCCTTCTATGCACACCTGAAAAATCTCGCGGGTGGCAATGTCGCGCGGAACCAGATTGCCGTAAGCCGGATATTTCTCTTCGAGGAAGTACCACCGCTCCTTTTCCGGAATCGACGAGGGTGATCTGGTATCTCCGGGCTGCCGCGGAACCCAAACGCGGCCACCCTCCCCGCGCGCAGATTCCGACATCAAACGCAGCTTGTCTTCGCCAGGGATCGAAGTTGGGTGAACCTGGATGAACTCGCCGTTAGCATATTGCGCGCCCTGTTGATAACAAGCTGAAACTGCACTGCCGGTACAGACCATCGAGTTGGTCGACTTGCCGAATATCAGACCCGGCCCTCCGGTGGCCACGATTACGGCATCTGCGGGGAACGCTTTCAATTCGAGGGTCTGCAAATCCATAGCGATGAGTCCGCGGCACACCTGGGCGTCATCCAGGACCAGGGATAGCATTTCCCAATGTTCATACTTCTTGACTTTACCGGCCACCTCGAATCGGCGTACCTGCTCGTCCAGGGCGTAGAGTAACTGCTGGCCGGTGGAAGCGCCGGCAAAGGCAGTGCGGTGATGCTTCGTGCCACCGAAGCGACGGAAGTCGAGCAATCCTTCCTGAGTTCGGGAGAAGGGAACACCCATACGATCGAAGAGGTAAATGATCGAGGGCGCCATCTCGCACATGGCTTTGGCAGGAGGTTGATTCGCGAGGAAGTCGCCGCCATAGACCGTGTCGTCGAAGTGTTCCCACGTCGAGTCGCCTTCGCCCTTCGTGTTGACAGCGCCGTTGATGCCACCTTGAGCGCAAACCGAGTGGGAACGCTTCACCGGAACGACTGAGAAGAGATCGACCGAGTGGCCCGCTTCCGCAATCTTCATCGTCGCGGCGAGACCGGCAAGTCCGCCGCCGACGATTGCTATCCTGACTCCGTTGCTTGTCATCCTTTAGAAAAGACCTCCCAATAATCCGCCCGGCCGGATGAAAGCGACCGCCGCGTTGATACCCACCAGCAGGAGGACGATGCCAAAAGCTATACAAGCGTAGCCGGTCAGACGTTGGGCACGTTCGCCGATCGTTATGCCCCAATCGACCATGAACAACCAGATGCCGTTGGCAAAGTGCCAAACGGTTGCCGTGATGCCAACCATGTAGATCAGGAAGATGGGCGCCATGCGAAATTCTCGGGAAACAATGTCGAAGGCCAGATCCGGCCGGTGGGCCACGGAAATCGTGTTCAATCCTGGAATCATGCCGAAGCGGAAGTTCAGTACATGGAAAGCGATAAAGAAGAAAAGAACCACGCCCGTAATGCGCTGGATTAAGTAAAACCAATTACGCGGATAAGGATAGTTTAAGTTATTGGGTCGTGCCTCCATGGTGATCACCAGACCATAGACGGCGTGATAGATAAGGGGAATAAAGATTCCGCCGATCTCGACGAAGAGGATATAAGGGATTGACTGCAAGTCGTCGACGGCCTTGTTGAAGGAGGCCGGGCCGTCAAGGGCTTTCGAATTTGTATAAAAGTGTTCCAGCACGAAGACCCCGAGCGGAACTATTCCTGACAACTGATGCAGCTTGCGCAGGACGAAAGTCCTGCTCAAATGAGTCGCCAAGCACGCACTCCTTCGCCGCTGGGTTTTGGCATTGAGGCCAGTGATCCTGGATCGGGCGAATTGAATAATAAATTATGCAGAGCAATTAAATTATAGTTACAAGTACCTGAAATGCAAAACACTCAAATCTCAGATCTCAAATTTCAGATCTAAGATCTAAAAGCGACATTAATTGATTTCAGGTCAATTCGGATGATTTAGCCGAACGATTGGATCGGGCAGCGAAGTCAACTAAACTGCACGCTGCGGCTCGCTGTCAGTTAAGCAGGTCGAGACGCGACTGGATAAAGCCATCGCTAATTACAGCGGAGGGAAGGTAGGTCGGATGATCTTGAATGAAAGCATATGCTGCGTTTGCGTCCAAAGGGCGGGAGAATAGATAGCCCTGACCCAGAGTACAATTCATTGATTTCAGTTGCTCTAACTGTTCCACCGTTTCAACGCCTTCGGCAACCACTTCCATGCCCAGGTTCTGTGCCAGCGCGTTGATGGTGCGTACGATTTCTGAGTTTTCGCCCCCATGA
>JBGTLM010000070.1:0-26925 GCA_041744135.1 Pyrinomonadaceae bacterium
CGACTTCGGCGACGAAGAAGAATTGACTCGCCAGTTAAAGAAAGCGTTATTCACCCCACCGTCGGAAGATGCCGGGGCGTGGGCGGCAATATACCAAAGAGAGGCCGAAGAGAATTTGCAGAAACTGGCAAACAAGTTGGATTTAGAGCCCGCGAGCGTGGCGAAAGCATAAAGCCTGGGGCGCGAGCCCCAGGATAGCTCAAGATAGATTCAAAGCCCGCGAAGTGGGCGACAGTGCTTCAAGTCTAAGATGGACCGAACTCAGAACTTATTCTTGGTTCAGTCTCTCGATCCTATCCATTTTGACGTGGCCTCTGGCGCCCGCTTCGCGGGCTGCAGTATTGATGTCTGATTGACCTGGGGCTCACGCCCCAGGCTAAAGGCTTTCGCCATGCTTCGCGGGCTCTAAATCCGAATTGCTGTCGCTCGCTTTGACACTCCAAACCTCTGTTGCATCAACCTTAGAGACCAATGGATTGCCACCGCAGCGATTACGAAAAGAAAATAATGAATGGTCAGAACGTAACGGTACTCGGTGTGTAAGACTGATTGAACGCAAAAATAGTAGACGGGCACCGCCATTAGGATAGCAAGCGCACTAACCTGTTTTCTCAAGGCCAGCAGAATCAATCCGGCGACAACGAGGGGCAGAATTATCGCGGTGATAAAAAGTCTTTGAATGCCGCCGACGACTAAGGCTGCCAGAGTTGTGCCGGCTCCCGTAGCGTTTGTACCTGAGATGAGCGGCACTCTCTCAAGCCGCCACATTGATCCCGCCCGCCGAATCATTACCGTAAAGAACCAGATTGGATGAGCGCGGATAATCGCAAAGCCGCGCGCGAGCCGCTCCTTGTCGCGTTGAATGGCATCGGGCCCAAACAGGGTGAGCGCATAATCGGGGCGCTTGTGAGTTTCGGCTTCCTGCTTGATGAGACCCATATCTGTGTCAGCCAGTCCTAAACTTCTCGTCTCATCATAATCCGCGATACCTTCAAGTAGCGTTTGTCCGGCCCCGAGCGACACCGGTATGAAGTGACCAAAGACCACTGCGTTGCGAATTGTCAGTGGAGCAATCGTCAGGCAAGCCCCGGCAATGAGTGGCAGGCCCACTCTGAGTCGCAGGCTACGTGGAAGAACTATGGGCATCAGGAGCGCTAAAGACGGTGCAAGTAGTAAAGCGTTTGCTCGGAACCAAGAGGAAAGTCCAATCAAAGCGCCGGCTGCCAGAAAGGTGGACCACCGAGGCCGTTGCCGGGCGCGAGTGATAAGGTAGATCGCGACCAGGATTGGCAGCGCGGCCAATGTATCCGGCAATAGCAAAATAGAATTCCAGCTAAATTGGGGCGCAAAGGCGGCCATTAACCCGGCTATTATGCCGGGGCTCCAATTCGGGAAGCCCGCTTGGGGTGGCGGCCCTACACCGAAGGGCAGCAACTCCATGGCAATCAGAAGGATCATTACCGCCGCCAACGAATCGCAGATGATCTGGAATAATTGAGTCGCGACGTCCGTCTCACCCGCGACCTGGTAGATGAGCGCCAGCAGGATGGAGTAACCGGGTGGATGGCCCAGCAGGTCTGGATTGCTCGTTGTCGATGAGGCGTCGCAGAGTGAGGTGAGGCCGTTCTGTTGTAGTAATCGGGCGAGATGTTTGTAGTTTTCGGCGACCCGAGTTTGTACTTGCGGGACCTCAGTCCGCTTTGTTTTGCCATACTAAGAGTCGGACGCCGAAGGCCGAGAGGAAGACGAGAATGGCAATGATGATTCGTTGGTGGCCAGCGTTTCGTTGAGCTGCCGCAGAGTGCCCGGAGGAGTTTGTTTCTTTGAGCAGGGTAACCTGGGAGTGGGATTCAGGATTACGGTGGTTTGGCATCTTGTCGGGCGGCATTATACAAACATAAAGTGATTCAGGGACACTCGATCATCTGCTTTGGTGGCGAAGACTGGTGGTATCACCATCCGCATTCGAAGAACCACTTGATGCGGCGCTTTGCGCGGGCAGGCAACAAGGTGATTTTTGTAAACTCCATCTCGATGGGCCTCACCTCTATCACCAACAAAGATCTGCTTCCCCGCATCACCAGGAAATTGCGCAGTTATGCAAAGCTTGCCCGGACCACACCCGAAGGCATCACCGTCGTTTCGCCGGCCGCTCTTCCATTCTTTGGTAGCGCCGGCGCCCGGACGGTGAATCGTCATTTGATTGGTGCACAGATTGGCGCTCTCGCCCGCAGCCGAGGGCTGAAAAAACCCATCCTCTGGATCGCAATTCCCACTGCCGTGGAAATGATTGGACGTTTTGGTGAGTCCCTTGTCATCTATCACGTTTCCGACAAGTACGATGCCAACACAATGGACCATGCGACCGACCCGGCCTTGATTCGACAACTGCACGAATGCGCCATCGATAAAGCTGATATCATTTTTTATTCAGGTCGGAAGCTGCTTTCAGAAGCGACACGTGGGCTTGAGCGCTCGCATCTCCTGGAACAGGCCGTAGACTTTGATCATTGGTCGAGGGTTGGCAGCGGCGTGCTTGCAGTTGCACCGGAAATTGCTAATGTTCCCCGGCCACGTCTGGGTTACTTTGGAGCGATCGAACCGTGGCTCGTCGATCAGGAGCTGATCACCAGAGCTGCTCGCGAACGCCCCTCCTGGCAGTGGATCTTCATTGGCAATCGAGCGCGCGGTCTGGATATAGAGAAGCTGCCGAACACGCATTTTCTGCCTGCGGTTAGGTATGATGACCTGCCCAGGTATGCCGCGGGGTTCGACGTCTGCGTGTTACCGTGGGAGACTGAGCAGCCGTTTACGAGTTACGGTTCGGCGATCAAGGTACGCGAGTATCTGGCCACCGGGAAGCCCGTGGTGATCTCAGCATTGCCGGAGTATGAGTCAATGCGCGACGTGCTCCGGATCGCTCGCGGTCATGATGAGTTTTTCAGGCTGGTGGCGGAAGCGCTTGATGAGAGAAATCCCGAAGCAGTACGAAGACGACAAGCATCAGTCGCGCATGGAACGTGGGATGCCCGCGCCGAGTGGGTCAGTAAATTGATCGAGGAAAAGCTGGCTCGTTAGAAAGACGGGAGCGGAGAGTTTCTGAAAATTCCCAGATGTTTGCCGAACATTAACTTGAGGGATTACGCTTTCAGCGTAACTCGTCGCATGTTCGTGATTCTTCGTGTGAGTTCGTGGATCGTACGGTAACGACAGATTCGATCCACTAAGTCACACGAAAATCGCACGAAAAGCGTTTTCGTTTAAACATGAAGCAAGTCCTGCAAAATCGAAAGACCGGAAGGGTAGCAGTTGTTGACGTCCCCGTCCCCGCTCAGCAGCGCGGGCGAGTGCTCGTGCGAACGGTGGCCTCGCTAATAAGTTCCGGAACCGAGCGAGCAGCGGTTGAGCAAGCGCGCAAGAGCCTGCTGCAGAAAGCGCGCGACCGACCTGATCTGGTGAGATCAGTGGTGGATAAAGCCAGGACCGAAGGATTGTTGCAGACTTTTGGCGCGGTGCGCGACAAGCTGGCTGCTTCGCAAGCCCTGGGCTACAGCGCGTCAGGGATCGTAGTCGGAGTTGGTGATGACGTGACGGAGTTTCGCGTCGACGATCGAGTTGCATGCGCAGGATTGGGCTTTGCTTCTCACGCCGAAGCCATCTCAGTTCCTAAAAACCTCTGTGTCCGACTTCCAGAAAACGTCGATTTCGAAGCCGGCGCCTTCGGAACGCTGGGCGCGACCGCGTTGCAGGGCGTGCGATTGGCGGAGCCGACACTGGGTGAATCGTTCGTGGTCATCGGGCTGGGTTTGGTTGGTCAGTTGACTCTGCAACTTCTGAAGGCGAACGGCTGTCGTGTTTTTGGAGTCGACCTCGATCCTGACCGGATCAACCTGGCGCGCCAGCTGGGAGCCGAAGCGGGTTGCCTTTCAGACGATGACGCCGCGGAGGCGGTGAATAGCTGGACCTTCGGACGCGGTGCAGATGCAGTGCTGATAACGGCTGCCAGCGACTCAAACCAGCCGGTCGAACTGGCGGGGGAAATCTCGCGAGTGAAGGGTCGCGTTGTAGTGGTTGGCTCGACTGGTCTGCAGATTCCGCGACAGACGTTTTACAACCGTGAACTCGCGCTCAAGATTTCGATGTCCTACGGTCCAGGTCGCTACGACCCGGAATACGAAGAGCGTGGACACGATTATCCTTTTGGCTACGTGCGTTGGACTGAGCAGCGCAATATCGAAGCTTTCCTGCAACTGATCTCTGAAGGCCGCGTCAATGTCGATCGGCTCGTCACCCACCGCCTCCCAGTGGCAGAGGCCGAGCGTGCCTACGAAGTAGTCGCCGGAAGTTTGCATGAGCCGCACTTGGGAGTTTTACTCGAGTACGATCCCGAAAGCGAACCAGGGCGAGAAATCGCGTTGAGTGCGCACTCGGTCTCCTCTCGAAAGCTGGAGAAACATGTTCGCATCGGCGTGATCGGCGCCGGGGATTACCTTCGGGCCATGCTGCTCCCTCAGTTCCAGAGTGCGGGGGCGGAATTTCATTCAATCGCCACGGCTTCCGGAGTATCTGCTCACGACGTGGGTAACAAGTTCGGTTTCGCGCGGGCAGTGTCTGACGCCGAGGCGGTGATTAACGACCCGAAAATAAATCTGCTGGTGATTGGTACGCGCCATGACTTGCACGCCGAGTTGGCACGTCGAGGCCTGAAACGTGGGCATCACGTCTTTGTGGAAAAGCCACTCGCTTTGTGCGATGAAGATTTGGATAGACTGCAGGAGGTTGCGGCAAATGCTAACGGTCGCTTGATCGTTGGGTTCAATCGGAGATTTTCCCCACTCGCCGTTAAGGCGAAAGACTTCTTTGCGGGGAGAAGCGCGCCGCTGTCGTTTGTCTATCGGGTTAATGCGGGGCGCGTGCCCAAAGGTCATTGGACGCAGGATCCGCGCGAAGGAGGCGGCCGCATAGTGGGTGAAGTGTGCCACTTTATCGATCTGCTTCAGTACTGGACTGAAGCGCCCCCGGTGTCGGTGTTTGCTGAAACGATTGCCAGCGGGAACCAGGAAATCGTTAACGACGACTCGGTCTTAATCACCGTGCGATTCGCTGACGGCTCAAACGGGTGCATCGCTTATCTGGCGGAAGGCGATAAGACGATGCCCAAGGAACGCGTGGAGATTTTTGGTGAAGGCAAAGTGTTTGTGCTCGACAATTTTCGTAATGCGCTTCTCTATCGCAATGGCCGGGAAGAAAAACTGAAATTGCCCAAACAGGACAAGGGACAAGCCCGGGAAGCACAAGCAGTGTGCCGGATGGTCCTTGAAGACGGTCCAGCCCCGATTGCGTTGGAAGAGTTGGCAGCCACCACCCGGGCAACGTTTCGTGTTCTTGATTCGTTGCGCAACGGGAATCGGGTAAAGCTGAATTAGCAAGTGACAAACGAGCGTCCAAATTGAGGGTCAACCTTCAGGCTGCAGTGGACGCCGCAAGCTAAAGCTTGAACTCTAAACTTCCGGAATCACGGATTTCGTTATGTGCGGCATTGCCGGGCTAGTTACGCACGATTCAGAGAAGTACATCTCCTCGATGTTGCGAACCATCGAGCATCGCGGCCGCGACGATGAGGGCATCTGGGCTTCTGAAGCAATAGACGAATCGGGACGGCGGGTGTGTTTAGGCCACCGTCGTTTAGCTATCATTGACACCTCCAGCGCCGGTCACCAGCCGATGCTATCCCCCGATGGTCGCTACGTCATCACATTTAACGGCGAGATCTACAACTACCGCGAACTGCGTGAAGAGCTGAGATCTAGAGATCACCACTTCGTTACCGACACTGACACCGAAGTCTTACTGGCAGCGTTTGCTGAATGGGGATCAGGCTGCTTACCTCACTTGAACGGCATGTTCGCTTTCGCCGTCTGGGACAATCAAGAGCGGACGCTGACCTTAGCGCGCGACCACGTTGGCATTAAACCGCTTTACTACACCCATCTGCCCTCAAAGAATGGCAGGGGAAGTTCCTTTATCTTTGCTTCGGAAATCAAAGCAATCCTGGCGACCGGACTCGTTGAGCGCGATCTGGCAATCGAAGGGTTGCACCAGTTTCTGACCTTTCTCTGGGTCCCCGATCCCAACACATTATTCAGGGGAATCAAGACTCTTCCCTCAGCCCACACGCTCACCTTTCGCGACGATGAAATCGCGGTGAACGAGTGGTGGGATGTTTCATTTGATGAGATTGAAGAAGGACGCAGCGAAACCTGGTGGCAGGAACGCGTACTGGAAACGCTCGATCGGGTTGTGCACATGGAAATGGTGGCTGACGTACCACTCGGATCATTTCTATCCGGCGGGGTCGACTCCTCCTCGATCGTAGCCATGATGAAAAATCACAGCAACGGGCGTCGCGTCGCAACTTACACCGTCGGCATTGAAAGCGAGGACCTGCGCTACGACATTATCCCGGATGATGTCAGGTGGGCGCGCCAGGTTAACCAGCATCTGGACACCGACTATCATGAGATCATGCTTAAGCCCGCAGTCGCGGAGCTGCTTCCGAAACTCGTCTATCACATGGATGAACCGGCCATAGACATGGCCATTCCCAGCTACCTGGTTTCCCAGGCTGCCCGAGAGAATTTGACTGTCATGCTATCAGGAATGGGAGGTGATGAAGTCTTTGCAGGCTATCCGCGCCAGCTCGCCATGAAGATTGCGGGGGTATTTGATCCGGTGCCTCAACTTTTGCGGCGGCCATTGATGAAGACTATCGAGCGCGCGCTTCCGGGAGGCTTGCCGGGAAGGCTTACCGCACCACTGCGCAACGCAAAGAAATTTGCCCGCAGTGCCGGCCTGGATTTCGAGGACCGTTATCTGGGTTATGGCACTTATTTCACAGATCCGGAGAAGCGTCGGATCTACACAAATGATCTGCGAGCAGCCACCGTCGAGCTGGACGTTTATGCCGCGCATCGTCGCTACTTCGCTCGCGTGCAAAACGCGGCCCCGCTAAACCGCCTGCTCTACGTCGATCTAAAAACGTTTCTGCCTTGCTTGAATCTGATGACCACCGACAAGACTTCCATGGCCGCCAATCTTGAAGTCCGGGTGCCCTTCCTGAATCGGGAAATGATCGCACTCGCCGCCCGCATGCCGCCCGGCTTGAAGCTCCATGGCTTCAAACGAAAATATGTTCTGAAGCGCGCTCTTGAAAAGCTGCTACCCAGGGAAGTTGTGTGGCGGAAGAAGGCCGGTTTTGGAGCACCGATCCGCTCCTGGCTGCGCGGCCCGCTTCGTCCGTTAGTTGGAGACCTGCTGTCTGAGGAGATTGTAAAACACCGCGGACTCTTTCGACCTGCCGAAGTGAAGCGAATTGTGAATGCAAATCTCTCAGGGCGCGAAGACTACAACCTCCAGGTCTTCCAGTTGCTCAACCTTGAACTCTGGCAGCGACAGTTTATTGACTAAAACGGGAAGCATCGTAGTAAGAGATTGTAGGGGTGTCTCTCCGTGGGCACCCATCGTGGATGATTGTCGGACGTTACAGCTAGATCCCACGATGGGGTGCCCACGGAGGGACACCCCTACAATTATTGAACCAGTTCCGAGCAGTGGGAAACGTTGACAACGCCGTCTGGTCCGACTTACTCTGCTGCTACGGCCCGTTTTCGGGCTGACCTTCTCCAAGCCCCTCTCACCTGACTTCCGCAGTACTTCTTTAGATGGCAACCCTGAAAGAGATCGCAGGATTTAACGAGAGCGAGATTGCGCCAGCGGAGTCGCTTGATGCCGCGAAGCAAGGTGAAGTGCATGACCGTGCCCGGGTCTTGCTGGTCGAAGACGACAATGCTCTGAGGCGCTATGTTGAAATCACTTTGCAGCGCGCAGGTTACGAAGTGCTCCCGGCGGCTGATGGACTCGAGGCTATGAAGTTAGCCCTCACCTCATCCGTAGACATCGTGATAACGGATGCCATGATGCCTAATCTCAGCGGTTACGAGCTGTGCCGATTTCTCCGCAACAGCCCGCATCTTTCTCACATTCCGATCATCTTGCTCAGCGGAATGGAACGAAAGGAAGGCAGCCAGGAAGAAGCATTCGCTGACGCGTTGTTTTCAAAGCCAGTGTCCGCGGAGGACCTCACGGAGTGCGTGGCCGAGCTGCTGCTGGCGAGGAAGTAGGAGAGTGCGACAGCTAGCGACCGGATGCTCAGTCCTCAGAAGTGATTTAATCCTCAGAAGTGATCTAATTGGAACGACTCAACGAACGCCGGATGCGCGGCAGAGGTAGCCAGGGGCAAGCGCTTTGCTTGGCCCTGGATGATCCAGACATGACCCGCCCTGGAAGGGCGCAAAGATCCTCGCAGACTTGAATCGCTTGAGATGTTGAAACCGTAGCTTGGTTGAATATGACGAGCCCCACGCTTGGTGATACTTGAGGGCCCTTTCAGGGCGCGATTGTCTTTTTAGGACTTAATCCAGGGGCTGCGCGCAAAGCCGCTTACCCCGGGCTACCTTCTGGCCTCCGGCGCTCGTTGAGGCAGAATCCTACACCCGCTGAAATGAACGCGGCGGTCAGTAAATTCTGACCGCCGCGTTTGCTCTGTTGGGGTAACCGATTGAATTCGAGGGTGGCTGCGAATTCGATCGAGGCGCGCTCCGCTTTGCGCCCCTTCACAACCTGCAAACTTCCTGGGCTTGAATTCAGGCCGTCTTCGCGCTGGTCGTCCCGATCAATTCGTCGAGCTGGGTGTACTTCAAACCTTGCGAAGTAGCCACGGCTTCATAGGTACAGTGACCCGCATAAGTGTTCACTCCCTCCTTCAATCCCACGTCGCCGGCAATTGCCTCGAGGAATCCTCTGTTGGCGAGTCGCAGCGCATAAGGAAGAGTTGCATTGGTGAGCGCGAAGGTGGAGGTGCGAGGCACTGCGCCTGGCATGTTTGCCACGCAATAATGCAACACGCCTTCGACGTAGTAAGTTGGATCGGAGTGCGTTGTGGGATGCGTTGTTTCGATGCAGCCGCCCTGATCCACCGCCACGTCGACTATGACGGCGCCGTTGGGAACATCTTTGAGCATGTTGCGGGTGACTAGCCTGGGCGCGGAGGCCCCGGGCACCAACACGGCACCGACGATCAGATCGGCTTGGGAGACGGCATCGTGGATCATGTAGGCGCTGGAAGCGAGCGTTGAGATCTTTGAGAGGAATATGTCGTCAAGTTCGCGCAAGCGCTCGAGGTTGTTGTCGATCATGGTTACATGCGCGCCCATGCCTACCGCAATCTTCGCCGCGTTTGTCCCAACCACACCGCCACCGATAATCACAACGCGGGCCGCGGGCACACCGGGTACACCCCCTAGCAGAATGCCGCGGCCGCCACTCATCTTCTCGAGATAGTGGGCCCCAACCTGAATGGCCATCCGGCCGGCGACCTCAGACATGGGCGTCAGGAGCGGTAACCCGCCACGCCGATCGGTAATGGTTTCGTAAGCGATCCCGGTAACCTGGCGTTTGAGAAGCTCTTTCGTGAGTTGTTTGTCCGGAGCCAGATGAAGATAAGTAAAGAGCAACTGGCCTTCACGCATTCGTGGGTACTCCGGCTCAATCGGCTCCTTCACTTTTACAATCATCTCGCCCTGGGCCCAAACCTCGTCGGAAGAGCCCAGAATCTGCGCACCCGCCTTTTGATAAAGGCCATCCTCAAACCCTGAGCCCTCGCCCGCCGTTTGTTCGACCACCACCCGGTGGCCGGCGTCAGTTAGGGCGCGCACGCCGGCAGGTGTTAAACCAACCCTGTACTCATTGTCTTTGATCTCTTTCGGCAGAGCGACAATCACGTGGTTGTTACTCCAATCTGGGATCGGATTCTAGAGAAAGAGCGTTGATAGTGTTGTTTTAAAGCTTCACTTCATCAATCTGAGCTCGCTGAAGCTTGCCGCTGTAATCAACATAAATCGACTTCCACTCGGAGAAGATATCAAGGACTTGCGTCCCGGCTTCGCGGTGCCCATTGCCAGTGGCCTTCGTTCCCCCGAATGGCAGGTGAACCTCGGCTCCTATCGTCGACGCGTTGATATAGCAGATGCCGGTGTACATCTCATTCATTGCGTGGAACGCTCGATTAACATCGCGGGTGTAGATTGCCGCCGACAAGCCGTAGCGCACTCCGTTGGCAATCTTGACCGCATCATCCAGCGAGTTGGCCGGGATCACCGCAGTGACAGGGCCAAAAATTTCCTCCTGCGCAATACGCATGTCGGGAGTGACGTCGGTGAACACAGTTGGCTCGATGAAAAAACCGTGTGCGTAATCGCTCCGTGTGAGTCGTTTGCCACCGCAGGCCAGGGTGGCGCCATCTTCGTTCTGGCCGATGTCGATGTAGCCCATAATCTTCTCGACCGCTGAGGCATTTATTACCGGACCCACGTCCGTCTTCGGGTCCGCGCCATTGCCGATTCTGAGTTCCTCGGTGCGTTCCACCAGTTTCTGCGAAAATCGCTTGTAAACCTTCTTGTGGACGATCAGCCGTGACGAAGCCGTGCATCGTTGGCCAGACGTTCCAAACGCGCCCCACAGCGCTCCCTCGATCGCCAGATCGATATCGGCATCATCCATTATGATGATTGCGTTCTTGCCGCCCATCTCGAGGGAACAGATCGCGTTGCGTTCGGCACAGGCCGAGGCCACCAGTCGCCCGGTCTCCGTCGATCCGGTGAACGATATGAGCCGCAAGGCCGGGTGGTTTGTCATCGCGGCGCCTGGCTCGCCGTATCCCGTCACCAGATTCACGACACCTGGCGGAATGCCGGCTTCTTCGCAAGCTTTGACCAGGTTGTAAGTCGAAAGCGGGGTGTCTTCAGCAGGTTTTAGAACGACAGTGTTGCCACTGATAAGAGCAGGAATGAGTTTCCACGAAGGAATGGCCATCGGGAAATTCCACGGTGTGATCAAGCCGCAGAGTCCCACCGGTTGACGCACACACATGGCAAACTTTTCCGGCATCTCCGCTGGTGTGGTGAAACCGTGCAGCCGCCGGCCCTCACCGGCCGTGTAATAAGTGCAATCAATTGCTTCCTGAACATCACCGCCCGCTTCTTTCAAAACCTTGCCCATTTCACGAGTCATGTCGGCGGTGAATGCTTCCTTATTTCGAATGAGAATCTCACCCAGTCGGAAAAGAATCTCCGCACGACGAGGGGCAGGCGTATGGCGCCAACGATCAAATGCTTCCTGGGCAGCATTGACTGCGGCGTTTACGTCAGCGTTGGTTGAAAGCGGGAAACGGCCGATGGTGTCACGAGTGTCGGCGGGATTGATGTTTTCGAATACTTCGCCAGATTTACTCGGAACCCACTCGCCGGCAATATAGTTGTTGTAGGTCTTTACGGAAGCGCGAGGCCCGGTGCGACCATTTTGTTTCCGTGAGGTTTTTGCGAGAGCCTTTTTTGCTTGAGCCATAGTTAGGTGCCGGGTGTCGGATATCGGGTGCCGATTGAACCGGGCTTTTCCGGCACCCGATACCCGACACCCGACACCCGATACCTGGTTCTTATTGGTAAGTGAACTGTACGATTCGCTGCGCCACACGATCGAGTTCCCGTTGATATCGAGAAACGTTCAGCACGATCGGATCGCCTGGTTTCAGTCCGTTTAAGACCCGCTGGAAATCAGCGAGCGTGGTGACCGGAGCGCGATTGATGCGCGTGATTACGTCGCCTTCACTCAACGCCGGCTGACCGCCCGCCAGTCGCACATCCGCCGCCAGACCGTTAGGGTCGACGTTTTTTACGTAGAGACCGCGCACACCGGTCAGGTGTTTTTCCGCGACCAGCTGTTGCGTGATTTCCGCGAGGGTAATTCCGAGTTGCGGTCCATTTCCTTTGGTATCGGACTCTTTCTTCTTTCCTCCCTCCTCGGTAGTGGATATCACCACCGGAGGAGGCCTCTCACCCAGCACAATATTTGCTGTGCGTTTCTCCAGTTTGCCTTCGACGTCGCGCAAATACGTTAAGGCCACTGACTGGCCGACCGGACTGCTAGCAACTTTTTTAATGAGATCCTGAGCGTTGGCTACCGGCTGTCCATTAAAATCGACAATGATGTCGTTTGACTGCATACCACCCTTGGCGGCCGGGGTTAACTGCCCATCCTTCGTCTGCGTAACATCCATCACAATCGCGCCTTTGGCCTCCGCTAGACCATAGACTCTGGCAAACTCATCCTTAACCGAGTCGAGCGTTATACCGAGAAATCCGCGCCGCACCTTGCCCTGGGATACAATTTGGCGATAGACGAAATTGGCTTCGTTAGCCGGAAGCGCAAACCCAATACCGTTATAGTCGCCGGTGGAAGTGGCAATCTGCGAATTCACACCGATCACTTCACCTCGCATATTCACCAACGGTCCGCCGCTATTGCCGCGATTGATTGCCGCATCGGTTTGAAGGAAACGCTGGAAACTTCTGAAGTAGGGAGTCTCTCTTTCTTTCTTGGAGATGATTCCGGCCGTGACGGTCTGGTCCAGTCCGAAGGGTGAACCCATTGCTAGGACCCAGTCGCCCACCTCTGCCGAATTCGAATCGCCCAACGTGACGGTGGGCAAGTCCTGCGCCGTCTCGATTTTGATTACCGCAACATCCGTCTCTTCGTCGATGCCGACAATTTTGCCGCGAAACTTCTCGCCCGATTGCAGACCGACGGTGATTCTGGTGGCTCCTTCAATGACATGTTCATTGGTAAGAATGTAGCCTTTAGGGCTGACGATGAATCCGCTTCCCACACCGCGAGAGGGCCGCCGCGCCTGGCGACGAAACATATCAAGCAGTGGATTGTTCGAGGCTTGATCTTCTTTGTCAGCATCTTCCTTGTCAGCCGTCTCGGGAGCGGCGGTCATGGTTTCGATATTTACCACTGCGGGCTCAACGCGTCTGGCAAACTCGGCAAACGAAGCGGACAAGGCTTCCGGCGCGCGCGCAATCTGCGCTTCGTTTTGCGCGACCGTCGGTTGGCCGGAAAGCATGGCGCCGATAGCAATACCGGCGACAAGACACGCGATTCCAAGCGCGGCAATCCAGACTCGCAGCTTTCGCAGAATGGCCCACTCTTGAACTGTTGTTTGGTCTTTAGGAAGCTCGAACATAACCCACCGCCTTTGGGGAAAACCGAAATTGCGTACCCGAGAGAGTGGCACCAAGCGACTGGGTCACGGTCGGGCACAGATTGGAGAGTTCAGAGTATAACCAAAGCCGAAGCCAGGGGCAAAAGAAGGCAGGAGGGTAGTGGGTCAGTTGATTGAAGGGTGTCCGATAGACTTTAGTTTGTCGCGGCGCCACGACAAGCTAATAAAGCTTATCGGACATCAAACTGACCCACCACCCAGGAGAGGCATTCCTGCTGCCTGCTCCTGCCTCCTTACTCTTTACGGCCGGAGAAAGACCTTCAAAACGCCCTTTTTGGCGGCGCGCTCCATAGCCAGCACTCCTTCTCGCAGCGGGTATTCTTCGCTTATTAGGCTATCCACATCAATTGCGCCCTTTTTCAGCAGATCGAGAGCGGGTGCTAACCGTCCGCAGCGTGATCCAACAATGCTGATTTCATCCACCACAATCGTCGCCGCATTTATCTCCGTTGGGCCGTGAAAGGTAGACTTGAGAACCAGCACGCCGCGCGGCCGTAAGAGACCGACGGCTGTGCTAAAGGCGGACGCCGAGCCCGAGGCTTCGACGACAACATCAAACTGACGTTTTCTCCCAGTTGCGTTTTTGGCAGTAGATGTCTCAATCCCGCGTCGTTCGGCAATGCGGAGTTTTTCCGGATGCTTACCGATTAGCAGAACCGGCGCACCTGTTAAAGCCATCGCCTGCGCACAGAGCAAACCCAGCTTGCCATCACCGATCACGGCCACACTCTTATCTTTAGAGACCTGCGTGCGGTCCATAATTCCGCAGGCTGCGGCGAGGGGCTCAGCGAATACTGCGTGTTCGTCCAGAATCCTCTCCGGCACTGGCAGAAGGTTCATGGCGGGAAGCCGCAGGAATTCCGCGTGCGCCCCATCGCGTCCGACGATTCCGAGCACGGTCCGTTTGGAGCAGTGGCGCGGATCGTCCGCACGACAGAGATCACATTCACCGCAGCCAGCATTAATCTCACCGACCACTCTTTGACCAACCAGCTTGCCATCAGAAGCATCTTCTACGATACCGACAAATTCGTGCCCGATTGTTCCCTTGAAGCCGGCGTAGCCACGAGTTATCTCAATATCAGTGTTGCAGATTCCGGAAAGTAGCACACGCACAATTGCTTCCTGTCCTCGCTCCGGCAACTCAATGTCGCGAACGGCAATTTTGTTTTTCTCGACTTGAAGGGCTTTCATTCAAGTTGTCAGTGGCCAGCTGTCAGTGGTCAGTACATCTTGATGTTTGGCTGGATGTCGTCTAAGGAGCACAAAGGATTCAAGCTCCGCAGAAAGCATCCACGGACAACTGACTACTGACAACGAACAAACTAGAAGCTTTTCGTGCGCGTGTAGGCGTTTTGCGGAACTAGTTCAATCGTCTGTTTTTGCGCGCCAATACTTACTGGCAGCCGCCATTCCAGATCTTCTTCACCTGCGAGCGCGGCGTGCACCCACCAGTTGCCGGGACTGACAGCTATCAGCGCCCGTCCGTTTTGGTCGAGGCGCGCCGTGACGGGCCGCCGCCCATTCATGCGCTCAGTCAGAAAATCATCGAAACGTTTGCCGGCGCGCCGCTCAGTGAAGTATTCATGGTGCACCGCAACTATATCCACCGGATAGAATTCAACCGTTACATCCAGCGCCACCCCGGCCATTTGTGGGGCCGGCCGGATGATTATCTGAATCATCGCGTCGCTGCCTCGCTCTTCGGATGAGTTTGCTACATGAGTGGGTAGCCTCCGATATATCAACCAACCGGCAAAGAAAAGGCCAAGCACCAGAGCTGCTTGCAGCACCAGCGTTACCAGCCGGAAGATGATGCCTGGACTCGTCACTGCTTACCTGGACAGGATTGGTCTAATCGCTCACCGCGGACTTAACAGGATTGTGAACGCTCGCCGCCTATTTCTTCAAGCAGCGAACATACGAAACAAGAGAATTAATTTCCGCCTCGGACAGCTTCTTCTCATAGCTTGGCATTTTGCCCCTGCCATTCATGATCGAGTTGAAAATACGTTCATCGCTGACATCGACTTGCCATTGCGGGTCCGTAAGGTTGCGGGCGGACCGCAACTTGCCCTTGAAGGTTTTGCTCTACCATCTTTGCCGTGGCACGAGGCGCATCGCTTGTCGTAAATTGGCGCGGCGATGCTCGAACTTGTGCTTGGGGCTTTGTTCTGACCGCGTGCGTTTTCCCCATGCGACCGCGGCCCCCAAACTCGCCATCAGTGCGAAAGCGAATGCGAGCAGCTCCGCTCGTCTCATCATATTATTCCCCTTTTCGACGATAGCGGAAATCGCCCGCGTAGTTTCCCGCGTCGATTATTTTAGCGACTTCGTTTTCATGATACCGAAGCAGAACCCATTTGGGTACTCAGAAGTTATTGAGTACCGAGGTCGTCATGACAAGGTTATTCACTCCCGTGCTTATAGCTCGGTGTCTTACCGAGAAAAGATCTTGAGCCCGCGACGTGTGGCGAAAGCATAAAGTCTGGGGTGGAGCGTAGCGGAGTCTCACTCAAAGCCCCAGGAATTTTCCCGAGCCCGGCGGACGGCAGCCGCAACAACAGAGCATCGCTGCGGAAAATCAACGTACGAACGAGATCCCTGATCTGCTGTCGCCCGCTCCGCGAGCTGGTTGAATCTTATTTGTTCGTTGACCTGGAGTTCCGCTGCGCTTCACCCCAGGCTTTATGCTTTCGCCCACTATCGCGGGCTTGCTGCGCATTAGCTTCGACAGGTTGAAAGCTTTCGGAATGCGAAGTAAGCTCAGGCAGTAATCGCAAGACTGATATCGGGACGGAATAATTGGGCGAAATAATTCTGGACAAGTTCCGCGACGAATGCGGCGTTTTCGGGATTTATGGCCACGCTGATGCCGCTCGGCTAACTTATTTAGGGCTCTATGCCCTCCAACATCGCGGTCAGGAGTCTTGTGGCATCGTCAGTTCAAACGGCTCTGAATTGCGACTCGAACGAGCTATGGGTCATGTTGCCGAGGCGTTCGATCAGTCGAGGCTTGATCGCCTGCCCGGCGCCAGCGCGATCGGCCATGTTCGTTATTCCACTGCCGGCGAGGTCTCGATTCGCGAAGCGCAGCCATTCCTGATTACCTGCCAGCACGGACAGATCGCGGTATGTCATAACGGCAACCTTCCTTTCGCCAGTGCAGAACGACGCCGACTGGAAAAAGATGGTGCGATATTCTCGGCGACGTCCGACACGGAAGTGATCCTCCATGGCGTGGCGCGTTCGCGGGTACCCAGTGTTCGCGAGGCGATTCCCGAGGTGATGCGCAAGACGGAAGGCGCATTCTCAATGCTCTTTCTAACACCTTCTGAGTTAGTCGCCATTCGCGATGCGCGCGGTTTTCGTCCTTTGGCGCTGGGACGTTTGGGAGATGCCTGGGTGGTGGCTTCAGAAACCTGCGCTTTCGATTTGATTGAAGCGCAGTATGTTAGGGATGTCGAGCCCGGCGAGATGATCGTCATCAATGAAGACGGGCTGCGATCTTCCCATCCCCTCCCGCCGCAGAAGCATTCCATGTGTCTCTTCGAGCACGTCTATTTTGCGCGACCCGATTCGTTGATCTATGGCCATTCGGTGATTGAATCGCGCCACAAGATGGGCAAACGTCTGGCGAGAGAGCAACCTGCCGACGCGGATCTCGTCGTGCCTGTGCCCGACTCAGGCACAGTCGCAGCGATTGGATATTCGGCGCAAAGCGGAATCAGTTTTAGGTTTGGCCTGGTACGCAATCACTACGTGGGCCGCACGTTCATCGAGCCGCGGCAATCGATTCGCTCATTCGGCGTGCGCATCAAACTCAATCCGGTCCGTCACTTGATCGAAGGCAAACGCGTGGTCCTGATCGATGATTCAATCGTGCGTGGCACGACTTCAAAAAAGATTGTGAGAATGGTGCGCGAAGCGGGCGCCAAAGAGATCCACCTGCGCATCAGCTGCCCGCCGACAATCAGCCCCTGCTACTACGGGATTGACACACCAAACAAAGCCGACCTGATTGCTGCCCAGATGTCGGTTGAGGAAATCTGCAAGTTTATCGAGGCTGACTCGCTGGGTTATCTTTCGCTAGAAGGTATGATCGAAGCGACCGGCATCAGCGCTGATTCATCCTGCGTCGCCTGCTGGAATGAAAAGTATCCGACGCGTATTACTCCCAACGCCGAAACGATGTGGGAACGCGAGCATGAGCCTGTGCCCACCGAAGGTTGAGGATAAATAACCTGACCCGGAAATCGGTAAGTCTTCTGGCAGCGTTCTTTTTGCCTGCCTTGCTCTCGGTCGATGTGGCCAGGTCGCAGGACGTCTTCGAACCGGCCCAGTTGCCTGTTGACGTCATGCAGGTGCTTGAACTTCCAGTGCACATCGGTAATCCGATGTTATTGAGAGCGGAGCAGGGTTATCTGTTGAAGTGCCAGATCTCGAATAATTCAGAAGAACGAATTCTCGGGTTCACCTATCATCTTTTAGTATTGGATTCAGCTAACAAATTGCGAATGATCGCCAGCCGAACCGCAACTCTAAAACTGGCAGGCTATGCGACGAAGGATCTGGCTCATCGACAGCCGAAGAAGCTCAACATTAAGAGCGGCGACCGCGTGGTGCTGGCGGTTGAGCAACTCATCACGCGCGAATTAGTCTGGGAGGTCCTGAACTCGAGAGAAGCGCTGGAGGCCTATGGGAGAGGTGATTATCTCGCACCCGAAGTGAAACAGGTCCTTAATCTGGTCGATTCCAAGCCGGGACCGAGAGCGATTCCCTGACAACATTAGTGCCTCGCTAGATCGCGCACGACCCGTTGGATAGTTTGTAAAACTGCGGACATTTCAGACTGAGGTGGGAGCGAGTGGGGCGGGCAACGAAAGGCTGTGGCTGCGCGGTGGCTGTGGCGGCGCTTGTTATTGGCGCGGCGGTTTACTTTGGCAAAGACTTTGCCGTTAACTGGTGGAAGACGAAACCGCCGCCCCCCTCAGGTGACGAGTTGCAGGTTCATGTTCTTGACGTGGGTCCCGTCAATGGCGATTCCATCCTGATCATCTCGCCCGCCGGTAAAACAGTGCTGGTTGACGCCGGCGATGCCGGCAAGGGCAAAGTAATACTTGACGCCCTCAAGCGTTACAACGTGAAGCAACTCGATTACTTTATCGCCACTCATCCTCATCCGGATCATATGGGTGCGGCTGACGAAGTAATGAAAGTAACTAAGGTTCTGAATGTAATTGACAATGGTCTCGCGCCATCGGGTTGGGAGCCCACCGTTCCGCCAACTCAACCGGTAAGGGTCTTAAGCAATAAGAAACCGGTAGCGAAAAAACCGGAAAAGAAATCTTCGATCGCCAGGTTTTACGAGGAGTATAGGGAGGCGGTAAGCCTAGGCGGCGTCCATTACGAAAAAGCAGAACCGGGAAAGAAGTTCGACCTCGGTGGCGGCTCGTTTCTTACTATACTGGCTCCCAGTCAACCGCTTTTCATCAAAGAACGAATGAAAGCTGGCGGCAATGAACCAAATGCGAATTCGGTTGTGGCTCGGCTGGACTATGGGGATTTCTCAATGTTGCTCCCGGGGGATGCGGAACAACAGACTGAGCACCAAATGCTCACAAAAGATATGAATCTTCAGACGGACATTCTCAAGGTTTCTCACCACGGTTCCAAGTATGCGACTGCGGCGGACTTCCTCGATCGGGTGAAGCCCGCCGTGGCGATAGTTTCCTGTGGCGAGTGGAACCGCTATGGCCATCCGGCACAGGTTGTCCTGGACCGTCTCAAAGCCGCTGGAGTGAAACTCTACCGAACGGACTTACAGGGAGAGATTACGATCACCACCAGAGGCAAAGAAAACGACTTCAAAATTGCCACAGCCAAAGAAGCCAAGGGTGATCTATGGGAGGGGCGGCTGGCGCAGAAGGATGATTCGTCTCGGGCAGGGTTCATTGCCTATGGAGACTTTGGACCACCCCCGAAGACGAAGAACGTGAATCGTAAACAGTAAATCGTAAATAGAAGGCGCTTAACGTCACTTGAAACCGCTGGCGGCGACCAGGGTCTCTTTTACGATTCACGATTTGCGATTCACGATTCACGACTTACGAGCACCGAATGAGCAATCCGATCACTTACAGCGATGCGGGTGTTGATATCGACGCCGCCAATCAGGCGACCGCCAAGATCAAAGAACTTGCTCGGCAAACGTTCAACGAGAGGACACTTTCCGAAATTGGCAGCTTTGGCGGAATGTTTGACGGCGCTTTCCCCCTGATGGGTCATCCTGTCCTGGTTGCTTCTGCGGACGGCGTGGGAACCAAGCTGAAGATTGCCTTTCTCACCGGCGTACACCGTACGATTGGACGCGATCTGGTTAACCATTGCGTCAACGACATTCTCGTCCAGGGCGCCCGGCCACTCTTCTTTTTGGATTACATCGCCACCGGCAAGCTCTCACCTGATGTTGTAGCTGGAATTGTGGAAGGTATTGCCAATGGCTGCCGCGAAAACGGTTGCGTCCTTCTTGGCGGCGAGACCGCGGAGATGCCCGGCTTTTACGGTGCTGGAGAATACGACGTGGCCGGGTTCATTGTCGGCGTCGCCGATCGTGAGAAAGTGATCGATGGTAAGAGCATCGCAGCCGGCGACGTCGTCCTCGCGCTGCCCTCTGTTGGTTTGCACACCAACGGTTATTCACTGGCCCGTAAACTTTTCTTTGAAGTGGCGGGCTACACGGTGAACACGGAAGTTGATGAACTGGGTACCACGGTGGGGAACGTGCTGTTACAACCGCACCTCAGTTACCTTCGAGCCCTGGATGGACTGCTTGATAAGAGAGTGGTCAAAGGTCTGGCTCACATAACTGGTGGCGGACTCACCGACAACATCCCGCGCATTTTGCCCGAAGACACGGCTGTAGAAATCCGCAAGGGCAGTTGGCCCATTTTGCCGGTGTTCAGACTCTTACAGGAGATCGGGCTTGTTCCCGAAGCCGAGATGTATCGCACCTTTAACATGGGCGTGGGAATGATTATAATCTGCGCCCAGCACAACGCGGAATTCATCCAGTCTCACATCAATAGTCTCCGCGAGGTCTGTTATAGCATTGGCACTGTTATCTCTGGGCGGCAAGCAGTGACGTTCGTCTAAAGCCTTTGAAAGCAGCTAAGTCTCCGCTCGCGAAATCGCAGCCTTCGAGACATCATCTCGCCGGTCGCCGCCCAGCAAACCCCTAGCCTCCTTGAAAGGGCCCCTCATGACAAATCAAAAACCTACATCTGCCAAGAAGGACAGAGAGTTTGAGCCACCAGTCGCCTGGCTCTTGGGCAGACAGCTAATGGCCAGCCTCAAGTGGATACTTCTCTATACGGCTTTCGGAACGAAGTTGGACGCTCGTGATTGGATGGATGCAAAAGTATTTCCCTCGGAAGATCAGCAGCAATCGGACCAGGCGTGGAAAATGATGTACCAACGCGATGGGTCCGAAGCTATTCCAGGAAATGAGCATGTTGCTGACAGCGCGGGGAAGAAGTTTTGGCAAAATAAGGGTGAGTTCTGGTTCGACTACATCTCCGATACTGGCGACGGGATGACCGCTACTTACAGCATTGCCTATCTCTGCCTCAGTAATCTCTGGGTTAAAAAGTTATGGCAGGAGAGGCCCGACGAGAGCGATGATGATGTTCATTTGGACCATAAAGTGAACAACGATCGCACTACCCTGGTGCCAATGCCGCGGGGCGAGTTCCTGCTTGTGGGCGGCGACACCAGTTACCATCTTTCTGATTACACCAGTCTTCATATTCGCTTTCAGACACCATTTTCCTGGGCGTATCAAGATCTGGAAGACGACCTACTGGGGAGCCGAAAAATTGACGAAGCGGAGGCGCAGCGCGAAAGAAGGAATCGCCGCCCGCTCTTCGGCATACCTGGTAATCATGACTACTACGACATGCTCGATGGGTTCAGACGACAATTCCGCGTGCCCTTCCGAGGCCGTCCGGAAGACAAAGTTTACATTGACGGCGACCTTACCGGTCCTCAGTTGATGATCCCGGGTTTCAAAAGACAGCAGCAGACAAGTTACCTCGCCTTGCAGCTACCTTTCGGTTGGAATCTCTGGGGCCTGGACACCGAAGTGGGAAAGATAGACGAGCGGCAGCGAGATTTTTTTCTGGGCGTGCCCAACCGTCCCATGCCCGAGAAACTCATTGTAGCTACAAGCGCCCCCACTACGGTCTTCGGAAAGTTGGCCGATCGCGACGATGAGAAGTCTTCCAAGGCATTTTATCAACTCAAGTTGCCGCGTCCTTTTTTACCCAAAGATAAATTGGAAGAGGGCGAAAAAGACCTGGAGCCAAATCACATCCGTTTGGATCTGGCCGGCGATGTCCACCAGTACGCCCGCTATTGGGGTCCTAATTCCACGAGCGCGCAATACACACGTTCTGGAAGAGCCAGCGCGGCTGCTCCCAGTGCCACAAATTATGCTTCCGTTGTTTCCGGACTGGGAGGCGCCTTCCACCACCCGTCTACGACTTACGGCGACGAGATCAGGGAGCAGGCTCTTTATCCTCCAGAGAATCGATCACGTCGTGCCGTCGCAGCTGAAATATTTAACCCCATTAAGGTGGCGCGCGGCGGGGGTATCTGGGTGCTCGGCGGGGTGATCGCGTTGGCGCTTGCCTTCGCAGCCATCGCCGGTGATAGCAGCCGTCCCGCGATCCACAATTTCTTGCCCTTCACCTTGCTTAATATCACCAGTCCACAACAATACGAATCGACGGTTCTGGTGGACAAGGGGTTGCAGCAGAAGATTCCTACCGGCTTCTCGCAACAGCTTGGTATATCCCAATCCCAGTGGTCTCCCAGCTTCCCGAAAGATCAGCAGTGCGTGGAAACGCAGCCGATGTACCTCTGGGGTAAATGCTCAGTAGCCTGGCCCAGGGATTACTCGATAGGAACCGTGATGCTTCTGTTTACCCTCGTGATTATCGGCTTCACTTTCTACAAGACCGAACAAGCGTATGCCTTAGACAAAAAGCAGGACGAAGTTAAGCAAAAGGCCGCCAAAGCCAAAGACGCCACAGAGCGGCCGACAAAAAAAGGCGCCGATGAGGTAACAAGAAAAGTGAATTGGGCTCTCTGGCCCACGTTAACGGCCAACGTCGTTCTGGGTGCGCTGGGCGTCTTGCTGATAATGCCTTATCAGGCGTTCATCACGCCCTTCGGCAGCAGTCTCTGGGTCCTGCTTACCTTGATCTGGGCCGTCACTTCAGTCGTATTTAGCGTTCGTTACAGCGATTGGTTGTTTGAGCAGGCCTCCAGAAGGAAAGTGGGAGGAATGGATTACGCGATCATTTGGATGCTATCCCTCGCTGCGCTGGCGAGTCTAGCCGTCGGTCTTGCGGTGTTTGGTAAGAGTAATCTGCCGGCTTATCTGGTCTCTGACATAGTCTTCGTGAGCATAGTTGTCGGAGCGCTGGTCCTGTTGATTTACGCGGCGGTTACAATGGGTGGTCAATTTCAAAAAGGTCTGGGCAAATGGGGAATGGGCCTGCTGGGATTTTGGCACTGGCTTTTGCAGCTGGGAGTAGCTTTGTTCCTGATCAAGAAAGGCACCTGGTTAACCTTGGCCCTGGCGATTGTTGTAGTGCTGGCGTTTATCAAACTCGGTCCGTCATTGATGCGCGCTAACCGCCGTCGGGGCCTGGTGACGGCTTGGCTTGTTTTTGGAGGCATAATGCTGGCGCTGCCGCCGCTCGTTTACCAGATCCTGCTCCCCTATGCGGATGCAGGCTGGGTCCGGTCACTTTTCCTTCCCTACGAGTACGTTCAGTCTCCCGGACCTTTCGCCTCATATGAATGGTGGGTAAGCATGAGAGGGTGGTCGATGCTGGTGCCGATAACTCTGGCGTCCGTCTTTGGAGCCTTGTTGAGTTGTGTTTGGGTAAGTTGGTATTTCGCCGTGTGCCTCGGATTCCACGGTCATAACAACGAGGTTGGAGGCGCCGCCAGAATTGAGCGCTTCAAACAGTTCATAAGGTTCAGGCTCACGGAAAATGACCTGACCGGCTATGTAATCGCCGTCGACGATCCTCAAAAAGAAGGCCGGCTGCTGTCGCCGAAAGTGATCGACGTCTTTCGCCTGGTCGCGAAGAAACCCTAAGCGAGTATACTGCCAGCTTGGTTAAGTCAGAGACTCTGAAAGCTTGGCAGGAGAAGCGTGACGAGCTCTTCGAAGATTTGCCGCCTCGGAATCCTGATTTCCGGGCGCGGTTCAAACATGATAGCGCTCGCAGATGCGGTTGAGCAAAGACGCATCCCCGGCGCTGAGATTGCTCTTGTAATCAGTGACCAGACGGACGCGGCAGGGCTGGCACGTGCCGCCGAGCGCAATTTGAAAACGCTGGTAATCCAACGAGGCCATCGCACTCGCGAGGAGCACGAACACGAGATAGTGGCTTCCCTGGACGAACGCCAGATCGATCTTGTCTGCCTGGCCGGTTACATGCGTCTGCTATCGCGCTACTTTATCGACGCTTATCGCGGACGTATCCTTAACATCCACCCTAGTTTGCTTCCTGCATTTCCCGGTCTCGCAGCGCAGAGACAAGCTCTAGACCACGGCAGTAAGTGGAGTGGCTGCACCGTCCATTTTGTCGATGAGACGCTCGACGGCGGTCCCATCATCGCCCAAAGTATCGTGCCCGTTTTGGCAGATGACAGCGAAGAAACCCTTTCTGCTCGCATCCTGGAGCAGGAGCATCTGCTCTATCCTGAGACAGTCGCTCTCATCAGTAGCGGAAACTATTATGTGGTTGGCCGTCGGGTTACAGCAGGAGTAATTAGTGACGGTTCGGGAAAATAATATCTACGGTTTTACGATTCACAATTCACCATTTACGATTCAGCATGACAATTGAGGAACAACTCGAGTACCTGCGAAAGGGCACCCTCGAAATCATTCGCGAGAATGAGCTGCGGGCCAAGTTGGAAAAGTCTGCGAAGACGGGCAGGCCGCTGCGTGTGAAGCTCGGTGTCGATCCCACTGCCCCCGATATCCATCTCGGGCACACGGTTGTCATTCGCAAGCTGCGGTCGTTTCAGGATCTCGGTCACACGGTGATTTTTCTAATTGGCGACTTCACCGGAATGATTGGGGACCCTTCCGGCAATTCTGCGACGCGTCCGCAGCTCACGCGCGCAGAAATCAACGCTAACGCCGAAACCTATAAACAGCAGATCTTCAAATTGCTCGCTCCTGATAAGACGGAGATTCGATTCAATGCAGAGTGGATGGACAAGCTGGGTTCTGATGGCTTCATCCGTTTAGCCTCACACGTCACCGTCAAACAAATTCTCGAACGCGACGACTTTGCCAAACGCCTGGCTGACGAACGGCCCATTGCCTTGCACGAACTGCTCTACCCGCTGACGCAAGCTTACGATTCGGTCGCGCTCGAAGCTGATGTCGAGCTGGGTGGGACTGATCAAAAGTTTAATCTGCTGATGGGAAGGAACCTGCAACGCGAGTATGAACAGGAGGCACAGGTTTGCGTCGTCATGCCGCTCTTGGAAGGTACCGACGGCGTGCAGAAAATGTCGAAAAGTCTGGGAAACTACATTGGCATCAACGAGCCACCGGCGGAGATCTTCGGCAAGGTAATGTCGATCTCGGATGACCTGATGTGGCGCTACTATGAACTGCTGACGGACAAGACTAATGTGGAGATCAGCCGTATGAAAGTCGATATCGGCGTTCTCGCCCTCAATCCTCGTGCTGCTAAAGTTGACCTTGCGAAACTGATCATTACGGACTTTCATTCTGCTGAGGCATCCGCAGCGGCTGAGGACGAGTTCGACCGAGTCCATAAACTTCGAGAGCTTCCTGACGCTATCGCCATACTGCCGATCCAGGCTAAGTTATGGAAGTTACCGCGATTGCTGGTCGAGACTAATCTTGCGCCTTCAATGGCGGAGGCCCGCAGGCTCATTGACCAAGGTGGCGTTCGAGTGGCTGGTGAACGCGTTTCCCACGCTGACGCAGAAATTGACTTGAAACAAGATCAGGAGATAGTTATCCAGGTCGGGAAACGTCGTCACCTGCTCGTCCTGGGAGAGTAACATGGTCTTGACGCCGTCTTTCCACTGGTTCAATATTTCTTCTGGTAAAAACGGCAATGATCAGACCAACCTTAGTTCGCGCGCTTCCAAATTATCGTATCTATCTGGAATTCTCTGACGGCATGAAGGGTGAAGTGGATTTGTCCGATCTCGCAGGCGGAGGGGTCTTTGAAGCTTGGGACAATCCTGGCTTCTTTGAAAAAGTTCACATCGGCAGGCATCGCGAAGTTAGGTGGGACGATGAGATTGAACTGTGCGCGGATTCCCTCTATTTGAAACTGACAGGCAAGACTCCCGAGGAGTTGTTTCCAAGACTCCGCCGAGAGCAACCTCATGCCTGAGCTTTGCCGGTTCTACGGCATTATCATCAGAATGTTTTGGTCGATCACCCACCGCCTCACTTCCACGCTCTTTACGGTGAACATGAAGCCATTATTGACATTAGGACTTCCGAAGTAATTGAAGGCTCTTTACCTTTGGGAGCCGGGAGCCTAGTCAACCAGTGGAGTGATTTACGCCGTTCAGAGCTTCTCGAAAAATGGGAGTTGGCACGGCAATCCAGACCGTTGGTAAGATCGAACCGTTACCATAAGTAGCTTACCGCAATCGCCACCCGAAGACATCACAAGGAGCCGCAACATGTCAGACGAAAACAACGCCCTCATCCGTCGCTGGTTTGAAGAGGTATGGAACAAGGGTCGGGAAGAAGCAATCGACGAGATGTTTGCGGAGGACGGTATCGCCCACGGCTTGGTTGACGAGGGCGGGGAGCCTCTCCGAGGGGCGACCGGTTTCAAGCCCTTCTTCCGGAAGTTCCGGGCTGCCTTCCCCGACATTGAAGTCGTCGTTGAGGACACCGTCACCGAGGACGACAAGGTCGCGGCGCGCTGCACGGTGTGCGGCAAACACCAGTCAGATAGTTTGGGCTTTGCGGCGACCCAACAGCCGATGGAGATCACCGGCATAACCATCGTGCGCGTGCGTGATGGCCAGATCGTCGAGGCGTGGAACAACTTCGACTTTATGAGTATGTTTAAACAGCTCGGCGCGCTCTAGCAAAAAATGTCGGCAGCGATCGCCACCGAAGACACTTTAATTATCGAAACGCCTGAGCGCGTGCCGTTGCACTTCGCCCTGGCGTCGATTGGAAACCGCTTTCTCGCCTGCACAATCGATCATGCCATACAAGCGCTAACGATGATCCTGATGGGGATCGCTTTCTTTACCCTGGCAAACTATTCGAATTTGAGCGATCAGCTTACGAGCGCGCCGAAGTGGGTCTACGCGGTCTTAATTCTCGTCCTATTTTTAATCGTCACCGGCTACTTCGCTTTCTTCGAGTGGCTTTGGAATGGACAGACGCCGGGAAAGCGTTGGCTCAAGCTCCGCGTAATTCGCGAAGACGGCCGCCCGGTAACTTTTTGGGAGGCCCTGGTCAGAAACCTGCTGCGTAGCTTCGATATGATGCCCGCGCCCTTCTATTCAATTGGATTGATTTCGGTTTTCAGTACAGAAAAAGATCAGCGAGTCGGAGATCTGGTGGCCGGGACAGTGGTGGTTCGCGAGCGTGAGACAGAGGCCCCGGCCTTTGCTCAAGTGTTTGCCGCCGCGGT
>JBGTLM010000071.1:0-10379 GCA_041744135.1 Pyrinomonadaceae bacterium
CTGGCTCCGTTCCCGCCAACTCGACCGACTGAGGCGGGACTACTGTTGGTGAAGACGCCGGCTGTGGACTGGGTGTTTGGAGCGGCTCTGGACTTTGCTTTTGCGGTACCGTTTGCGCAGAGGTCTGGAGGAGCTTGGTCGCCTGGGGAGCCGGGGACGACACCGTTCGCGGGCGCGTCAATTCCGAGACTGCCGGTGATTGTGCCTGAGCTGCTACGAACGTAATAGAAAAAACGATTGGCGTGATTGCGAGGGGACCTAATTTCATATCTATTCTTTTCGAATTCTTGGACTTAAGACTACTCGCCAGGGGCAGCGAGTGTAGACTTAGATTCGCCGATGCCCCTGTGAGTTGTCAACCAGTTCCTCTTGTCCTGGAAGGGACGCAGTCAATAGCCCGGGGGCAACGCCCCCGGAAACGGGTTCTGCTCCCCGACCCTGAAAGGGTCGGGGAGCCAAGGAATATTCAACTTGCGTGGTGTAGTTCGTCGAAGCTGCGCGACCTTTTCAGGGGTGGGGACTGAAACGCTCGCTCAACGGGGGCGTTGCCCCCGGTTATTAACTTCATGCCTTTCAGCCATGTTCATACCCAGTCGCTCGCGCTGACTGCTCGTTGAATGGCCGACTTCTCGAGCTAATTAATCTCAAAACCAACATTGACCACGGCCGTGATGTCTTTTTCAAGTGATGAGGTGTCGTTCATACCACTATCGGAAACTTCGTTTGAATCTGCCGGTGTGATCTGCAAGACTCCCATTCTTGCAGTGCGTAAGCTGCCAATGCTGCTGCCAGTGCTCTCCGCCACCTTTTCAGCGCGCACCTTGGCATCTTTGGCCGCTTCGGCAAGCATCGTGATCTTCTCCTCACCGAGTTTGGTGTAATGGTACGCAGGCGCCATCGACTCGAGCAGAATGCCCTGATTAATCAGTTCAGTAGCCTCGCGAGCAATCTTCGCGATCTTGTCCACATCATTGGAACGCACCTCCAACTCCTGTCGCAGCGAATAGCCGGTGATCTGTCCGGTGTTTTCTTCTCCCTGGTCGGTACGGGCGTGCAAGGTTTGGGAGGAGATGGAAGAAATCGTGATTTGACTCTCAGGAATGCCCTTGCCGATCAGGTACGACTTGACGCGAGGCACATTCTCGGAAAGGGACTGGTAAGCGCCTGCCAGCACCGGCGCCTGATAGGAAACACCCGCCTTCCAAATCACCAAGTCTGATTTGATTCGCTTGCGCGCCGAGCCCGTCACGGTAATCGTCTGATCACCGCGCTTCCCTTTTACGAAAGCCCATCCGCCAATCACAGAAGCAAGCACTAACCCAATTGCCAGTGCGATACCCGCGCCAAAACCAGATCCAAATCGTTCGTCACCCATCGGGCAAAACCTCCTGTCGAAAACTCAACGTTCGAGTGCTGCACAATACACGAACCCTGTCAGAACGGCGAGCGGTAGCCACAAGCTCTGACCTGCGCCCGGCTCTCAGCGAACCCTATCAGAATCACCGCCCGTATGCTTCCAGTTGAGACCGGGTCGCTACTCTATATATGAAAGGGCGCTCGCCGTTCTGACAGGATCGATAATCGCGGTGGCATCAAAACATACGATCCACCAAACTACACAAACCAACACGAAATCCTGTTAGTGTCATTTTCGTGTGACTTGTGGATACGTTTTGACGTTGGTGGCGCTGGTGCGGTGGCGTGATCTCTACTAGAATGCGAGCTTTCGTCGATCAACCATTTCATTTGACGGCGTTCCCAACTTATCCAGGAACTTCAAACATGCGCACCTTGAGAACATTTCTGACCGCCTTCTTAGTACTCATCGCTAATGCTCCTACATTCCTATCACAAGAATCCGGAAAACAACCGGGCGCCATCAGGCCTGGACCTCCACAAGGCAAAGGCGTGGTCGTGCTGCGCGCAGCACGGTTGATCGATGGGACCGGCAAGGCATCAATTAGCAATGCCGTCCTGATAGTGACCGACGAAAAGATAACTGCGGTTGGCGCCGCCGGCGACGTGCCTATTCCTGCCGGAGCCAGGATTATCGATCTTGGCGATGTGACGCTCCTGCCTGGTTTTGTTGACGCGCATACTCACATCATCGGCCGCGTGCTGGGCGATCCGGAGATCGAGACGGCCGCTGTTCGGGATTATGAATCTTTCGGCGCCATTCTCAGCGTCAACAATGCAAGAGATACATTGATGGCCGGGTTCACCACCGTTCGTAACGTTGGCGCGAGCGGCAGGTTCGATGACCTGGCGCTGCGGAAGGCTATCAACGAAGGATGGGTACCGGGGCCGAGAATGCAGGCTGCCGGCCATTCACTCGGCATCACCGGCGGTCACTGCGATTCCAATGGCTATCGACCCGGGCTCATGGATCGGTCGATCGAAGACGGCATTGCGAACAGTCCGGACGAAATACGAGCAGCGGTTCGTTTTCAGGTTAAGTATGGCGCCGACGTGATCAAGACCTGCGCGACCGGCGGCGTGCTGTCGGAAGGCGATGCCGTGGGCACAACTCAGTACAACTATGACGAGATGAAGGCGATGGTTGATGAAGCGACTAAGCTGGAAAGAAAAGTCGCCGCTCATGCTCATGGCACGGAGGGAATCAAGATCGCCACTCGCGCAGGGGTGGCTTCAATTGAGCACGGATCTTTTATCGATGAGGAAGGCGCGCGACTGATGGCCCAACGCGGCACATTCCTGGTTCCCACTATGATGGCCGGTGAGGCGGTGGAAAGAGCCGCCAGGAGCGGTATTCTTAAAGGACACCGAGCCGAGAAAGCCCTGGCTGCCGCCGCCGCTTCGCGCAACGGAATCAAAATCGCCGTCGCTAACAAAGTCCCGATCGCTTTGGGTACCGACGCCGGCGTGATACCTCATGGAATAAACGCGCGGGAGTTTGTACTGATGGTGGAGTGGGGCGGGATGACTCCCATGGAATCGATCGTGGCAGGTACGCTGAATGGATCGAAGTTACTTGGCTGGGACAAGAACCTGGGCTCATTGACGGTGGGGAAATGGGCTGACATCGTGGCCGTCTCAGGCGATCCCCTGAAAGACATTCACAACATGCAGAAAACCGTCTTTGTAATGAAGAATGGAGTTGTCTACAAACGGTGACATTGTAGGGGCGTCCCTCCGTGGAAGCCCCAGGGTCGTCGCATTGAGGCGCGCGCGGAGGACACCCTAAGTTTCTCTGCGATGAGTCCCGTCCTATCGTGCTATTTGTCTTCTGTCCGAACGCGAGAGTCGAGACGCCCAGTCTGAGATCTGAAATTTGAGATCTGAGATCAGAGTCAATCGCTTGCCTGACCGTCGACGTCCAGCCAATCGCGCGTGAGGTCGCACCAGAGGGCCAAACCACGCCACTCTTTAAAGCCTGCATAGTAACGAGCGATCTTCTTGTCCGTCGCTTTGCGTCCATTGTTGCGCACTTCGAAAAACTTCGCGCGGGTCCAGGAATCCAGTGCTAGACCATCGTAGCGGCCCAGGAGTTTGAGAACGTTCTCAGCAGCGTAGTCGCCAACTCCCTTAACGCTCTTCATCTCCTTGATCAGTTCTGCGGTAGGCAATGGGCTCTCGAGCCATGCCTCTACATTTAAGGAGCCGGAAGCCACGCGTTCCGCAAGTTCCTTAAAATATGGAGCACGATAACCAGCTCGCACTTCGTTCACGTAGAATTTTAAGGGCATCAACGCCATCGCTTCCGGAGTCGGAAAGGTTCTCCGTCCGCGGGTCGATTCACGTCCCAGGGTTTGAACCAGCCCCGTGACCATCTTCTTCGTGAGTGCCCAGGAGCAATTTGTAGTGCAGATCATCTTCACCAAATCTTCAAAAACGGTGGGAGCGCGGAGCAGCCGGCCTGCTCCCTGCTCCGACACCCATTCAAAATCGGGTGTCCCTTTCATCGTTTGATAAAAAGCGGCCATATCATCATCCAGCCGCAGCATGTGACATACGTCCCGCTGTACTCGCTCGGCGGCTTTTTTCCCAAGCGTGCGAGGTGGATCAATCAGCACGGCACGCTTGTTTGCTGTGATTAAGACTGTGACTGGTGCGCCGTCAGAGAGATCAAGGGTGCGCGTGAGCACCCACCTGTCCCGATCAATCTCGAATGGCAAGAGTTCGCACCAACCATGACTGATCGCGGTTCGCTTGAAGCTGAAAGTGCGAGGTGTAGTTATCGATAGTTGCATGAATGACTTTAGATTATTTCAAGATAAGACCAAACGTGACCGTTTGCTTAAACAGATTATGACCATGGACGGACAAAGTTCGCAAATCTGTAGGCGTGCAACGACACTGGCAATCTTTTTGAAGTGCGGTGGTAAGCGAAGCGCGACTACGCTTTGGAGTAGTTGCGATGAACCAAAGCGCCGTCTGGGCTTCTGGCGGCGCACCAAAGTTCATACTGTATAATCATTGGACGAAAATATGGACCTCGAAACTATAACGACTCCCGCACTCTTACTTGATGTCGAGCGATTGAGGCGCAACGCGGAACGAATCGGCAACCGCGTTCGCGATCTCGGCGTACGACTGCGCCCGCATGTGAAAACACACAAGTCAATTGAAGTAGCGCGCATTCAGACTGAGGGCCACTCGGGCGCGATAACCGTGTCTACCTTAGCTGAGGGCAGCGCTTTTGCGGCTCGTGAGTTTCAAGACATCACCTACGCCGTCCCAATTGAGCCGGGTAAATTCCCGGCGGCGCTCGCACTGGCTAAGTCCTGTCAACGTCTCAGTCTGATCACTGACGATCCGGAGCTTCCGGCTCTGCTCAACGAAGCCGCTCGAAATCAAAATGTCTTTGTCGACCTGTTTTTGAAGATTGATTGTGGCTACCACCGTTGTGGTGTGGAGCCTGATTCCAAAGAGGCACGCGAAATCCCTGAACGAATCTTGGATTCTTCGAATCTTCGTTTCGCGGGAATTCTTACGCACGCCGGTCATTCGTATCACTGCCGCTCACGGGATGAGCGCCTGACCGTCGCCAGGCGTGAACGCGATGTGATGAGGCAACTCGCGGCAGAATTGCGAGACGCTGGAGTTGACGTCCCGACTGTCAGCATAGGGTCGACGCCTAGCATCACAGTTGTCGATCATCTTGACGGGATCGATGAGGCGCGGCCTGGTAACTATATTTTCTTTGATGCATTCCAGGCCTCAATCGGAAGCTGCACGCTGGACGACTGCGCGTTGACCGTTCTCGCCGCGGTGATTCATCGGGATCTTAAGCGTAACAAGATTATCATTGACGCGGGGGCAATTGCCCTCTCGAAGGACCGCGGCGCGATCGAGTTTGATCCCACCTCCGGATATGGTCGCGTGCTGGATCTTGAAGGCCAAGACCTGGGTCTTAGTCTCACCTCATTGTCACAGGAACATGGCGAGGTTACGGCCGGGACTGGCGATATTTCGAGACTGAAAGTCGGGTCGCGAGTCCGGGTGCTGGCAAATCACTCGTGCCTGAGTGCTGCCCAACACTCGCACTACAATGTCTTGGAGGGCGGGCGAATTGTGGATCGTTGGGAGATTCATCGCGGCTGGTAGGGAAGCGGCGTCAACACGCTCAATTCCGGTGGCGCCATTTCAAATCAGGACACTCCTCGGTCAAGCTGAAACTTGACAGCGGGGTCTTCCGGAACTAGACTGACTCCACTTGAAACAGTGTAAAAGGAAGGCTGTACTCGGGTTTCCCTAATACTCGGGAAGACTTGGGAGAAGAGTCAAAACACTAAGGCTCTCTACAGTATTGCACGGTGAACGTACGTCACCGCTTCCGATTTATAGCCGGAGCTTTCCGGCGCCGTTCGTCGCCCCAACCGGTCAGTCAGCAGGGCAGCCCGGATTGGGGCGATGTCGTGTCTAGCCCACTGTAATTTTCCACCAACTCCCCAGCAACTGGATGTGTTACCCAGCCGCTACCGGAAGTACTACGCCTTTCGCTTTGCCCAGTTATGACATGCCAGGCAAAGGAGATCGCGCGTTCATGAGGTCGGTACCACCTCGTGTAGCGGGTGGGTCGTCGTGTTTTCAGAATGACACCAGCAAGACTGCGATTGCCTACCGCCCGGCTACTTCACGTAAATTGGATTAGAAAGAATCCAGGGTTGCTCGCTGACAGACCCAGGGAGCTGGGGCAGATAGAGCTCGACCCGGTAACTGCCACGCACAGTCACAATGAACTCCTTTCTGGTCAGCCCGCTCTCACTCTGAATTGCGTTGCCATCCCGCAGTAGGACGATGCGGCTGGAAATGGGAGCTGTCACGTTTAGACGGATTTCACTTTCAAGTCTGATCTCCTCACCCTGAATCCTGGTCTCCTTTGCGTTTGAACCGGTAAACCGAAACCCCGAGGTATCGGAGAATAGATCGAAGCCAATAAAACAATGGCCGGCAGCAATAGCCCCTCGCAAAGTTTCGGTATCAAGGATGCTGCCATTTGGAATGAGTACGTGGACCCTCACCAACCGAAAACTTCTTTCGTAAGGATCGAGCTTCAGGCCCAGCAACGTGTTTCCCGAGGTGTCTTTAAGTGCCAGTCCTACGTTTGCGTGGGCGTCGTTGCCGGCGACAGCAACCAGTCCTTGTTTTCTGGTCGCAATTGCACTATCCCAGCGCCGCAGACTCTCAGCCGGTCGTTCATAAAAAGTGGCAAACAAAAGATCGGCATAACTGCGGTACGACCAGAGTCCATCGAAGAACATTATGATGGGATTTATTTCTCGCGCATTCGTATAAACATTGTAAACTTCCACACCGTCGTAGTTGGTTGAGTCCCAGCTCCTGAATTCTTCGGGATACGCAACAAACACGGTCGCCTTCGTATTTTTCGCCCGAGCGATGACGTCCTGAGTAGAATGCTGGTCCGTATCGGCGGCGGATTCGCTTCCCGGCATAACCAACAGACGGTCTGCCTGAGCCGTGCTGACCTCATTGCCATTGATAAATAGAACGCCGGAATGCACTCCCTTCAACGTCATCTCAGCAGTGTTGAAATTCTTCGAAGGGTGCTCAGTCATAACTATGAAGTCCAATTGATTCGACTTAGCAGCGGCGATGATTTCGTCGAAGCCTCCGGTGCTGTGACCACCGATAAATGAATGGACATGCATCACGCCCTTGTACTCAACGAAGTCGTCCTGAGTCGCGATGCGTTGAGAGTTCGTTTGCTGAATCGCCGCATGAAGACGACCCAATTTGTAACGGCGATAGGCAAAGGGAATTTGCGAGATCAAGACCAGTACGGGCAAGAGCAGTAGGAGCTTCTTCCAGGACTTCATCAGAACAGGACTCCACGCGACGGTTCAATCTTCGAAATCAACTGAAACCACGTGCTCGCTAATCCTTCTACCCAGCTCGGCTACTCTAATGTGTGCGGGATGAATGGTGTAGGCTTCGAGCCCAGCGCGATCGTGAAAGACGGCCACCAGCCCCGTATCGTAAGAGCGGGGCAGACCCAGCACGTCGAAGCCCACGGTCAGGCTCACGAGCTCGGGGATAGTACCAACCAGTGCTCGGAGAAGACCGACGTGCTCCTCGCGAACTTCCTGTTCAATATCGACCCGATACTTCCAGATAACGATGTGTGTCAGCATAAGTCTCCCGAAAGATGCAGCCCTTCCGCCTCCCGTTCCCTTTCTTCGCACCACTCGCGAGTAACCTGGTGCCGGTAGTCAAAAAGCTTCCGCAGGCGGCTCTCGATCAGAAGCGGGGCCAAGGAACGTCCCACAAAACCCAACGGCGGTTCATAGTCTATTTCATCTAGCAGTGTCGCCCCATTCTTATGAGGTTCAACCAGGTGGCGATGACGCCAGCTGCGAAAGGGCCCTTTGACTTGCATGTCCTCGAACATGTGCGGCGGCGCGTAAACGGTGTGTTCGGCAATCCACTGAACTTTTATTGGTCCAAAAATCCTCATCTCGACTATCGCTCGCGCGCCGACTTCCGAAATCTTTGCACTCTGTATCACTCGGGCGCTCTCCCAGCCCGGAAGCAAGAGCGCTAACGCCTCCGGTTGTTCGTGAAATGCAAAGACCCGCTCGGGTCTTGCACGGATCAGACTCTCTTTCACAAATCGCATTAAACCGTGCCGTGAACCAAAACCTCGGTTTCTAACTGGTTGAGCAATTTCGACCTACCTAAACGATCCACTAAATCACACGAACCTACACGAAATCTTGTTAGTGCCATTTCGTGTAGGTTCGTGGATCGTATCTACCATTTAAGCAGAAACGTTCATTCGTGGAATCCTAAACCAGCAAAAGTCGGTGCCGCTAGCTCGCTGCGCACTCCTCAACAAATCACTTCAAGAATCGATCGAACCAGGCGAGCGTCCGCTCAAGTGCGTCTACCCGGTGTCGCGGCTCGCGCAAGCCATGACCTTCGCGAGGATAGCGGACGAAGACAGTCTCCACCCCACGTCGTTTGAGCGCCATGTACATCTCTTCCGCCTGCGTTATGTGCACCTCATTATCCTGCTCGCCGTGAATGAAAAGCGTCGGTGTCTGCGCTTGTCTGACGTGACGCAGAGGCGACCACTGCCAGAGCTGTTCGTAATTATCCCAGGGAAAACCGCCAAATTCAGCATGAATCAAGTCCTGATAAAGCGAAGTCGCATAGAAGCTCACCAGGTTACTGACGCTGGCACTGGCCACCGCGGCTTTGAAGCGCGGCGTCTGAGTAACAATCCAGTTGGTCATGAAGCCGCCATAAGAACCGCCGGTCACTCCCATGCGACCCTGATCGATCCACGAGTAGCGTCTGAGCGCTTCATCGACGCCGGCCATCAGATCTTTATAATCGCCACCGCCCCATTCATTCAGCGTGCCGTCTGAAAATTTTTGACCATAGCCGCTCGAGCCGCGCGGATTAAGATACAGCACGGCGTAGCCGCGGGCCGCATAAGCCTGAAAGGTCGGATTGAATCCCCACCCCGACATTCCATGCGGTCCACCATGCACACTCAGGATCAGCGGATACTTGCGGTCTTCACGAAGATTCGGTGGTTTCATCATCCAACCCTGGATTGGTGTGCCATCGAAGCTTTTGAAGTTAATCTCTTCAGGTTCCTGAAATCTCAGCGAACCTACGAAAATCTCATTGTGAGCACTCAAGCGCCGCAATACTTCGCTTCCCAATCCGGCCCAGACTTCGGATGGGCGCAATGAGTCGGTCAAGGTAAATGCTATCGGCGTATCTCTGACGATGCTACCTTGCTCTACAGCAGACACTGTCCTGGTTCCAACGCTGAAGCCGCCGAATTGCATCGGCCGCGCCGATTCAAGATTAGACTTAGGCGCCAGACTAAGCCTTAAGTTCTCGGACTGAAATGTTCCCACTAGTAGTCCGCTGGGCCCGGCATAGATTATAAACTTTTCGATTTTCCGGCCGTCAGTTCCAACTCGCGAGATCTGAGTACTCCCCCGGTCTCCGGCAAGAAAGAGAACACTGCGACTGTCAGCTGACCACTTGGGACTGCGCGCCCGTCGGTCCTGCTGAGCGGTTAGCTCTCTACCGGCTCCACCGGCGGCCGCTATCACCCAGACGTGTGCATCTTCGGCGATGCTGTCGATGGTCGTTATATCCCGTTTAGTGGCCGTGTAGGCGATCCATCTTCCATCCGGCGACCAACTGGGTTCATATTCGCAACCCTTGGTCTGCGTGAGCTGTCGCACCTGACCGCCTAAGTCCACCGCAAAGATATCGGAATTGTTGTTAGCGTCAGGGTCAGGTTCGTGGTTTGAGAGAAAGCCTATCTCGTCACCCCGGGCGCTGAAGGTGATAGCGTGATCGTAGAACAGCCCGGAGGTCAGTTGCCGCGGTTCTGGTTTATCTACCTCTACAATCCAAACATGCGTACGGCGCTCATCCGAGAAGGAAGTCCGCGACTTGTATCGAATGCGATCTATGACGCGCGGGTCATCGGATTTCCTTGCGCTGGCGGTTTCTGACAACTCGTCGCTGGCCGAAATGTAGGCGATGCGTTTAGAATCCGGCGACCACGCGAAGGGCTGGCCAACGTAAGGGATGAAGAAATTGGTGCTCTGAACAGGGACCACAAACCTAGGCTCGGGTTTGGTGATGTTGACTACCCAAATTCCATTCTGGTCATCGTGATTCGACAGGAAAGCGATCCTGTCACTATCAGGAGACCAGCGCGGCGTCGAAGCAACCCATGATTGAGGCAGCAACTGGGACGGGGGGCGGGCGATTTGCCGCCAGTCTCGATCTGGTTGCCGAGTCTGTGGTGGCCCACTTGTTGGCGGATCGGGAATGTCGTATCCGACGCGGGCAAGCCAAAGTGTCGAGATCGTTCGGTCACCTTCCGTGGTTGAGACGGCGTAAACAACCCATTGACC
>JBGTLM010000072.1:0-4020 GCA_041744135.1 Pyrinomonadaceae bacterium
ATGTCATGGACCGATTCAATAGCCTTTTGGACCACGTGAGAATCGCGGCACCCTGCAAAGCTGACTGGCAGCAAATGATCGGTACCGATCGCGTACGCTTCTGCGGTCAGTGCAATCTAAATGTCTACAATCTTTCCAGCATGACGAGGATGCAAGCCGAGTCGCTTATCGCACAAACGGAGGGAAGGCTTTGCGTAAGGTTTTACCGGCGCACAGATGGTTCAATTCTCACCCGCAACTGTCCAGTTGGACTTCGAGTTATTCAGCGTCGTCTTTCTTATCTACGGAGGGCAGCGTCAGCCGCAGTTCTGAGTTTTTTTGCAGGGGTAGGCGTGCATAAGACCGTGACGCCGGCGCCGGTGAACACACCGCGAATGGGCGTTATGGTTGAAACTTTAGGCCAAATCGAGGAGAACGTCCCGCAACCAGCCATGCCCACGCCTCTAGCAGTTGAAACGGGTAGGCTCAGTCCTTTGCCTCTCAAAATCTCCGAAAGAAGGGCCAGTCGTCGTAGAGATATATTGAGAACGGCACCCACCGATAAGATCGTTTGGTGATTTATCTCAACCAGCCACCTCCGACGCTGGTTGAGATCACCTAGCGGGCGCGGAATCATGGCGCTATTTTGGTTGCAGCACCATCGTTCGCCTGGTTGCCTTTTCAACTGCCGCATCGGTGAACGGAAACGCTCGAGGCGTGACCGCACGCCAATCAGCAAGTTGATCAGTCCAGTGGGGACTGGTAGGAATCCCTGATTGTCCAAGTGAGATTCCGTGCTGACTCATGTCCCAATCGCTCGGGTCGGCAATAAAACGCATCGACACTGCTGCGCCAACGTTGACGGTGGCCCCGGCCAATCCTCCTGTTCCATTCTGCGGGACCGGCGGTACAGTGAACTGGAGCCCCACGAGGGGTGCCACGGCGAGCGGGTGAGGGAAGCGGGCCTTCACCATTTCACCCCAGACCCATTTGGTTTCATCGGCACCCAGGCTCTTCGTAAGCGTCTCTCGCCCCTCCTCGAAACAGGCAAAATAGAGATCCTCGTAGGCTTTGAAACTTGATGGCAACCAATCGCTCGGTTGCGTAGCGATTATTCGATCCAGGGTAGTGTCGAAGTTTGACCAGGCGAACAGACGCGCGCGCTCCGGACCCAGTGCCCCCGTGATTATCTTCGAACGAAACGCCAGGCGCATCTGGGCCACGAGGGGCGCCACGCGCGCTTCCGATTTCAGATGCCCGTCCCACGCTTCGAACGCTGCGATCGTCTCCCGCAGTTTTTCACTGCTCTGTGAGTTAGCATGTCGTTTGAGACTTTTCGCCGCCTCCCGCGCGAAAGTTGCCGCAGCAATTGAATATGTGTCTCCCAGGATTGCTCTGAAGTCGTTCGCACTCATTCTCTTTTTCTGTTTCAATAGATCGAGAATACGCCGCGCACGATAAGGCTGCGCCCATGCGTGGGTTAGGAAATATGGATAATCACTGCCAACTATTCGTTGGTTAGCCGTCACGACCAGGCCGGAAGGCGGATTGTAAACATGCGGGAGTTTGTCGAACGGTATGAAGCTGACCCATTCGCCCTCGTCTTTTGAGCCATCGTAGGGCACGCTGCCGTCACCCGACTTTCTGATAGGCACCATCCCCGCCGCATAGTATCCAATGTGACCGTCAACGTCCGCATAAACCATATTCTGCATCGGCGGCGTGTAGCCGCGAATAGCAGCCGTGAACTCGCCCCAGTTGCGCGCGCGGTTGAGTTCATACACACCAGTCGCATTGTTCAGTTTCGGATCCAGCGCCGTCCATCTGAGCGCATAACGTTTCGCATCTTTCTCCAACACAATTGGCCCATGACGAGTCACCGTCACATCAATTGTAATGACGTCAGTCGCTGAATCGGTGAATCCCTTCCGCACTTTGATTTGTTCGTGGCGGATCTCCGCATCCCGCCAACCGGTGGGAGTCATATAACGTCGAGGATTACTGGGATCGAACTTCTCAACATAGAGATCCTGGACATCAGGCCCCACATTGGTAAAACCCCAGGCAATGCGATCGTTGTGGCCGATTACCACGCCGGGAAGTCCTGGCGCGGTAACTCCGGCTACTCTGACTCCTGGCGCGCTGAGGTGGACCAGGTGCCATATCGGCGGCGCCGAAGGGGCCAGATGAGGATCGTTTGCCAGCAGCGGTTTGCCCGACGCGGTGTGCTTCCCACTCACGACCCAGTTGTTGCTCGCCGCCAGGTTCTCGGCCGCGAGACCTACTCGGCCAAGAGACTGAGACCTCCGCTCTTCGTCTCTCTCCAGAAAACGAAGCGTATCCATTGAGACGGTTCGTTTTGGTGAAGCTGTAACCGTAGTTGAGATTGCCGATTTCCCAGTACCCCTATGGTCTTTACCGACAACGAGAACATCCATGGATGACGTCACCGGCATTAATGCCGCGAGCTTCTCCGGAGGAAGATCGGCGAAGGCTTCACGCATGACGTCGAGCCGCCACGTGGAGGAGAGCGACTCGAAGAATAGTTTCACGACGACGAGCGAATCGGACGGCGTCCACGGCCTAGGCTTGTACTGAAGTATCTGAAATTCTGGCGGCAGGTTCTTGTCCTCGAGACCGGTGATATAGACATTAACTCCCAGCGTATAGGCCTCCAGGATCGCGCGGGCGGCCGGAGTGGCCTGAGCCACCTCTGCGTCGGCGGTTTGAGCGAATCCGAAAGTCCGATGGCGCTTATCTTCTTCAAGCGCGTTGTTCCCAAATATCTCCGCGAGCTCGCCTCGTGCGGTACGGCGTAGCAGATCCATTTGCCAAAGCCGATCGGCAGCGGTCGCATAACCTTGTGCGAAGTACAGGTCCTCGTCGTTACTCGCTGTTATGTAAGGAATGCCGCGTTCATCCCGCCTCACGATTACGCGTTCACGCAAACCGTGCAGCTGAACTGTTTGTGATTCTGCAGTGCCGGACTGTTGGGCCGAAGTCGGAGGAAGCAGAGTTGCAATGAAAACCAACGAGAACAGAGTGAGACGTCGGAGCATAGAGACCAGACCTCGTCTTGAGGATAAAAGCAGCAGCAATACTAACATACAGCCTTCGACGCATCGGCGGAAGGATTGAGTAGAGTGCTGTGTGAAGACCCAAAAAGGACCTGCAAGTTAGCGGTGCTTGAGCTTTCCTTTATACGTTGACCCTTCGCTAGACCAGCGATTACAATCACACCCCAATGTCAATCAGATCACAAACTCTTCTGCGCGGTTTGCTGTTGGTCGGCTTCTCGATCATCCTTGCGATTAATGGCAACGCCCAGCAGCGCCCACTGCTTACGGAAGATGTCGATATCATTCCTCCCGGGACCTTGAGGATTGAGGCAGGGATAGATTTTCTTCAGGGCGCGAAGTTTCCGGCATCAGGCCTGACCGGTGATCTGACGCGCGTTGGCGTGATCGGGATCAACATCGGTTTCGCGCCCAACGTCGAATTTCAGATCGAAGGGGTTGCTCAGAATTTTCTGAGTATCAACTCGAGAAATCCCTCGGCGATCCCGCTGGAACTTGTACCCGGGGCGAATTCGGCTAACGACACGGGCGACTTTACCCTGGCAACAAAATTTAAACTGCGCACTGAGACGAGGCGCGGACCTTCACTAGGGTTTCGTTTTGGCGTGCAATTGCCGAATTCCAATCAGGCGCGAGGCATCGGCCTCAACCAGACGAATGCATTCGGCTCCATTCTGATCGGCAAGAAGTTTGGGCCCGACGGACGCTTCAATACCTTTGGCAATCTGGGTATTGCGATTCTAACGGCGCCGATAGCCCTCTTTTCCCAGAATGACGTTGTTACCTACGGAGTGGCCGGGATATTCCGTCTCAACCGGCAATTAAGTTTAGCCGGCGAGGTCAACGGCCGGGTGAACACACGCCCAGGTAGCGGCCCGCTGGGTACCGAGTCTCAATCAGAGGCCCGTTTGGGAATGCAGATCCGCGCCTCCGGTTTGCGTTTCGATTTCGCCGGTATTAAGGG
>JBGTLM010000073.1:0-8020 GCA_041744135.1 Pyrinomonadaceae bacterium
CTGGGAATCAACGATGGCCTTTTGCCCAATCTCCTTTTCCAGGAGTTCTATCACCTCCCTAAGCTCAACCGTACGCGACTCTCCCAGGTTGATTACCTCGTAGTTGGTTTGGTCGAAATCGATGGCTGCCCGGACCCCGGCGATGATGTCGTCAATATATGTGTAGTCACGGCGGGTCTTAGCGTCGCCAAACACCGGGATCCGCTTGCCCAGGCTGATTAAGCGGGCGAACTTATGTATTGCCAGATCCGGGCGCTGGCGCGCTCCGTAGACGGTAAAAAACCGCAAGCAGACCGACCGCAGATCGTATAGGTGTGAGTAAGTATGACAGAGCAACTCACCGGCAGCTTTTGTTGTCGCGTAAGGTGAAATGGGCTGGCGGCTTGGATCCTCTTCGCTGAAAGGCACTTTTGCATTAATCCCGTAAACAGATGACGAAGATCCGAACACAAACTGTCTAACGGTGTGGTGGCGAGCTTGTTCAAGCAGATTCAGGGTTCCGATGATATTTGTTTCCGTATAAAGCCGGGGATCTTTCAACGATGGCCGCACGCCCGCGCGCGCCGCCAGATGAACGATGGCCTCAAACTGGGTTTGGTTGAAGACTTGCGCCAGGGCCGATTGGACTCGAATGTCAGCCTCAATTAAGTTATAGGCAGGATTTTTCCCGTGGGCACGAACGTTGTTGCGCTTTATCTCCGGCGCGTAGAAATCGTTGAAATCGTCGACCACGGTGACGGCCCAGTCGCCTTCCGCAAGCAGATGGTCCACCAGGTGGGAACCGATGAAACCGGCGCCGCCGGTGATCAGAATGTTTTTCATTAGTTTCGAATATCTGGTGGGCAGGTGCTTGCTCGTTAGAGTGAGTCACACCTGGCGCTCCTGTCGCGTAGCGACTAATGAGTTTACCCCGGTCTTTTAAGGCCGGGTTTCAAGCCTCTAAAGACTTCGTCGCGTAAGCGACGATTGAATGATCGGTCAGTCGTCGCTGACGCGACGGGATATTCTTCAGCTTTGCTTTCCCGGCATTGAAAGACCGGGCTAAACTCACTCCGATGCAACGCGTGGAGAGCAAAACGTTCCAAATTCAATCATAGGCAATCATTAAACCTAACCTCCCGACATTAACAAGCTTTAGCCAAGACCTTACTTCTTCGCATATATCCATAAATGCCAGCCCCAGCGAGCGGCAAGCCGCGACTCTGCCGCACGAGAAAGCATATTTCCAACGAATGGCAGCCAACGCTTATTCAGGAAATAAGTGCGCAATTCGAGATCGGCGAAATCGCTGAATAACTCGCGCGCCTCACCCCGCGAATAAACGCGTGCCAGTGGATTGCCCGCTCCGTCCGTATTCCGGCTTAGAAACTCCTCAGACTTGAGATAACTGTGCCGATCGTTCGTGAGCTGCGTCGCGTGTTGCCGAAGAGATTCAAACGACTCTCCCGTTAACCGGTGGACCAGACTAACTCCAGGCTCCCACCTCAAAAGCTGTGCTCCGGCGCGGCGAAGGATGGAAATGTTCACTCGATAGTTGTACGAATCGCGGTGGTATAGCATCACGACCGCACGTCCACCGGGCCGCAGCACCCGATAGATCTCCCTGACAGCGCGCTCTGGATTAGGCGTGTGGTGCAACACTCCGTGTGAATAAACCAGATCGAAGGAATCGTCAGCGAAGTCCAGTTTCTCTGCGTCTGCGGTCTGAAACTTTCCTGGAAGAGTGAACAGCTCGAAACGCCTCTGAGCCAATTCAATTGCCGCGTCTGTCAGATCGACTCCGGTGTAATCCGCACCGGCGGCCGCGAATTGAGCACCATCCGTGCCGAGCCCGCAGCCTATCTCCAATACCTTAAGACCCTGGGCGCTGGCGAAGCCGGCAGCCTCCGGAATGTGCCACTCCTTCTCATACCGGTGCCCTTCTACGAGTTCGTAGAATCGTCGCGTTCCCGGCGCCTCATCGGCGAATTTAGTTCCGCAGGGGTTTGCCTGCCAGAACGCACGCACCCTTTCTTTCAGATTATTCTCTTCAGACATGCGGCATGGGAAGCATAACAGAGCGGTGATTAGCGCAAAAGAGAGCCGGCTGAAAAAAAAGAAGTGGGGCTAGGTTTGATTCAGGAAGTTTAGAGTTCACCTTCTTCAGATTGTTGTTTGGCGACCACAAACTAAGTTTTTACCTGACCTGTCCAATTAGAGACGAAAATCAAAAACGATCAACGAAAAGCCAATAACAAATTTCGTGTTCGTTCGTGTGGTTTCGTGGATCGTTTGTTGTACCAAACCAACTCTCAATTGGGACATCACCCCAGGATTCTTCCGGAGCTCGACACAGGCTGTAGCGGCTTCGGCCCTTTCTACGAGACGAATGGATAAAAGGATGTGTTGCGAAAAACCCAAAAGAAAATCACGAATCCAAACAAGGCCCAGATGTAACTCGCGGGGAGCGTGTTCCTATTGATGGGCTTTCCCCGGAGTACCGTGTTTGTGTAATTCAGCAGCGCGTACAGGAGGAAAGGTAACGCCAGGATCAACAACGGATTCAACTGAAAAGCTGCTGCCAAATTACCGTGCAGCAACAGGTGAAGCCCACGCGTCGTACCACAGCCTGGACAGGTAAAACCGGTCAAAGCGCGAAATGGACAACCAGGGAGGAAAGCCGACTTCCCCGGCTCAAGCATATAGAGAAGAGCGGCAGCGATGGCCATGGTCAACCAAAGTACGAACACGCTTAAACGTCGATTGACTATCTCATCAACAGCCATTAGCTGGAAAACTATCACGAGACTCCGTCAGGGAAAACTGGCGGGTCAGTGGGGGAATGAGCGCATGTCTCGAAAGACCAGACACGATCTTCGCGATCGGGTGATGCTCTCCAAAGTCCAACGGGACCGGCGGCCAGTCTTACCGGTGCCGATGGCGAGCAAAGCGCCACTTTGATTTCTATGACCTGGCTCAACTAAAGCGCCGTCGTCTTCAAACCCGGCTTGCAGTCCCGCTGGAAACCCGGACCGCTTCGCTCTGCGGGCGCACTCCAAAGGTAGACGAGTGGTGCATTAAGCGAAAGAGGCACGACATAGTCGTGCCTCAATAAACTGGACCGGCCAACCAGAAGTTTAAAACCAGCCTTTTTTGTTCTGAATGTACGTGCGAACAAAGTCTTCATCCGACTTAGTGAGGTAAATGATTCCTTCGATGATACCTATGATGCCCCCCGCTCCGCACGTGACAAGCCCAATAGCAAGTTGGATTATCCCTTCAGTGGTATACCCCAGAACGAACTTATGAACTCCGGCCCAACCAAGCAAGATTCCGCAAATGCCGGCAATGACCTTTTTGTCCGCACCCTGAGATTTCCAGTCGGTCATCTGTCCCGGGTTCACGGACTGCATTGGCTGATAGCCCCCGCCCACGAGTGCTAGCGGAGACTGGCAGGTATTGCAATATTGGGCACTCTCGTCGTTGGTCGCACCACACTTCGTACAGTATCTAGTCATTTGTTTCGTTCTCCGCCTTTTCTTGATTAGGGCTGCGGTCGGGAAGGCATCGCGCTCGAAACAACGGACGCCCAAAATCCCCCTGGTAGGACTGCAAGGTCAGGCCGGTTTGTTGATTCGCGCTGATTAACCCTGAATTGCACCCAATCCCCCACCAACTACCATAATTACGAGAGAAATCAATCCCAAACCGAGGCCAATGCCGATTGCGATGAAACTAAAGAGCTTTGCTTTCTTCGAGGCATCCATGGCGCCTTGTATATCTCCGGAGGCTACTTTTCCATTAACCTGGGCGGCAAAGATGATCGCTACGATTGATAGAGGCCAGCAACAGAACAACGCAAGAATCGCCGGAATCAAATAGTTAGGAATATTAGCCGGAGCGGCGGTTGGGGAAGGCGGGGGAGTCCACTGTTGAGACATTTTATAGTTCTCCTGCTCCTAACTAGTTTTGATACAGCATTGTTTATGGTGAAACCGATGTGCAGTGACTCTACGACCCGGTGCCGTGTGGGCCTTCAGGGCCGGCGCTGAAATCCTGTGGCGGTGGCGGCGCATTAATTGCTCCTTTACGCTTCTCAAAAATGGGTACGCCGATTAGACCGCCAATAGTTGAAAGCACAACGAAAATGACGAACCCTACGATACCGCTGACAACCAATAGCAAAACACCAGTTAAGGGAAAATCCGGATTGAATTGCCGGACCTGCATATCCATTGCTTCGACACCATTCACAAAGTAAGAAATGGGCAGGCCAATTATCAGATAAATCAGGCCACCAAATACGCCAGCGAGTGCTCCCAGTATTGTTCCATCTAAAACGGTAACCGGGGTCTGCGAACCCTTTACGTAGAGCATTGTTGCCAGAACACCGCAGGCAACTGGCCAGAGGCAATTGCAGCAACCTAAAAGTCTCAAAAAGGGAACTGCAGCGATCAGCGCCGTAAAGACCAAGAGCGCTCCTAGCGCTCCACCGGCTATCAGGGCGGGCTTGAGTTTGCTGGTCATTGGAACAGGTTACTCTCTCACCGATAAAGCCTGGCTACCGCTAAATTCAAACCTTGGAAAGAGTTATACACCCGCGGACGTGCTGCATAACTAACAAAGAGAGACCCGAATGTCAATAAATTGGATGTAAAATTGGATGGTGTCTTAGGTTCAGTTCGGGCAGCAACTCCGCAGTGTCCAGCTACTTGTGCAGTTCGACCGAGGTAAAGATCCACGAAATCACACGCAACTGACACGAAACCCATTAGTCATTTCGTGTGATTCGCGGATCGTGTCCGATAAGTGCAGATTCGGTGCCAATCACATCGGAAGCGCTCACTTAAGTTTAGTTGGGACGATAGTCGAGCCGCGACGCTCAAGCCGCGCGTGGCGTCATGTAAGAGGGGACTGCAGGTGAAGCCTGTCTGACCTGACCCTCGCAACTCTGCGGGAAACTAGCGCACTACTTCTATGCGGTCGCCGGGCTGGAGTCTTGGATCCTGAATCTCGCCCGCCTTTATCTCTTTCAGTTTGAATCGGGTAGTAATTAAGCGCCCATCTCCTCCCTCCCGGGATACCTCGATCAGGTTTTCAGTCTGGCGCCTGAGACCCCCGGCGGCGAGAATCGCTTGTAGCAGTGTTATGCCTGACTGGAAGACCTTCTGGCCGGGGTGGTTGACGCGACCGGCTATGTAATAGAACTCCTGGGGCTTGGCAGTGAGGCTAACCATGTCGCCGGGCCGAATTAAGAAGTTGAGCGCTGCAGGATTGCTCAGATCCATCGTCAGTTCTGCGCTGCCTGGGCGCCTTATCGCTACCCGGCCAGCGTCTAAACGCGACTGCGATTCAGCCATGAGCACATACAGGGGAACGGCTTCACGTCTGAGAAACTTGGTGCCCGGAACGTTAACCAGGCCGGTGATAGTTACGCTGTGACTCGCGTACTGCCGCACCCCAACCGAAACCCGGGCATCTTCTTCAATCGCGCGGCGTTTGAGCTCCCCGGCGATAAGAGCTTGGATTGCGTCGGTCGGAAGACCTGCTACGGTTATCGGTCCACCGAGCATTGCAAGGTCTATTAGGCCGCCATCAATGACAGTGTAAAGAGTAGATCTGGTTGTAGATGAATTGAGCAAGCGTATATCGAGCACATCACCGACGCCAACTTTATAGATGCCGGTCAAAGCAGCTGCATCTTCGCCAGTAGCAGAGAGATCACCCGCAATAGGAGCCGAATCTTTGATTGGCGACGCCAGGCTGGCAGGTACGCTTCTAGATTCTGTTTTAGTTGCAGAGACTTGATTAGTATCACCCGCCGGCGCGCTCGTGTCTTCTTTGCCACGCGCTGCAGCACGAACTAATTCATTCTGAGTGAGCGACCAGTCGCTAGCCGCAACGCGGTCAGCCATGGTTGCTTGATTGTCTTCTTTGATGATGCGAGAGAGAGAGTTTGCCAGCGGAGATTCGAGTCTGAGGAGATCGTTGTACGCTTTTTCTGCCTCATTTTTTCTCCCAAGCACATAGGAGGTAACCCCCAATCTGAAGTGGGCCTGAGGCCAGTCCGGCCAAAGCTGGATCGCACGCTGGAATGATTCGAAAGATTCGCCAAAAGCCTTGGACTTGGAATAGACCATTCCCAGCATGTAGTAAGTCTGAGGATCGTTTGGCTGGAGTCTGACTGCCTGTTTGAAGGCCTCAATCGCCGCCTCAAGCTTGCCCGAGTTGTAAAAGCCAGCGCCCGACTCGTAATACTTCTGAGCTAACAGAGAATTTGCACCCCGTGTTTTCTCCGAGATCGCATCCGGAGACACAGCGTTCTCCCGCGCGGGCGATGCATTGGTTGCGGAATTCGCATCGGCTCTTGGGCCTTGAGAACCGTTGCCTATCTGCGCAGCAAGTACTCTGATTGAGGCTAGAACAAGGATTAATAGAAGGGCGATGGGGGTTACTTTCTTCATAGAGCTGCTCGGTAAGTTCGAATCTGTAGTGCGCGCGTTCAGGAATGTGCTAGTGCGGACCCAATGCTCCAGGGGTGAATGCTTAGCGCCGACATTGTACACTAACCACAAGAAAGGTTAAGTCCCGCCCAGCGTTATTACAGCTTTCAAGCTGAATAACAACAAAACTACCAATCGGGCCGCTTTTCCGGTCGTGGTTTGGTAGGCTCAACAAAGAGTGACCTTTGTTGCACTGTGAGGTTTGCTGGGGCAGAAGGTTGTAGACTGTAGGCGCAGGAAGCAAACTGGTGGCTCACCGGGGTTAGAAAACATATGTACGAATTTGCAGTTGCTCCAGCTATAACAAACCTCCGCCGGCGCGGTGCCGAGATCACTGAGGTTGCGCCTGAAAGTCTCGGCGCCGAGCTTGAGCTCGAGCCTGGCGATCGAATAACCCGAGTGAACGGCCGTCCCGTGCGCGACTATCTCGACTTTCGTTTTCAAACTGCCGGGGAGACGGAATTAGTAGTTGAGGTCCGCAAGGGTAGCGGGGAGGATTGGGAACTGCAGATCGAGCGCGGCGAGGATGAGGATTTCGGTTTCAGTTTCGAGCAAATCGTTCCCCGTCAGTGCGCGAACGAATGCATGTTCTGTTTTTGCAAAGGCAACCCCACCGATGCTCGGCCATCGCTTTTTGTTCGAGACGAAGACATCCGACTCTCATTTCTTTACGGTAACTACACTACGCTCACCTCGATTACTGAAGACGAGATCGCACGCATCATTGAACAAGGGCTCTCACCGCAATATGTTTCTATTCATGCTACCGATCTGGACGTGCGGGCCAGGCTCCTCGGTATAGAAAAACGGCGCGCCGATATATCCTCCCAATTGGGGCGGCTGCTCGACGCCGGCATAGAGATTCACGCTCAGGTTGTGCTTTGTCCCAACATAAATGATGGCGAAATTCTTCGGCGCACAATTGATGATCTGGCAGCCGACTACCCTCGCATCACGAGCGTGGCTATCGTTCCCCTCGGTCTGACCCGCTATAACACCGATACTCGTCTTACGCCGGTAACGCCGGAGTTCTGTCGCGGAATCATTGAAGAGGTGACGGATATTCAAAAGCAATTGCGGCAACGACTCGGGACAACCTTTGCATTCCTGGCCGACGAGATTTACCTGCGAGCAGGGCGAGCAGTGCCCGGAAGAGCACACTACGGTAATTACCCCCAGATCGAAGACGGGATCGGCATGGTGCGTTCGTTCGAAAATGACTTCAACACTCTGCTGCACCGTCTTGAACGACGACCGCCAAATGAGCCGGGCAAAATATTCGGGACAGTTCTTACCGGCACACTCTTCGCTCCCGAGCTGCGAAAGATGGTCGCCAAACTAAATACGCTCTTCGGCACCAGGATTTATGTCGAGGCGGTGGAAAATAACTACTTTGGCGGGGACGTCTCCGTAGCCGGATTACTTGCGGGCGGCGATTTTCGCTCAGCTCGAGGGCAGGTTCGCGGAGACTTTGTAGTCATTCCTAAGCACACGCTCAAGAGCGACGAGGACATCATGCTCGACGGCATGACCCTGGG
>JBGTLM010000074.1:0-12904 GCA_041744135.1 Pyrinomonadaceae bacterium
GAACTCCTACGTAGGAGTATTCGAGAAGGTGAGTAAATCTGCGGTAGCGCTTACCAAGACGTTGCTCTATCAAACTGATGGAATGGCGTTTACCGAAGCACTGGAAACGGGAGTTGACGTAAACGTCATTGCGCGCATGACCGAAGATTGTCAGCAAGGCATCGCGCTATTCCTGAAGAAGTAGTGCCTCTGTTACGGATGGTTCTCAGAACACACCAGACTCCGAATATTAAGGCAACATGAGGCTTCGGGTGGAAGCTCGAGTTACTTCTAAGGGAGTTTTAAAAGTTGTAAGAAGGCGCCGAGTTGCTCGGCTCCGTTCTTTTTGAGGACTGTGTCGGCCAGAGCGAGAGCAGACGCCAGAACCGGATCATGAATCTGAGTAATCAAAACCAATCTTGAGGGCTTCCTGGCTTGAAACACGCCGGGCCGTTGCGAAGAACTCCCAGCGCGCGGGCCTTGCCAACTATCCTCGGCAATCGTTGAGTCCCGCCCCAGCCGGTAACGATTCCCAGGCGAGCTCCAGGATGAGCGAAAACCGCATTCACTGAGGCTAGGGAATATCGCAAGCAAGAGCGAGGTCGAGTCCACCACCCATGCAGTAGCCGTTGACTGCTGCGATCGTCACCTGGTGTGCGCTGGCAATCATCTGAAAGAGCTCCTGCCTTATCTTCGCAAACTCTCGCGCCGACGCTTCGTCGAGGTTGGTTAGTTCGCGAATATCTGCGCCGGACGCAAACACATCGTCGCCGCCGGTGAAGACAGTCGCCTCGACATTCGAACTCAGCGCCGCCGTCGAGAACGAGGTTCTCAGCTCGTTGAGAGTGGCAATTGATAAATGGATTACGTTCGCAGGACGACTAAAGCGAATGATGGCAACGGACCCGGTGAGTTCTGTGGCTAATGAGGAAAACTGTTCACTCATTGCTATTCAAGACTTAAGCTTTGGATTTCGGTCTGAGTTAAAGTGACTAGAATCTTTATCCCATGCTGAATAAGTTTGCAGGTAAGGAAGGGTGTTACTTCCGGCTTGGTTTTAATGAGTGTCAGGCGGGGGTAACCACCCATTCCAACCTGCGAATTTGACCGTCTCTCCCGTCGCCCTGGCCTCCCCTGAGCTTTCATTCCCTCGGCTTAACATTCTCACGGAGAAACGTCACGATGTCTTCGGTCGAGGTGCCCGGTAGAAAGATCTCCGCCACCCCCCCTGCCTTCAATTTAGAGACATCTTCCTGTGGCACGATGCCACCAAGGAGCACCAGACAATCATCCATTCCTTGTCCTCTAAGTAACTCGACGATGCGCGGGCAAAGCGTGTTATGCGCGCCGCTCAGGATTGAAACGCCTACCGCATCGACATCTTCCTGCAAGGCCGCGGCCGCGATCATTTCAGGCGTTTGGCGGAGGCCAGTGTAGATGACCTCCATCCCGGCGTCGCGCAGCGCGCGGGCGATTACCTTTGCCCCTCGATCATGACCATCGAGTCCGGGCTTAGCTACCAGTACACGTATTTTGCGTTCAGACATAAGAGGTTCGTGGCAGTCAGTCCCAAAGGACTGCTCAAGCCCTGCAAATTAATGAAGGTCCTTTCTGGATTTGAACACTGCCGCTAAACGCTCCCAGGTTCTCTAGAGGATCTGGTCGCTACCCGATCTAAGCTTTGCGCCGCTACCAATTCCGTAAAATGAACACTGACTACGGATCACTGAACACTGACAAATAACTAGAAGGCAGGCTCTTCATAGACTCCGTAAACATCTCGGAGCGCGGAGCAGATTTCGCCCAGGGTAGCGTAAGCGCGGACTGCTTCGATCGTGGCCGGCATTGTGTTCTCGTCGTGCTGGGCTGCCTTCTTAAGTTTCTCGAGGGCGTTATCGACTGACCCGGCATCTCTTCGTGCGCGGGCATGCTCGAGGCGTTGAACCTGGTGGTCGCGAACAGATTCGTCAATCACAAGCGTGGAAATCTGTGATTCCCCCTCGATCTGGTATTTGTTTACGCCTACGATCACTTGCTCGCCCCGCTCGACGGCTTTCTGATATTGGTAAGCTGAGTCTTGAATCTCTCGTTGTGGGAAGCCTTTCTCAATCGCCGCGACCATGCCCCCCATCGAATCAATCTTGCCGAAGTAATCGCGGGCACCATCTTCCATCTTCTGTGTCAGCGCTTCCAGAAAATACGAGCCGCCCAGCGGGTCCACCGTGTTGGCCACTCCCGTCTCTTCGGCAATTATTTGTTGCGTTCGGAGAGCAATCAGTGCGGCGCGGTCGGTCGGAAGGGCTAACGCTTCGTCGTAGGCGTCGGTGTGCAGGCTCTGAGTGCCACCGAGCACCCCTGCGAGGGCTTGAATTGCCACCCGCACGATATTGTTGAGTGGTTGCTGGACAGTGAGCGAAACTCCCGCGGTTTGAGTATGAAAGCGTAACTTAAGGGTGCGTTCGTTGGTTGAAGCAAAGCGATCGCGCATCTCCCGAGCCCAGATGCGGCGGGCCGCGCGATACTTGGCGATCTCTTCAAAAAAGTCGTTATGGGCGTTAAAGAAAAAGGAAATGCGCGGAACGAACCGATCTGGGTCAAGACCCGCGCGCACCCCCCACTCAACGTACTCGAGGCCGTCGCGTAACGTGAAGGCCAGTTCCTGAACGGCAGTGGCCCCAGCTTCTCTTATGTGATACCCACTAACGGAAACCGGATTGTAGCGAGGCACGTGCTCGTTGCAGAACTCAAATGTGTCAATCACCAGCTTCATGGCAGGACGGATAGGATAGATCCATTCCTTCTGCGCGATGTATTCCTTGAGAATGTCGTTTTGCAGGGTCCCGGAAATGTTCTTCCAGTCCGCTCCCTGTTTTTCGGCAACTACGAGATACATCGCCAGAAGCACTGACGCCGGCGCATTTATCGTTTGTGAGACTGTTACCTGCTCCAGACGTATCCCATCAAAAAGCACCTCCATATCAGCGAGTGAGGAGACGGCCACGCCACACTTGCCAACCTCACCCTCAGATAGTGGAGAGTCGGCGTCGTAGCCCATTAGAGTGGGTAGGTCATAGGCTACTGACAAACCGTTCTGGCCTTGTTCCAGCAGGTACTTGAACCGAGTGTTCGTCTCTTCCGGCGTGCTAAAGCCGGCAAACTGGCGCATCGTCCAGAGCTTGCCGCGATAGCCGGTGGGATGAATGCCGCGTGTGTAGGGAAACTCGCCGGGGAAGGAGATGTCTTCAGCGAAGTCTTGATCGGAGATATCCGCCGGCGTGTAAAGCCGGTTCACCTCCTCGAGGGACACACTTTCAAAGCGCTTCTTGGTATCTGGATTCTTCTTTACTGTGGGCTCGAGGGTTTCACGTTCCCATCGTTCGACTTCGGCTTGCTCAGGTGAAGTAGTTTCCTTTGTTTCAGGCATAACCCTCTCGGCTATTAAGCGTTCACTGGGAAGAAATCGATATTAGTAGAGGGGTAGGGGAGTGTCAACCGGGCCTTGTTGCAGGTTCTGACTAGTTTGAAGAAGGAGCGCGGCTGCGATGGCAGTCACAGCCGCGCGAGCAGGGCAGGACCCGGAGTACGTGTGGTTTCAAGCGGGAGACCAGCAGTGAGCAATCGGCAGGCGAAAACTGAATCCAGCACCTCCTCCGATGCGAACGAGCTTCTCCTTTTGCTCATTCGATGGGTACTACAATCTCATTAGCCCGGACCATGTTGAGCCGGCTCCGTGCGGCTGCCTCAATAGTGCGGGGGTCGTTGCGTAACTGCTCAACCTCGAGTCGCAACGACTGATTATGGCTGCGTAAAGCCTGTACATCGGTATGCATCCTGACGAACTGCTGGGAAGCGATGTTCATCCTGGCTCGCGTGCGCATTGTCACCGATACGCAAACAGCAAATGTTCCCAGGATGACCATTCCAAAGATCACCCAGGACGGTATGATTCCCCCGCGCCGACGAACCTCGGCACGAGTTCCAATAATGTCCAACGAAATCTCACGCACTGGAGCGAAAGGAGAGGCTGCCCTTGGTACTACCCGCTGCGAGCGAATTCGTTCATCAACCCAATAAGTATTTGCGACCCTGCTCAAGAAGCACCTCCAAGTCCTTTGCCGATTCTGATTCCGCGTAAATACGGACGAGCGGTTCTGTGCCCGACGGGCGCATCAGTAACCAGGAACCATCCGCAAAAATAAACTTCACGCCATCCGTGCGATTTGTCTCCTCAACCTTTCGGCCGCCAATGTTGCTGGCTTCCTGTCGAAGTTTCTCGCTGAGAGACCCCATCAGTTCCGGTGTCGAACGCACACCGATCCTTCCCGACTCGAGTCTGCCTACCTGGGAGTAAAGTGCATTCAACTGTTCCGTTAAACCCGCGCCGCGCGCCGCGACTGCCTCCGCAGCGAGCAGACACGCAAGGATGCCATCTTTCTCCGGATAGTGACCTTTGATTGACAATCCCGCCGATTCTTCGCCGCCAAGGATAATCTTGTCTTCATTGATCAATTCTCCGATGTATTTGAAACCCACGGGCGTCTCAAACACGGGCAGGCCGCGCTTTACAGCCACGCGGTCCACCAAGTGCGAAGTTGCCACTGAACGGGCTACGCCGCCGTCCCACTTTCTGGACTCTGCCAGGTAATCAAACAGAACGGCAATGAGTTGGTTCGGAGTGATGAAAGCGCCATTTGAATCGATTACTCCAAAGCGATCTCCATCTCCGTCAGTCGCCAGACCAAGTTCGCATCCCTTCGACAGCACCACAGAGCGAAGTTCGTCGAGGTGGCTGACTTCGGGTTCCGGAGAGCGCCCGCCGAAGAGAACATCACGCCAGTCGTGAATCGTTTCGACTTCGACTCCGTGCCTCCGGAGCGCTTCATCAAGGTATCCGCGGCCCGTACCCCACAGAGGGTCAAAGGCATATCGTCCGGCAGCACCGGCAATTATGTTGAAATTGATCTTGTTTTCGAGATCCGCTAGATAAGCTAACCGCGGCGAGTGAGTCTCATAAGCCGGCACCCCAAGCCGGCCACCTGCTTGGGGACCCCGATCCGTTTTGCCGGTTTCGTTTGTACCGGTCGGAGAAAGGGAAGCTCGCGGCTCTGAAATCAGGCTTTCCACGTGGCGGGTGACGTCCGGAAGAGCCGGAGCGCCATCGGAAGTGGAAAGCTTCATTCCGCTGTATTCAGGCGGATTGTGCGAGGCGGTAAAATTGATCCCACAAACGGCACTCTCAGTGAGAATCGCGTGGGAAATTACGGGAGTAGGTGTCGGCTCGGTGCAGAGCAATGCGCGGAAACCCTTAGCTGACACAATGCCTGCACACTCAGCCGCAAAACGCTCGCCCAGGAACCTGGTGTCGTGTCCCACAACGATTGGATTGTTAGTGTGCGCGGTACTCTCAAAATGGGTGCAGATAGCTTCCGTGACTTTGCGAACACCGGCAAAGGTAAACTCGTCCGCGATTACCGCCCGCCATCCTGAGGTTCCGAAGCGAATTGACATTTGCGAATCTTAAGAAGCTGCTTAACCGGGACTGGGAATGCGACCACAAGATACTTGGTGGTTCAGACCCTGCTGCCCCAAGGGAATGTGTTTTGGTTACTGCCAATCCGTTGCCAGTCAACACTTTAGCAACAAGGTGACCGAACATAGCATCGGTGCTTAAGGTAGTAAAGAGATTTCTTCGCAACCACTTAACCACCTAAGTTCAACGTTTACTTGAGCTAACGCCGCTTAACGCACCCAATCGGCGTACGCTTGGCGAACGTAATCATGCAGTTGATAGACTGTCTTGGCCACAGCAAAATCTGTTGACACTGCTCCGTCATGAAGTCTAGACTCATAGTTGGCTGAAATAATCAGCCCGCCATCCATCGACAGCTGATCACTCACGATTCTTGCCCACCTCTCTACGCGTGTCGCGGTCTACTTAAGACTCCCAGTCGCGAACACCCCTAAATGAGTTCAATCAGAACGGTAGGTCGGATATGTCCAGCTCGCCGGAATTGCGTTCGAGTATTGTGGAACAAACCTCTTTAGATCAAAACAACCTCCCCATAAGCGCGATCGTGCGCGCAGTTTGCCAGGCTGCAAGCTCCGGCCCAGATCTGCTCTACGAGGTCATGCTCAAATTGAGTTTGATGGTGGAGGCAACTGCCCCCACCTACGGCTTATCCATCTGGACACTAACAACAGGTCAGCGTCCGCGTTTGAAGTGGGCCGAAGGTCTCGAGGAGGATGAAATTGAGAAGGGTCAAAATGTCGTCGCAGAGACGCTTAGCGTAGCTGGCGCTTTTCCGACGATTGCCGCTGGTTCCTCCGTTTTTTGTTTCGTGCTCGCGGCGCCGACCGGTCGCCGTGAAGGCGCAGCGCTCTACGGGTGTTGCGTACGACCACTTACGGAACCGCAAGCCAAGAATCTACGAGCACTGCTGGATGTAGCCCACCTCGCCCACGCGCATGTAGCCACGGCAAGAAACGAGGTCCCAAATGGGCCGGAAGCCCTGGACAGCCGAGTCGCAAAGTCCTCGCTTCCGGGAATGGTGTTTACAAGTCGGGCCATGGCGGATGTGGCCCGCGATGTAGAGCGGGTGAAAGACTCGGATTCGACGGTGCTGGTTACGGGTGAATCGGGAACCGGCAAAGATCTCATTGCGCGAGCCATTCACCGACTCAGCAAGAGATCCGAGAAGGAGTTTGTTCCTTTCAACTGTTCCGCTGTTCCGGCGGAACTGATTGAAAGCATGCTGTTTGGCCACCGAAAAGGCACTTTCACAGGGGCCCTTTCGGATCACGAAGGGCTAATTCGAGCGGCCGAAAACGGCACGCTATTCCTGGATGAAATTGGTGATTTGCCGCTAACGCTTCAACCCAAGCTACTGCGTTTTCTCCAGGATGGCGAAATCCACACGCTCGGAGACCGTATGCCTCGGAAGGTAAACGTTCGCGTGATCGCCGCAACTCACAAGAATATCGAGGAACTGGTACGCAACAAAGTTTTTCGCGAAGACCTCTATTATAGAATTGCCGCACTAACCATCAAAGTTCCGCCCCTTCGAGAGCGGCCGGAAGACGTTTCCACTCTTATCTCCTACTTCCTCACTCATTACGCCCGGAGAAATGACCGTGCAATTGCCGGCATCACCTGGGAGGCCATTCGGATTCTGGAAGAACACACCTGGCCTGGCAATGTTCGGGAACTGGCCGCGGAAATTGAACGTCTGGTTCTATACGCAGACGAGAACGGATATATAACTCCGGAGCACATTAGCGGGCACATCCTGCCGCAGAGGTTTCATGATGTCACTTCAGACGGGCGCCCACCCGAGAATCTGGAAGCCTTACTCGACGATTATGAGCGCCGTGTCATCACGGAAGCCTTGAAGCGCAACGATTGCAATGTGGCACGAGCCAGCGAGGCCCTTGGGCTGGGCTCACGGCAGACTCTTTATAAGAAGCTCAAACGCTTAGCTATAGATATCGGCGATTTTCTCCAGGAAGACACCGAGCCCGGACTTCAGCTTCGTACCCCAACACGTTGAAGCGGCAAGCTGTCGACCCTCTTTGGTTTTTCATCTTCGCGAACTCGACGCGCATAGGCACTTTAGGGGACTGGGAAAGGGGCAACGAGTGTTCAGGTGCGAAGCCTTAGCGAGCCGAACATGCCTGAAAGGCATGAAGTAAATAGCCGGGCAACGCCCTTGGGCACCGCCCCCGGTAAGCGAAGCATTCAGTCCCGACCCTGAAAGGGTCGCAGTCTCGACGAACAACATTACGCAAGTTGAATCTTTGCTTGGCACGGGTTTGACACTTCTAGGTCGGGGAGCATGACCAGTTTTCCGGGGGTGTTCCCCCGGCTATTGACTGCGTCCCTTTCAGGGACCAGAAAATTCGTTGCAACGCCGAACGCCCACACCCGAGCATCTGCCCTCACTTCATCAGAATATACTAACGAAGGAGGCCCAATTACTTGAATCAGCTAGTAATCCGAGCAGTTAATCTCATAGAACGCAGGCTTAACCGTCCTTATATTCAGTTTATTTGTCTTCTCGTGCTGGTGATATATCTGGCTGTGTTAGCAGTATCTTTCGCTACTAACGTAAGAGGTCGCACGATATTTGGGCCTCACCTGGGTGCTGACTTTGGCGCGTTTTATATTGCCGGCAGGATCTTCAACACGCATCCGCCGGATCGAGTCTATGATGCCGGGCTCCACCACCATCTTTATCTCGAGCAGTTTCCTGATGCCCCGCGTGATAGCCATTTGCCATACGTCAATGCGCCGTTTTTCATCGTGCCTTTCACGGTGCTGGCGCGATTGCCCTATTCCTGGGCCTACTTCCTATGGCTAGTGCTGTCGGTTGCTCTTTACGTCGCGGGATTCTTCTTAATCTGGAGGACTCTCAACGCAATACCAAGAGACGCCTGGCTCATGGTGTTACTGCTTTCTTTCTCCTTCATGCCTTTTTTGGTCGAGTGTTTGGCGGGAGGGCAGACATCGGCGGTCGGGTTCTTCTTCCTGGCATTAGCTATTGTCGCTGAACGCCGCGGCCATCACATTTTAAGTGGATTAGCCCTCTCGTTGTGCGCTTATAAGCCGACCCTGCTCGTGCTCATACTTCCAATGCTGATAATAACGCGGCGCTACTTAACGGTTCTAGGTTTCGTTGCCGGCTGCGGAGTGCTGGCACTCATTTCGGTGCTTATCGTTGGTTGGCAGGGGTGTCTTGGTTACATTAATACGCTCATGTACTTCACGGAAACCTCGACAAGTGCTGCATCCGGCCTGCGTTCCTGGAAATATGTAGACATTAACTCCTTTTTCCGGCTCCTTCTGGGTGACTACCCATATCTGAGATGGACACTGACCGGCGCAGTCTTTGTCATTCTTCTGCCGCTGCTCTCTCAGATATGGTGGAAGGCTGACAGGAAGCAGCCGAATGATCAGAGTCTTATCTGGGCTCTGACGATAACCTCGACACTCGTGCTGAACTTATATTTGGGAATCTACGACACCACTCTGACAGTGCTCAGCGTTTTACTTATGACCGATGTTTTCTATCGCCAGAGAGATACCGATCAGTTGCCGTTATCGCTGACCTCCAAGGTCATTCTGCTTTTACTATACCTCGTGCCCTGGATCACTCAACCCATTGCTCGCGTGTCTGGAATTCAGCTCTACACTTTAGTGCTCGCTTTCCTGGGGATCCACCAAGTCATCCAATTAAGTCGGCTGACAAGAATAGTCCCAACTCCCAGGTGACTTCAGCGCTTGATGCTGCTACTAAGGCCGCAATTGAACTTGATAGAGTGTGTAGTTGCCGACTTGCTCACCCTGGTCACGCTGGTACCAGCGATCCACGTTCGACAGGTCCAGTCCTTCGTCAACCGAGACGATCACATATGAAAGGACATGCTGATTTGCCCGTTCGCGGGTGAACGAAGCAACGTATGCTTGATAGCGGTCGACCTCCCGCGATATTTCCTCACTCGTAATGGGCTTGGGCCGGACAGACAAGTCAGGTATTACGCGCTCGTGTCCGAAGGCGGCGGCGGCCAATACACTCATTGGCTGGCCCAGTTCCTTCATGAGATGGTTACTGTCAGTGCTTGTGTAATAGAGATATTCGTAGAAACGCTCTCGGCTCTCCCCCGGCGCAAGATTTAAGAAGTCGAAGTTCGGCGCCCAGAGTACGGCCAGCGGGGCAAAGGTCGGTAACATCAACGAGAGTTGGTTATCTCTAGCTAACACCAGGGGGCGGGGATTTGGCCCGGCACTAGTCTTCGCGATCATTCCATCAGCGTCCGATAGTTGTCGTAGTCGCCGGCAGACTGCTGCCGCACGATCTGTGAACTGGCTATCTCTTATCATGACCTTTGTCGGGGCCAGCACTTCAATGGCCGCCCAGCAGATAGCAATGACGACCAGACGAGCAGCAAGGCGGTAGCGAATTGGTCGTTTCCCACCTTCAGGTCCGCGCCAAAGGATGACAACTACAACGGCCGCACCCACAAGCGCCACATAGTTCGCGATGAACGACTCGTAGTGAAATGGCTGAAGCGAATAGCCCGTAATGACTTGCTGGTTGAAGACCACAAAGGGCATTAACGCAAAAGAGGTGGCAAACAAGCTCTCGGGCGCCTTCCAGTTAACCCTTCCACGCACGGCTCCCCATAGCATCACGGCAATCACAGCCAAACCGAGCAACTCGGGAACACGGAAAAAATCCGGAGCGTGTGAAACTGTCAACTTTTGTCCGCTATCCATTGTCGGCGATCGGCGCGTTAGCAGAATGACGTACGGTACGAGCGCAGCCAACGCCAGCAAAATAATCGTCCCGAAGGAACCTGCATATCGCCGCAACTGGCTGGGATGGACCGCGAACCAGAGAAATGCTAAGCATACTAGCCAGGCCAGCGCGCTGGTCCAGAGATAGAAATAAGAAAAAATGAGTATGTCGAGAGTCAGACCGGCGCCAACCGCCCAGCCAAAAGCCGCGCTGCGTGTGGTGGCTAAGGATTTCCAAACGAACATGCAGAACACAAAGAAGAGGGGAAAGGGCAATGCAGGATCATACCTTCTTAAGAAAGGAAGAAAGGCGTACTGAAATCCAGAGCTTAAGACGTGTATTATCCCCGCCCCTGCGGCGAGCGCGCCCAAGCAAAGGACGATTACGGATCCTGCGGCGGCAAGTCGATGATCCCCAGTTAGATTCGCGAGCAGCCAGAAGATGGCTAAACAGCTGAAGAACGGAACCAGAAATCCGAGCGCGATGAAGGCCGTGGACGAGGATATCCCCAGAAGCCGTGCCGGCACGGCAATCAGATATGCCGGCACAAACTGAATAGAAAAAAGTGATTCCGGCTGAGGTTGGTCTGGACGATCATCCCGTCCGGTATATGGATCGTTACGACGTGGCCGGCCATCGATCAAAGCCTGCACATATGCGGAATAGACCCACTCGTCGCCATGGAATTCGGCGTAAGCACCGTTCCACTCGCGCCCCCGAACAGCCCACATCAGAAGCTGCGGATAGAGTGACAGCAGCGTAACCGCAACCGCACCCCACACCGCAAATTTCCACTCTTTGGTTTTTAATGTCGTAATTGCACCCGATACAGTACGTGATCGCCAACATGCTCACCGTTATCCCGCTGATACCAGCGATCCAGGTTGGTTAAGTCAATACTCCCGTCTGCCGGCACAATTACGTAAGAGAGGAGGTGTTGACTAGCTTTTGCGCGACTGAATGAAGACGTATATGCCTCATAGTCGGTTACCTTCTTCGCGATTTCCTCACTTGTAATCGGTTTAGCGAGAACCGACTGACCTAATATCACGCGGTCGTGGCCGAAGGCGGCGGCGGCAAGGATGCTCATGGGCTGGCTCAACTCCTTAGAGAGGTCATTTCCGTCGAAGCCAATGTAATACAGATACTTGTAGAAGCGTTCGCTCGTTTCTTTCGGCAGTAGGTTCAAGAACTCGAAGTGCGACTCCCAAAGCAGGGCCTGCGGAGCAAACACTGGTAAGATTAAGGCGACTTTGTGGTCGCTCGCTAACACCAACGGCCTAGGATCAAGATCCCTGATACTATCGATCAAAGTTCCGTCAGATTCCGCTCGTTGTCGCAGCCGCTGGCAGATTGCCGCGGCACGATCTGTGTACTCGCTAAATCTTATTATTAACTTTGTTGGTGCCACTACCTCAATGACTCCCCACAAAATTGCGACAAAGACCACTCGAGCAATAACAGGGTAGGGAAGCGGTCGTTTCGCACCTTCTGACCCACGCCATGCGATCACAGCGGCCAGGACGGAGCCCACAAGCGCCGCGTAGTTGGCAATGAATACCTCATAGTGAAATGGTTGCAAAGACCTCCCGGTGATTACCTGTTGGTTAAAGACAAGCAGCGGCATAAGAGAAAACGATGCGGCAAACAAACTGTCCGGAGCGCGCCAATTGATTCTTCCTCTAAAGGCTCCTAAGACCATCAGTGCGATTACCCCAATTCCGAGCAACTCGGGTATGCGAAACAAATCAGGAGCGTGCGAAAGGGCCAACTGTTGCCCGATGTCCATGGTAAGCGACCGCTTCGACAGCAGCTCAACATAAGGGACAAGCGCCGCAACAGCGAGCATGAGGATCGTAAAGAGCGACAGGGCCACCTGTCGCAAGTTTCCAGTACGGGCGATAAACCATAAAAGCGCGACACATGCCAACCATGCGACTGCGCTTGTCCAAAGGTAAAAATAGGAAAAAACGAGCACACCCAAAGTAAGACCCGCGACCACGGCCCACGTGATTCCGGTACCCTTTTTCGGGGTCAGCGCCTTCCAAACGAAAGCGCAGAACAGAAAGAAGAGAGGAAAGGGTGCCAAAGGCTCATAGCGTCTTAAAAAAAGAAAATAGCTGTAGCCGTAATCGGCGGTCAACAGATGCACCACCCCTTGGCCGGCAGCAAGCGCGCCAAAGCAAATGATAATAACTGTTCCAGCAGCTGCGAGTCTGTGATCTTGAGTCACCTCCACGATCAGCCAGAAGATAGCGAGGCAGGAAAAAAAAGGTCCCAGGATACCTAAGACTATGAATGCTGTTGATGAGGATAGACCCAGAAAACGCGCAGGCACTGCAATCATATAGGCCGGAAGAAACTGAATAGAGAATAAGGATTCTGGCTGGGGATGATTTGGCCGGTCATCGCGCCCGGTATAGGGTTCATTGCGACGCGGCCGGCCGTCAATCAAAGCCTGGACGTAAGCAGCATAGACCCACTCATCACGGTCAGCCGAGGCGAAAGAACCGTTCCACTGTCCACCCCGGACCCCCCAATTCACAAGCTGTGGGTATACTGCGAGCAGCGTTATCGCCAGAGCGGCCCATATTCCCCATTTCCAGTTCTCGATTCCACGGCAACGCATC
>JBGTLM010000075.1:0-8742 GCA_041744135.1 Pyrinomonadaceae bacterium
GACATTGCGACAACATCGGGCATCAATTGCGGCACAGAATTAACTTTCGTCCAATTTCTATAACCTTCAGTTTCTTTGACCTGTTTGTTTTTGGTCTGTGCTAAAGATTTTTCGTTTCTCGTCGAACAATTAATGATGAAAACCAGAGCAGCCAAAAGCCAAACGGCTAGAATTGCAATCTTGATTTTTTGTTTTTTCATATCATTCACACGACTTCGGTTTTACCACGAAGCATATACGCTGGGCATCACCCGCCGCGCACACAACGCGATTAGCGGCGAGTCTTGCGGACGAGAGCCGCGCTATTCGCGATCGGGTGCATGCGGTTGCTATGCCTCCCGCTCGCCGGAACCACGCATTTGCCCGCACGCCGCGCAGAAGCTCGCGCGGGGCGTGCGCAACGGCTTCCCGCAATGCTCGCAGGGCGAGCCATAAATGGAAATGCGGTGGTGCATGATGGCGTTATGATGCGACTCGGCCATGCCCGTCATGCGCTCATAAGCGGCACGCACCGGGCGGAAACGCTCATTAATCGGGCATTCTGCAAGCGGCAGAGTGTGCTTCAGGCGGAACTCTTTCGTGGCACTCATGTTTTCAGAATACAACTTGCCCACGACGGAGAACTCTTCCTCGTCGAGCATCGGCACGTCCATCTTACAACGCCAGCAAAACATCACTTTCATAACTTACCAAACAAGCAGAGGCATAACGCATAGGATTCTTTAAAACGCATAGGAGTCTTTCCGCAGTCTCGCCGAGAGTCAAGGTGGAGATGAGCGCGGGTCTGCGATTCGGCGAGCACTGCGGAAGGAATCCAGTTGGACGAAACCGCGGGTGGGCTATGGGGATTGAATGGGGCAGTCAACTAGCGTGGATCGTGCTGAGGAAGAGAGCGTGATCGCGGGCGAGAGGTGACGCAAGAGAGCGCGTACAATTTCGTCGTGGTTGGGCAATGGATAGAGAAGCCGGCAGGGCGGAAGTGCTTTTGAGTCCCGAATTTTGGTTATGTATTTAATAACCTGCTCAAAGCGATTCTCCTCATCCGCGTACCCTTTCCGAGTCTTCAATGCCATCAGAGGTACGACAACCAAACCTGAAACCAGTAACAATTCTCACCTTCCTCAAGAGAGCGACAATTCCATGAATGTCGCCCCCACAACCGGATTATGGTAGTAGGCGCCGATCTCTCGAAACCCCAGCGACCGGTACATGGCGATTGCCCTGTCCATTTTGCCTGGTAATGTATCCAGGCGCATCCGCTCGTAACCAAGTTCTGCCGCCGCGTCAATTACCGCTTCGGTCAGCTCACGTCCTAAGCCCTTACCGCGAAAGTCCGGCCGCACGTAAAGTCGTTTGATCTCGCACGCACCATTGCCAAGCCCTCGCAGGGCTACGCAACCGGAAGTCTGATCACCTTCAAAAGCGAGGAACAGACGGCCAGTCGGCGGGACATATTCCCCCGGAAGTTCCGCAAGTTCCTTTTCGAAGTTCTGAAAGCAGAGATTTATTCCCAGCCAGGCCGCATATTCTTCGAACAACTCGCGGGCGCGATCGATGTGTTCGGCAGACTGGGCTTGAACTATATTCACTGGGAAAACAGATGGATCAGAAAAGAGCGCGCTCCGAGTAGAAACTGAATCGCTCAACCAGCCCGCGATAGCGGGCGACAGCATAAAGCCTGGGGTGGGGCGCAGGGGATCCCAGGTCAACGAACAAATAAGATTCAACTAGCCCGCGGTGGGCGACAGCAGATCGGAATCTCGTTAGCGAGAATCTTCATCAACGATCTCTTGTGTTGCCGCTGCCGCCCGCTTGCGGGCTAGGAACTCAACCGCGAGTGTCCCGGGGGCTCACGCCCCAGGCTTTGTGCTTTCGCCACGCTTGGCGGGTTACAAAAAGATCTTCCAGCGCCATAAGTTCGCGCGCATACGAAACAAGGCCGGGCGTCTCAAACAGACGACCCGGCCTTCCAATCATGCACCGCGCCCCTAATTAAGCCGTAAAGGAAGTGCCGCAGCCACAGCTTCCGGTTGCATTTGGATTCGTGAACGTGAAGCCAGAACCCATGACCCCGGTCACGTAGTCGATCTGAACACCGTTCAGATATTGGGCGCTGAACATGTCGACGAACAGGCGTACACCGTGTTCGTTGAGAATGAAGTCGCCCTGCCGCGATTCCTCTTCGATATTCAGGCTATACTGGAAGCCGGAGCAACCGCCTGGTACGACGCGGACGCGCAGTCCAGACGTTTCCGGAAGTCCTTCTTCACTGGCCATAAACTTCTTGATCTCGACAGCGGCAGGCTCGGTAACGTTAAGTGTAATATTTGGGGCCGCAGTTGCAACACCAGGTGTTTCATTAGGGGCGGTTTGTGTAGACATATATAAATCTCCTTCAAATAATTCAATTGTTGATTGCCAATCGGCAACCCAAAAATCCCAAATTCATCTTACTGACCTTTACCTAAAACGACAAGTTCAGGCTTCATGGCCTCGATCGAGACTTGTCGGGCAACCTCTTCGGCCACGCGTCGGAAGGCCTGCGCCTGCGGGGAATCCGGTTGGCTGACTACGATTGGCACCCCTTTATCACCGCCTTCCCGCACTCCAATGCCCAGTGGAATCGACCCGAGGAACGGCACATCATACATCGCCGCGAGCTTCTCGCCCCCGCCCGTGCCAAAAATGTCGTAACGGTTGCCGGTGTCCGGCGCAATGAAATAGCTCATGTTTTCAACCACACCCAGAATCGGTATGGCCACCGTTTCAAACATCCGCAGGGCCCGGCGCACATCGGCGATGGCCACGTCCTGCGGTGTCGTGACCAGCACAGCTCCCTGGACCGGAACGAGTTGCGCCAGGGACAACTGGACATCGCCCGTGCCCGGAGGCATGTCCACAATCAGATAATCCAGTTCTCCCCACTTAACGTCGGAAAGAAACTGTTTTACGAGACCATGAAGGATGGGCCCACGTACAATCATCGGTTTATCCCCGGGCTGCAAGAAGGCCATCGACATTATGCGGACGCCATAAGCCTCTATGGGAATAAGTTTGTTGACGTCCACTTCCGGGCGCGCGTCGCTGGCGCCCAACATGATGGGAACGTTAGGGCCATACACATCAGCATCCATCAGACCTACCCGGGCGCCGTCGAGAGCCAGCGATACCGCGACATTGACGGCCACCGTCGATTTGCCGACTCCTCCTTTTCCAGACGAAACCGCGATGATGTTGCGAACGCCCGGCACGGAAACCTTTTCTCCGAGGCCGCGCCCTTTGGGCACTTCGGCGTCCATCTTCACACTGACCGACTGCACACCCGGAAGAGCGCTTACAAGTTCCTTCGCAGCGCTTTCCATCTCTTCTTTCACCGGGCACGCCGGAGTTGTCAGCACGATGCGAAACGAAATATTGCCGCCTTGGATCGTAAGATCTTTGATGAAGCCAAGCGTGACGATGTCCTTGTGCAGATCCGGATCCTGGATCTGGCGTAAGGCGTCGAGTATGAGTTGTTCGGTTAGCTGTGACATGGTTCTATCAGTAACTTTGATTGAAAATGGATTATGCCGGAGTGGCGGTCGAATGTCGACTTGCGTGGGATTTTGCTTGCCAAATTTCGTTACCCAAAAAGGGAGACAACGATCCACGAAATCGCACGAAAGAGCACTAAGGAATTTCGTGACGCTTCTGTGATTTCGTGGATCGTTCTTGGTCGGTATCACCACCAACTTTTTGACAAAGCGTGGATCGCGCGGATAGCCTTCGTGCGTAAGTTTGATATTTATTGAACAATGAACTCAGCTCTCATCAAGGAGATTTTCTTAAACCCGAGAAATGTGGGTGAGATAGCCGATGCGGACGCAGTTGCCAGAGCGGGTTCTGTCACCTGCGGCGCTACGCTGACGGTTTCGTTGAGTGTCGACGAATCGCAACGTATTACTGATGCAAAGTTCAAATCGGCGGGCTGCAGTTATCTGGTTGCGGCCAGTTCTTTGCTGACTGAGCAGGTCAAGGGGAAAACCACGGCGGAAGCCGCAGTTCTGGGGCAATTTCCGAAGAAGTCGGTTATTGAACAATTGGGCGGTTGGCCCGGGGATCGCGATCATTGCGCCGCACTCGCCTGCGAAGCCTTAATTTCCGCGGTAAAGCATTACAGCGATTCAGTACGCGAAGAGTGGACCGGAGATGAAGCCCTGATTTGCACTTGCTTCGGTGTTTCCGAGCGAACGATCGAGAACGAAATCAAAGCGGGGGGGTTGCGTACTATTGCCGACGTTACCAGGGCCTGTAACGCCGGCGCGGGATGCCGCTCATGCTACTTATTGATTGAAGTAATACTCGATGACGTTTGGCGAACTGAAGGATCACTAACATGACCCCGCGAACCGACCTTAATTCGGAAGAAGTGATAACGTCGTGCGCTCATCAGTATGTGGTGTGATAGAAGAACCTGACTCCCCTTGGGCTTATCCTCCAGGGTATCCTTTGACGTCTCCTCTCACAGATGGTTGGAGATAGTTGCTGGAATCGCTGCAGAAACGTCAGGGCCTGCGCGAGAAAGGATCTGATGGAACATGAGCTCGATGAGATTGGTCGCCTAATCCGTGGGGTCTCTCGGCGTATCACAAAACGCTAGACAAATGATTTATCTGGACAACAACGCAACGACACGAGTCGCGCCGGAAGTAATCGCTGCGATGCAGCCATACCTCACCGAGTTTTACGGTAATCCATCGTCGGCCCACTCGTTGGGACGGAAGATGAAGGCGGCGGTTGAGCGGGCGCGCGAACAGGTAGCCGAGTTGCTAAGCGCGGCTGACACGAGCGAGATCGTTTTTACCTCGTGCGGTTCCGAATCCGACAACTGGGCGATCCGCGGCGTGCTCGAGGAGAATCCAGAGAAAAAGCACGTCGTTACCACTCTCGTCGAACACGAAGCGGTCAGGAATCTCTGTGCGCTCCTTGAGCAACAGGGTTACGAGGTAACGTGGCTGGAGGTAGACGGTAAAGGAGAATTAGATCTCGAGAGTCTGCGCGCCGCGCTGCGCCCCGACACCGCACTCGTTTCGGTGATGCTTGCCAATAACGAAACCGGTGTGCTCTTTCCTATTGACGAGATTGGTCGCATAGTGCACGCGAGATCCAGCGCGCTATTTCACGTGGATGGCGTGCAGGCAGTGGGCAAGATTCCCATCAATTTAAACCAGCTCGAAGTCGATCTGTTTGCGCTCTCCGGTCACAAGCTTCATGCGCCGCAAGGCGTGGGTGCCCTCTATGTTAAGAACGGGGTGAAACTCGCGCCTTTCATAATTGGCGGCGGTCAGGAAAGCGGGCGGCGCGGGGGGACTTCAGCGGTACCAAATATAGTCGCGCTGGGCGCGGCGTGCGAATTGGGTGGAAATCCTGACGGTCACGAATTAGTCAGGCGTTTACGGGATCAGTTAGAGGACGAAATTCTGAGCACCATTCCTAATGCTAGTTTGAATGGAACGCCGGATCGGAATAAGCGGCTGCAAAACACGTCGAACATATCCTTCCAGTACGTCGAGGGCGAAAACATTCTGGCGCACCTCAATGAAGCAGGCATCTCGGTATCCACTGGCTCTGCCTGCAATTCGACAACACGTGAGGCGTCACCAATTCTAAGGGCCATGAACGTTCCTTACACTGCGGCCCAGGGGTCTATCAGGTTCTCACTAGGACGCTACAATACCGAGCAGGACATTGGGCAAACCTTGCAGCTTCTCCCAACCATTATTGAGAAGCTGGTTAAAATGTCGCCTTACCACAAGGAACTGGGAGCACTTTACGCAGCGCGTGGTTAGTGAGTCGCTTTACAACCTGACAATTTGTCCTGTGGTACAATTCGCTAGCGTTTCCACCAGATTTAACTCCCATAACCACGGAGCACCGTTATGTCAGCTAGACAACCGGCCGCAGACGAAACACCCACCGTGGTTATCGCCAAGACCGAGGCGTCCCACCACGCGCGTAACGACAAAGTAAGCTTGATGGAAACGGACGACTACGTCTGTCTCGATCCCTCAGATCCACTTTCCAAAGCTGTTGAGGTAATGAAACTGGACGAGGGTGGTTGCGCGATAGTGTGTGAGCACGGGCGGGTAGTAGGCATTTTCACGGAACGTGACGTTTTGACCAAGATCGTCGGCCAGTCAGTTGACATGAGTGACCGGGTCAGCAAGTGGATGTCGCCCATAGTTGCAACCTTGTCGCCTGATGCCACGATTGGCGATGCTGTGGTGATCATGACGGAGAAGAGCTATCGAAATATTCCTCTCGTTAAAGATGGACAGCTGGCAGGTTCGATCTCTGTTTTTGATGTAATCTCATATTTGGCAGAGACTTATCCCAAGGAAACCATGAACCTGCCACCAAATACTGCCCAGGTCATGGATAGCGAGCACGGGGGCTAGGATTGCCGATTTTAAAACCATTAAGACGACCTGGCGAAATTGGCAATTGGCAATCGGTAATTGCAAATATACTTAAGCAAAGAGGCTTGATAAAACACTCATGAGTACCGTCATCGAAACACCAGCTGAACAGATCGAAAAGAACCTCGAGGAAGTAGAAGCTGTGACCATTCGCTTCGCCGGAGATTCCGGCGACGGCATGCAGTTAACCGGCACGCAGTTTACGAACACTTCGGCAGTTGTTGGCAACGACATCTCGACCTTGCCGGATTTCCCGGCGGAGATTCGCGCCCCGGCCGGAAGTTTGCCTGGTGTCAGCGGCTTTCAGCTGAACTTCTCCAGTCAGGACATCAAGACGCCCGGCGATCAGCCCAGCGTTCTGGTGGCGATGAATCCTGCGGCGTTGAAAGTCAATCTCGCCGACCTGGAAGAAGGTGGCACGATCATAGTCAACACCGACGGCTTCACTAAAGAGAACCTGAAGTACGCGAACTATGCGGGCAACCCTCTCGAGGACGGCTCACTTGCCGGCTATCGCGTCCACAAACTGCCGATCACCACGCTCAACATGAATGCCCTCAAAGGCAATGTCGAGCTTTCGCGCAAGGAGATCGATCGCAGCAAGAATTTCTTTGCGCTCGGCGTGCTCTATTGGCTTTACGATCGACCGATGGAGAACACGCTCAATTGGATTAGTGCAAAGTTCGGGAAGAATCCGGAGTTGGCCAAGGCAAATGAGATAGCGCTTAAAACCGGCTACAACTTCGCCGACACTACCGAAGTTTTCACGACGCACTTCACGATCAAGAAAGCTAAAATCGCTCCCGGAAAATATCGCAAGATTACCGGCAACGAAGCGACGGCGATCGGGTTTGTGGCCGCCTCGCAACTCGCCGGTCGGCCGCTGTTCTACGGCTCGTACCCCATCACGCCGGCCTCGGACATTTTGCATGAGTTAGCGCGGCACAAGAGTTTTGGAGTCAAGACGTTTCAGGCTGAGGACGAGATTGCTGCCGTATGTTCGGCAATCGGAGCCAGCTTTGTGGGCCAGATTGGGCTGACGGGAACCTCAGGACCTGGGGTGGCCCTGAAGCAGGAAGCAATCGGTCTGGCAGTTATGACCGAACTGCCGCTGGTGATTATTAATGTGCAACGCGGTGGGCCCTCGACAGGACTGCCAACTAAGACTGAACAGGCCGATCTGTTTCAGGCAGTGTGGGGAAGAAACGGCGAGTGTCCGGTGATCGTGGTGGCTCCCGCAACTCCGGCCGACTGCTTCCACATGGCGATTGAAGCGGTGCGGCTGGCCTTCAAGTACATGAGCCCGGTTTTCTATCTGTCGGACGGTTACCTGGCAAATGGTGCAGAGCCCTGGGCCATTCCTGAAATCGCTAACCTGCCTAGGATCGAAGTCACTTTTGCGAATGACCCTGCCAATTTCATGCCCTACGCGCGCGACCCCGAAACCTTAGCTCGGCCTTACGCCATTCCCGGAACACCCGGTCTCGAACATCGCATCGGCGGTATTGAAAAGCAACACATTACCGGCAACGTAAACTACGATCCGGAAAACCATCAGTTGATGGTCAAACTGCGACAGGAGAAGATCGATCGGGCAGCCAACGACGTTCCGCTCGTGGAAGTCTTCGGTGAACCAAAGGGCAAGGTACTCGTTCTCGGCTGGGGCTCCACCTATGGTTCTATCAGCACGGCAGTTGAGAAGTTGCAGAGTGAAGGCAAGAGCGTCTCTTCAGCGCATCTTCGTTATCTTAATCCCTTCCCCAAGAACCTGGGCGAAGTGCTTGCGGGATTTGAGACGGTGATTGTTCCGGAGATGAACCTGGGTCAGCTTTGCACAATGGTGCGCGCGAAGTATTTGGTCGATGCGGTTGCATTCTCAAAGGTGAAAGGGCGTCCGTTCCAGATTCGCGAGATTGTTCGCAAGGTTGAAGAGTATTTGTAATGGGATCGCGTTGCTTGTCAGTACACCTGCGGGTAAGCGGGTGGGTACCTGGTGGATATTTGAGGAGTATGTATACACGATCGCGATGACAACTTCGAGTTCAAATATTAACTCTCGATCGGTCCAACATCTCTACGCCGAAGGGCAGCGCTATTTTATGGGACAAGGAACCCTCAACAACACGCTGGTGCAACTCACCATCGATCTGAAGAAACACGGAATTGATTACATGGTTATAGGAGCGGTCGCTCTACTGGCGCACGGCTATCCGCGATTCACAGAAGATATCGACCTCGTGCTAACACCAGAAGGATTGGAAGCCTTTCATCGAGAGTTGATCGG
>JBGTLM010000076.1:0-1526 GCA_041744135.1 Pyrinomonadaceae bacterium
ACGAAAGGACGAACGGTTTCTGTGTTAAGTATAGGCAGTGATCATAACCAGCACCGAACAATTGCGAGCGAGCAAGCTGCATGTCTTGGTTGTCGATGACGACGACGACATTCGCTTCCTGATGGCACAAATCCTTCGCGACGAAGGATACTGCGTCACGGAGGCTGCCAGCGGCAGGGAGGCCGAAGAGTTAGCGCTCGTTCAAACCCCGGACCTGGTGTTGATGGACATCGGGATGCCCGGGGAAGATGGGTTGACCTCCGTATGGCGCCTGCGGGGTCGTCCCGAGCTTGCCGAGGTGCCAGTTGTGATCGTCTCTGCTTATGATTCATATGATCTTCGCGCCGAAGCGGCGGCTGAGGGATGCATAGGTTATCTGACTAAGCCGTTGGATCCTGTCGTGCTACGATCCAAAGTTGATGAGATTTTACGATCATGAGTTCTGGATTGGCCTAAGCGCGTCTATGCCAAAAGTGTGTCCGTATTCTAGAAACGAAGTCCCGATATCAGACGCAACCTTGAAGAGATTTTATGACGACAACGCTATTACAGCCAAATTTGGATTTGTGATCGCTTTATTATCGTGGCCCCTTAATTGCTGAGTCGAAGTTAAATAAATAATCGGGGGGCCTTAGTCCAGAGCGCGGTTCGTCCAAAGTTGCCCCATCGAAGTACCAGGTAGTAAAAGAAGAAATAAGGAACCCGGAAGCCTTTCTTACCTACAAGTAGCCTTTTCGGTAGCTTGTTGGCCGGCGACAATAGAGTATTCCCAGTCGAACCCTCCTTGTCTTCTAGTAAGTTGTATTAAGGCTTGTTGATCTACCGACAGGGTCAACACTAGCCCGTTAGACGGCACTTTGCCAACAGTCTCTCAGAGGCTGAGGGTCAATTCCGCAAAACACATTGCATCGAATTTGAAGGAGTTGCTCCCAAAACTCCGGATTATTTTCTTGCACAGAGAGTGCCGCACATTCAAACGTTAGGAGTTTATACTGTTAATGTCCCAAACCCCCCTCAGTGCTCCCGCCTCCTGGCAACCGGTCGGCCCTTCGGCTGGACAGATAAAAAAACGGCCAGAACGGGAAGCCTCTCCGGCTAAACCTGAGCTACGCCCGATGCTTGTGGGGCAATCGGCGGTGATGAAGAAGCTTTTCGCAGTCATCGAGCGGATAGCTCCCAGCGACGCTTCCGTCCTGCTCACAGGAGCCACCGGCACAGGCAAGGAATTAGTTGCGCAGGCCATCCATGATAAGAGCCCACGCCGCGACGCTGCCTTCGTCGATGTCAATTGCTCCGCAATTCCGGAAACACTTATCGAAGCCGAACTTTTTGGCCACCAACGCGGTACGTTCACCGGCGCGCATGAAAGCCGGTGTGGCCTGTTCGAACAGGCTCACGGGGGCACGCTGTTTCTCGATGAAGTAGATGCGCTGAACCTTTCCGCCCAGGCAAAACTGTTGCGCGTCTTGCAGGAGCGCACTGTCCGCCGCGTGGGAGCACGGGTCAACGTTGCTATCGACGTGCGT
>JBGTLM010000077.1:0-4063 GCA_041744135.1 Pyrinomonadaceae bacterium
GCTGCAAGTCGGGATGAAAGTCTGCCCCCCAACTGCCTGCCAGAAACATCTTCTTCTCAAACATCAGGCGGTTGATCCCGCTTCTCCGGTGTAACTGCTCGTCAGCGTAATCCTCCTCCGTGTACGCCATCGGGCCGAACAGGATGGGGATACCGCGCGGTCGTGCGCCCTCAATAGCGCGCTTCAGATGGCCGACCACATCGTTCATCTCCACCGTAGTCTTGGTCATCTCCCAGCCTGCTCCGCCCTCGGAGAGGAAGTCGTTGACCGGATCGATCACCAGCAGGGCCGTACGGTCAGCAGGGAATGAAATTCCGGCTTCTTCCTTCGGCAGGTACGTAGCGCTCCGCGTCGGGGCCTCGGGTTTTGATTGTGGCATTGTGTTTTCTCCCTTTGTTCGTGTTTGTGTCGCTGTTGTTGTCGGAGGCGCCTCGCCTGTTCTGACTTTACATCCATTAAGCTCCTCTGATCGCAGGGACATGTTTAGAAACTGGCTTCAGAGTGATTCCTTAGGAGCCTCCGTCAAATAGGCTTTGAGTGCTACGACGTCTATGACGAGCGGACGATTGCGTTCATAGTGCACGAGTTTACGCCGTCGAAACTTGCCCATCATGACTGTGACATGGGAGCGACTCATTGCGGCCATCTGCGCTAAATCCTCATGCCCTACTCGCAATTGAACTTTTCCGCCCTTTTCACCGGGCGTACTTGCAAGCTGCAGCAGCAGGCTCCCCAAACGTCCTCCCGCATCACGATGCGTGAGGACTCCGATGCGACGTTCGGCATCACTGAGCCGCTCGCAGAAGGTGAACACGAAAGCGGTCAGCGCCTCGCGATCCTGCTGTAAATAATTGACGAAGTCTCGCTGCTTTATCTGCAACGCTACACTCGCAACAAGAGCTCGCCCGGTGGTGTGCTGCACTCCGTTTTCCTGCGCGCACAAACAAAGTTCACCGAATGGCTCTCCAGCTGTGATCACTTTCATCATGACTTCGTGACCGCGGGTATCGCCGGTCATCACCGCGACCTGTCCGCGTTCAAGGAAGTATATACGATCCGCACGATCATCCGGGCGCCAGATGTCCGCGCCTTTAGGAAAGCTGCGTACACGACCGAGCGAGCCGTCGCGCGGCAGGTGCTCAAGGGTAATTCCTGTCAGCGTCTGACAAGCGAGATGGGTCGAGAACTGTTGCACCTCGTCTTTAGGCATAGAAACTTGATCAGGAACCTTTGAAACAGAAGGTAAGCGGGACTCGCCTTGCTGCCTACGGGCATCCCTTTCCGGGGAACCCGCTAAAACCAGATTTTAGCAGGAAGAAGCTCGCGACGTTAGCGCACGAACGTTCAAAAGGTGGGGCTCGCTGTTAGACTAAATTTGTAGAGCCCCGAAAGGGGCCTCACCGTTCGCCAAGGAGACCTAGCATGCTTACTTTTAAAGACGCTTTTCGGACAAGCTGCGGCCTGGGCATAGTTCTGCTAGCGGCCGTGGCTGAGCTGCACGCGAGGGCTGTAACAAGGAGATTCGTCGGCATGAAACAATTTCCAATAATCAGACGAGCAACTGTGTAAGTCGCGACCACACCTTAACGATCGCGGTGAACAAGCGAACAAGCATCCAAATCACAGAGAAACAAATGAAAACATTACAGCATGCAAAAGCACTCGGAACGATCGTGACGCTTACGATCACGGCGCTGACGTGGCCGGCGCTCGCCGAGGAACATACGCGCGCCACGACTGCCGGCACACCGGATCGCGCCGCGGTCGATAAGATGATCGCGCAATGGCCTGAACGCCCGCGGCTGGGCGCGCAAATGATGCTCTCGCAGTACGCCACTCCGCAGGAAGTCACGTCCGAGAAGCTTGTCTGGCACAACCAAGGCCCTTACAAGCGCATCACCGTCACGAAGAAGGAAGATCATCACGACTTCCCGAAGCCGCACATGGATTTTATCGAACACACGATCCGTTACCATGTGCCGGCGGATAAAGCCGACGCCATCTCTGCCTTCGACGGCAGCGCCACGTTCGATCGGACGCGAGGCGAGTTGTCCGGGCGGTGCGACCTGGAGGGGCACAACATTCTTACGCTGAACCTCGCGCACGACATCGCGACCGGGAAGAAGGACGCAGGCGAGGCGCGCAAAGCGTTCAGCCAAATCGTCGTCGAGGACATGCTCGGAAAAAACCCAGGCTACGTCACGGCGCTTCAGTTCAAGCCGATGACGATGACACAGGCGGCCTTTTCCGATAAGCCGGCCATTCCCGGCTCTCCGATGCGTCCGGTGATCAACGCGCAGTTGAAGGGCGACAGAGGCGACGGGGAAATCCTCGGCTTCATTGGCGCGATCAATGAGAACGAGATTGTGGCCGCGATGGTGGCGAGCAAGAAGGAGGTGGATTCTCAATTGGCCCAATACGCGACGATGCTGCACCAGGAGCATGGCAAGAATCTCGACCAGACGATGAAGCTCGGCCAGAAGATCGACGTGACGCCGCTGGAGACTCCCGCCGTGGACGCGCTGCGCGTGAAAGCCGCGGGCGAACTCGCTGCGTTGGTGCCGTTGGACGGCGAGGAATTCAGCCGCACCTACATTACGGCGATGACGAAGGGACACACGGAGGTGCTGCAAATGATCGACACTCAGCTCCTCCCCAAAGCCCAAAGCGACGACCTGAAGAAACATCTCACCGCAACGCGCCAGCACGTTGCGGCGCACCTTGAAGCAGCGAAAAAGCTTCAGGGAGGAATCGCCGGTACCGCTTCAGATCCGACGCGCGTCCCGGTGCGGCAAAAGCAAGAACAGGAGAAATAGAGCCGCCGTGGCCGAAAAGCCAATCGACGCGACCCGCCACAGGAAACCGAACAAAGACCCGCGACCCGGTGATCGCGACGAAGAAGGGCGTGAACGTTTTGGAGCGCGGCAGCCAGGTTCATGTCATGGCGGAATTCAGGAGCTGCTCGATTTTCCGCCCGCGCCCAAACTCGGACGTACTCGGGCGTAACCGGAAAGCTGAATCCCGCCAAGGCAAGCGAATCAGAAAGGCGCGGGCAGGATTTGCTTTTTGGCAAGGCGCAATGCGCCACTTGTCATCAGCCCTCGTATTACACGGACAACTCATGCACAACGTGAAGGCGGAGCGATTTTACAAACCGCGTTTGATCAATGGCGCAATGGCCCGGCGGGGCCCGATCAAGACGTTTCCGCTGCGCAGCAATCAAAGATTCGCCTACATATTTGCACGGTGGCCGCTGTTGACGCTGGATGACACGGTGGAATTTTTTAATCTTATTCTCGAAACGAAGCTGACCGCGCCAGAGAAGACGGACCTGGCTGCGCGCCCTATGAATGAGCCTGAACGAACCAACGCCATGAACAAAAAAGAGAAGTAATTATGAAAACCAACACTCTTAAAAACATTTTTAATCGCCCGGGAATTTTCTATTTGGCCACCGGTTTCATCTGGTTGAGTGCTTGTTCATCGAACCAGCCAGCAAAGAGTCCGGAGCCGCCCTCCGCGTCTGCCTCGCCTCAGACGATGAATCAGGCTGAACGTTCTGCTTCGGATGGACCACGAATGGCCGGGCCGCCCATGCCGCACCGACGCGGCAATGCCGAAGCCGGCCGTGACGTTTTCCGCTTCGAGACCTTCGGCAACGAAGGTTTCTGGACTGACGCAATGCGAATGCCGCAAGGCATGAAGGACGCGAAGGTGACGCCGATCGATGCGCTGAAGGCCGGCGTGACTGTCGATGTGGACGCTATTGAGCCATCCCTGCGTGCGGCGTTGGCGAAGGAACTCAAGACCGACATGTCTTCGCAGAATGCACCGCTGCTCAACGATCCGATGACGACCGTGAAGCTCATCGAGATGAATGCGGTTGCCGGGATCGTTCCGAAAGACAGTAACGGCGACGGCAGAATTGATTTAGCGAGCGGTGACAAAGTCGGCCTCTCCTGCGCTATCTGCCATACGATCTCAGACAAGTCGGTGTTCGACATGCCCGGCGCCGGCTCAATCGGGAAGCGCCTGGATGGACGGGCGGCGCTGACGTTGAACG
>JBGTLM010000078.1:0-13642 GCA_041744135.1 Pyrinomonadaceae bacterium
CTTTGTAACTAAATCTATAGGGCAAGCTTAATAACATAATCGCTGTGCAGCAGAAGAAATCGATTCAGCGCCGCAATACGTCGAGCGGGTTGAAGAACAACCCGATGTTCGCTAGTTTCATGAAGCGCGCGATCTTGGTAATGGTGTTCTCCGGTACGAACAGCATGTCTCCAGGCTGCAGCGCCAAGTCCCTTTCCAAGTCACTAGTGCGCCTGATCTTCTTCAAGTTCAAGACCTTCACTTCCGCGATATCAGAGTTAACTTTACGAAACAGCACGATCTGTGACGACTTCGCACTATCCTTGAAACCACCGGCGAGCATGATTGCCTGAAGCGCCGTCACCTTTTCCCGCATTTCAATCTTGCCAGGTTGAACGACTTCTCCGGCGACCACGAAGTAGGGCTTTTGAAACTCCTTTAGCACGAGCATTACTTCGGGATCATTTAGTCGAGGACTAGCCTTTTCACGAACCATCGCCTGCACTTGTTCGAGCGTAAGCCCGCCGATTTTGACATCACCAACTATCTGCAAAGAGACGAAGCCGTCCGGTTGGATAGTTACCGTCTGGTTAAATTCCGGAGTGTAGCGGTACTGCACCTCCACTACGTCGCCAGGACTAAGGAGGTAGCGCGGATTCGGGTTAAAGGTTCCTAACGTCGGCGCTGTTTGCGCCTGCGCTGCCACGCCCAAGGTTAAAAGGAACCAAGCTATAGTAAGTAAGACTTTGTGCCTCATGAATCACCTCTCCCTAATTTCATCTGATTTCGCAAACCACATACTCTCGCTATATCCATGTCACCGTAGTGCTGCCCACTCTTGTTCCCTCATCGGTGATACACCGGTAGCAACAGACATCGGGTCGGTAATGTTGTCTCCGCGAAGGCGCAGCATGCCAGGGTTGTCAGGTACACCGGATACTTGCCACGAAGAGAAGTGCAGTTGCAGAGACGCTGTCTTGAAGTTTGATGGCTGCTGCCGCGTGTCTTCGCCGCGGCTGGAGATCTGGTGTGCTAGGAGTGTGGACTGCAGATGCATCCACAAAAAGGTGCGGCGCCTTTCGGCATTACAGCTACTTCCCGCTAGGTGGCTCAGGTCTCGTGTCAGAGTGCCGCCAGGGCGGGACCTTTTTCCTGTAGCACTCACGTGACATGCGGAAATAGTTTGAACTTAGACGTCGATCCATAATCGCAATTAAATACCGCTTCTCATCCGCTGCTGTTTTTTAGGACCTGCTAGGGACAGCAATCTATGCTCTTCTAAAGCCTCTTGTACAACCACTCCGGAACCGGATACCGTCTTTTGTTTAGAACGTAGCCTAATAACCTCCCGTCTACCGTTGCAACTAACTGCTGGGCGCGCTGAATTTGATCTCGTTTAGTGCGATCAGCTTCCACAACGAGAACCATGCCATCAACGTACGGGGCTATCATTGCGGCCATAGCGGAAGCTTTAAGTGATGGACAATCGATCAGCACGTGGTCGAAGCCGACGCGCAGGGCTTGAATACGATCTTGACCCAACTGTTGTTCATGCAGACGCGCGCCAGCACGTTGAAGGAGGTGACCTTCATCTAGTGTACCGGCAACCTCTTCATCCGGCGGCATGATCCACAAGTTGGTGGTTTCCGTCTCAACACAGTACTGAGATACCCGTATGGGATTAGAAGCTTGGAGGCGTTGCAGTCTTTGAGCGTCCACGATCAGGGTCCGCTTGCCTGTGCAGCGTACCAGTTCTGCCCCGAACGATCTTACTACATGGCTCACGCCCTCTTTAGGAGAGGCAGATGTGAACGCTATAACCATGCATTGTTCACGTTCTTGGGCTCTACTCGCCAAAATTAATTGAAGATACTGTTGCATAAAGTTCTAGCCTTCTTGCACTCGGCTTCACGGCTTACACGTCTGTAAGTAGGTTCAAGCCCACGTAAGGAGTCACCAGCGTAAATTTTGGATCTATAGTAGCTAACCGGCTTCTGCTCGTTGGTAAAGGATGGACTCATGGCTCTAGGAGGCCACCGCCTCCGCTCTCTGCTCTTCCCGCTTTTCCTCGACCCCCCGTCTGATCTCGAGTTGCGTCGCCTTGGGAACTGTGGCGAGGACGGGGAGCCCGGTTAAGGATTCCAGTTCACGCGGCGTGTAGGCAGTGTCGCGGAAGAACTCGGCGCAGAAGACACTGCCTAAGCTGACGAAACTTGCCAAAAACAAACCGAGGGCTAGGTTCAAAGGACGATTGGGTTTGCTCGGCAGACGCGCGGTAGTGGGAGCCTCGGCAATTGAAACGTTCGTGATTTTCTGCTCGTCCAAAGCGTCCGCGATGCGGGCTTCTTCCTGCTTTTTCGCGTAAAGCTGGTGGGTGCCCTCGGCCATCGTAATCGCACGCGTTAAGTTGTTGTGCTCGGTGGTTCCGCTAGCTAACTTGGAGAGCAACGATTGATACTGCTGTGTCTGTTTGGCTAGGTCGTCACGCCGCGCCTGCTGTCCCGCCCGTTGTAACTTCTCTTTAGACAGTTCGCTCTCCAACGTCTGACGCAGCGGGTTGAGATCCGTGGACTCCTCGACGGCCGCACTCTTCATTGCCTTCTCCAAAGAGGCGGTCGTATCCTTCATCTGCTGTTCTACTTCTCTCACCAGCCGGTCCTCAGGCTGGAATTTTGTTAAAAGCTGTGTGCGCCGATTCTGTAGTTCCACTAACATGGTGTTTAAACGCTCGGTTGATTGTTGATTAGGAACTGACCTGCTTTGTGTCACGATGCGTGGTTCCAGCGTGCTGAGTTGCTGCTGGATTTTCGCGATCCGTTCCCCTGCTTCACTGATCGCAGCGTTGGCCTCAAGTAGTTGGGACTTCACGTCAGCCATCTTTCGCAAATTTAGTTCTTTCTCTTGATCAAGCGCCACTACATTGTTACTCTGCTGAAACTCATCCAACCTGAGTTCAGCGTCCCGAAGCTGTTCCTTATGTTGATCAGCCTGCCTCTTGAAAAATTCATGGGTCCCCGGTGGGCGGTGCAGCTTTAGGTGTTTTTCTAAGTACAAATCCCTGAGGTTCTGGAGCACTGAAGCTGCAAGTTCTGGAGACGTCGCTGTGTAGCTGACCTGGATAATGTCCGCCTTTTTCACCGGTATGATCTCTAGGTCCTTTTCCAATTGACGAATGGCGTTTTCAACAGAAAGAGAGTTGGACACGTCCTTCACAGCAGGAGTTGTTGGCCTTTGTTCAATCAAGCCGCTTTTTATTACAACTTGCTCCAGCAAATCTTTACTCTTCAGAAGCTCAATCTCTGAGTTAATTTGAGTCTCGGTGACATTGTGGTACGTAGTTTCACTTGTGCGCTCTGGCGTTACCACTACATCGGCTCGGGCGTTCTTTACCAGGATCTTCATGCGCGATTCGTACTGGTTGGGCAGGAGAAATGTACGTACAGCCGCGACTGTCGCGATTGTGAGGAATAACGTAGCGATTAACCACTTCCGGCGAAACAGAACTGTGGCGACATCACGCGTGGACAGGTTTCTCTGACCGCTGTAACTTCTAGAGTTAACGGCGGCGACGTGGCTGTTGCCATCCAAGTTCACTAACGATTGATCTTTTACATCGAATTCGATTGGCAAATTACGCCTCATAACGTTCACCATTGGAGAGCCAGCGTTTATGCTCAGCTAGACAGAGATGTGTAGTTGCGCATGTTTGACTGCATCGTGATATGCCCGCGCCGCGCAGAGACAAACACAACTTAACTTCTCTTCAGTTTCCTTAACCGTCGTGATAACAACGCTTCCCGTACATGATTTCGGTTGGCGAGATTGAGTACAGTGTTGCCCACCACAATCAGTAGTTCTTCGTCCTCGCGAACGAACACACCGGTGAGGGGATGATCCTCGGTTTTAATGATGACGCACTCTCTGGCCCACTGCCAGAATTGGGCCTGGGTCGTCCAAAATTGTTTGGAGTCACGACAGATTATGAGAGCTGTATGCTTCCGCCTCTTTCCCTTTTCTTTCTTTTCCTTCTTTTCGCTCAAGTTATTGCTTCCCCCTGATCAATTTAATTGGGCTGACTGACTCTTACTGCTACTGCTTCCGTGTGTTTTCCGCCGTGGGGTATCGCCGCTTGGCGAGAAATCCAGAGCGCGGTTGCTTCGTAACGCCCTATACCTGTGCGGTGCTTAAGGACTGAGGGGCGTACGATACACGACCGTTTTCAATCTGAGCACACCTGGTATGGTTTGCACGCCAGACGAAGTCGCCGGCTGTTTTTTAGGAACGTCTGAATCGCCGGCCGCTTTGATGGGAGACCGCTCAGCCGGTGCCCTCGGCACGGGTTCTTGCGTCATACTCGCGCCTCTTTTCTTTTCTGCCGGCGTTTGCCTGCTAATTCGCGGTTTGCGTTTCGCGCGCTCCCTCGTAGCGGGTTTCGGCCGTGATTGGGATTGGGTACCAGTGTTTTCATCTGTAGGTCCAATATCGACTGGGGTCTGCCTGCTAGACAGAATTTGAGAAATGATCACGGCCGTGCCGACCCAAATCGCGACCACGACCACCCAGAAAGAAATGTTGCTTTCAACTATTTGTCGACGCGAGGGCAAAATCGCTCTTTTACCGATCAGAGCTAAAGCTGCTTGAAAACTAAATGCTCGCCTATACTTGAGACTTAGCTCTCTACTACGACCCAGAGCGATTTGCCATCGTGCTAGCGCTTTCCGCAATGATGACAGCAGGTTTGTCCTGATCTGCACTCTCTTCGCAAATTCATATACTGCAATGGTGTGACCGAGAGTTCGACGCGCTATGGAAACTCCAGCCTCTTCTAAACTGCTGTAAGCGGCTGGGGCGTAAAATAAAAGCCGCCGCACTTGCTGGGCTAACGATACGCTGGCTCTCTGCAATAAGTCATAAGCTGCTTCTGCGGAAGGCAGAGGCTGCTCGAGCATTATTGGGAAGGTTTCGCCGCGTAGACCTGGAGTGTCAGCTTCGATTCTGTTCAGACCAAAACTCTTTTCCCAAACAACCCGCGCATAGTCGGTTGGCTCGATCGGTTCGAATCGAAAAGAAGCACCTACCAAGCCTCCAGCCAACTCGACGGCTCGCGCTCCTGCCAGTTTACCGACTTCGCCGCCTTTGATTTCACCCTCCTTAATGAAGAAGTACCCCGATTGCCTAGAGGATGAGACCTCGAGCAAACCCGTTTCCCTCTTATGGAGAAGTATTTCCAAGAGAAGGCCGGGAGGGTATTCACTAAAACTGCCCGCAAGTAACATAGACAAATCCCCGCACAACGCCCCGGTCCCAACCGAGGCGAAGGATGTGTACTAGTTAATAAGCCAGCTGATAAACAGTCCCAAGAAACGCCTGCGTCATCCCTAAACTCAACTGACACACCTCTCCCAACGAAAATACCCAAAAGGGAAGCCTTGAAGTGTAAGGCAAGATTCAGTTGATCTAATCCCAGTGGCCCTCGGCTGAAAACCTAAGCCAGTCTGAGCAGCGTCTTTGTGTTTCTCGTGGTAATCCTTATCTGCCAATTTGTTCAAGACCTACCGCCTTCGTGCGAAGGGCTTGCTGAACTCTAAAACATTTGTCTTGACACCCCTCAGCCGAGTAATGGGGAACGTACGCGCGTCACATGATAATTCCTTTTGCCAAAGAGACGCATCGGAGCCATCTGCCCTTCTTTATGGCAGGAATATGCCATTGCGCAACCTTCCCGGTTCGAGTCGAACTGAACTTTACCTCGGGCCACTACAAACCCTATCTTCACACTTTAAATGACCTGCCTAACTGGGTATTTGGGCCAGGCCATGCCGAAAAGCGTAGATAATGAGCTCGAGCCGATCCGAGACTTCCAGCTTGGAAAAGACTGAGGTGAGATGATGGGTTACCGTCGTCTCGGTAATGAACAGCCGCTCAGCGATCTGTTTATTCCTAAGTCCTTCTCCGACGTGAATGATCACCTCCAGCTCTCTGTTCGTAAGTGTGGCAATCTTTGCTTTTTCGGGATCCTCAGGGGCAGGCTTCGTAATTTCCTGGAGCATACTACCCATCATCGTCCGGTCGATCCAGACCTCCCCTCGATGGACCTTATTGATTGCTTTTAAGAGCATATCGGAAGCATGTTCTTTGAGAACAACACCCACTGCACCTCGCCGAAGAGCTCGCCGATGAAAATCAGAACTACGTACCCCTGTCAGCACGAGCACTCGCGCCTTAGGGCTAGCTTCACACAACTCCGGAAGAAAGCTGAGACCATCGTCGTCCCCTAGGAGAATGTCCAAGACGATTATGTCCGGCTGTTCGCTGGCTGCTAGAGACAGCGCTTCAGAGCGGTTGCCGGCCATACCGACCACGATCATTGAGTGATCGTGTTCGACCAGCATGCGCAGGCCGGCACGAACCACCGCGTGGTCATCGACAATCAAAATGCGGATCGCACGTTTCATTGTTGCTGTGGAGGTGAGAGAGATAGACATTTGCAAATGTACTCTTATTGGGGGATCCCGACGCTCACAACGGTGTAGTCATTCTCATCTGTGTACACCTGAGTTTCACCACCCAGCAAAGCTGCCCTCTCGGAGATTGAACGGGGAGTGAAGGAGGTGTTTCCGTGATGGTTTCCGTTGTTCCCGTTAGCCCCGTTTCCGTTTGTGCCAAGGTGGTTGTTTTTTATCTGCAAGAGAATGCTGCCATCTTGGCAGGCTATTTCTACTCGAGCGTGACCAGATCGAGTGTGCCGCCTGACATTGCTCAGGGCCTCAGCTACAATTTGAAACAGCTCACCGGCAACCACGTCGTAAACGCGCAGTTCACCCTTAGCCTCAACCTCAACATTGATTCCCGTCACGGCAGAGAATTTTGCGGCAAATCGTTGGAGTGCCGGTAAAAGAACATCTCGTCGCTGTTCTCCTTTTCTTAGCCCCCAGACAAAACTCCGCAGTTGAGCAAGCTCTTGGTTTGTCAGATCCAATAATTGCCTAGCGTCCTTTACGAGATCCGCGTTTCCGGCTTCAAGCTCCTCGCAAATAGCAGCCAGCCCAAACTGGAGCCCAAGATAGGGCTGAATAACACTGTCGTGAATGTCATTAGCAATCCTTCGCCGTTCCTGTTCGGCTGCTTCTGAAGTGAGACTGTCCACTAGCCTAATGTTCTCCAGGACAGGAGTAATGTGATCGATCAACTGCATAACAAAATCGATATCAGAATGATCAAACCTGCGTGGACCGCCAGATATATAAAGACCACCCATCAGTTCGTTTCGACAAGCTATCGGAACGGCCAGAAACGAAGTGGCATCTAGTGCGGTGGCTAGTTTGTGGTTACTTGCGGAGCCTTTCTTGCCGAAACGACCTGTTCTAAAATTATAAGAACGCCCCCTCTCCCACCAACCCTTTCTGTAAATGAGGGCCTGATTAGACGAGGGTGGCAGGAAAATGCGGGCCATCTCTTCTGTTATCTCCTGGGGTACGGCAATTTTGCCGCGACTCTTACGATTTACACGATGCAGGCGGTAGAACCCGTTGGCGCTTTTTTGTCCTGACATTATGAGTAAACAAGAGTCGGCCTGGTACAGCGAGCGCAAGCGCTCCAACACAGCGTTGGTTGTCCTATCAATCCCGAAGCGTGTATTTGCCAGACCAGTGACTTCCCTCATGAACCCGAGACGGCTTCTCAACCTAATATCACCGCTCCACCGTGCAATCATGTAGCTCAGGACCAGTAGACAAATGGGTCGGAGCAGGAAGCGGTTCAGATCGAAATCCGACTCCGGGGTCATAAGAGCGCTAGCGAGAGTGAATAACGGGATCGAAACCAGCGTCACGCGTACTCCCATCCAAAATCCCCAGCCGGATGAAGCCGCCAAAACTGCAAGTAACGCGAAGAAGAAAACGCTATTGATACCATTGCTCAGGGCAATCAGTGGGATGAACCAGGCAACGTCCAGCCAGTGCATTATCTTTACGGGTAAGAAGCGACTATTGCGAATGGACAGGATTTTCAGGAAGGCGCTGTATGAAGTGTAGAGGATGAGGGTGGCATAGATTATTCCTGCGAACTGGTACGGTTTCGATGGGTCAATATAAACTATCAGAAGAGCAGTCGAGGACAGCAAAAGACGTAGGGCACAAATTGCCCGCACGTCAACGGACTGGGAAAATATACCTGCACCTTGCGGAATAGAGTGTGGGGCATCGGCACTCATTCAGCAGACCCTCTTTTAATGCTAATCATTTCACCGCTCCGACCCAATCATCGTAAATCGAAAATGAGCCTGGTGGCACGGAACCACTCGACTGTCGGGGGAATGGTGCCGCGCGTTCGACAACAACTAGGAATTTTGTATGCTCCCCGGATGGCTGTGCTCGCTCATTGTCAGCGTCGCCGCTGACACCCACGCCGACGATCTTTTATTGTGCGAACCCGCAAATACAGTGCGAACCCGCAAAAAACCGTCTGGTGGGCATAACTGACTATTTCATTTCGGTTGCAGCAACTATCGCGCCACATTGTCTTAAGAAACTAGCACCGGTGGCAACAAATCAGGGATACCCATCCAAAGCTTCTCCCTCTACGCACTTACAAGAGAACGCCAGCGGGTTAGGGTCAGTACCCGGCGCGCAAAAAGGTAGAAAGATTTTGTCGAGGTGTTCACTGGCGAGCAGTTGTTGCAAAAGGTTGGTGCGGTATCGCGTCAGATCCAATCAAATTAGTCATAGTAAAAAGAGGATGCGTAGCATATTCAATCTTTCGCATTACATTCAATATTTCGCGAGAAGCGGCCTGGTTCTCCGTTTTTCGTTTGGGTCACCGTGGGGTCAACTCCATTGCCTGCGACTTCTTAAATTCCCATTGCCACAAACCGATAGCGAAAATGTTTTCCTGGATTTGATCGCGATCTCTCAGCAGTAATCGGGGCGCTGTCTCTTCAGGAAAGAATTCAATGATCTGTTAGGCGGTCCAAAGGACAGTTGGATGGGCCGTCACATTGAAAGTAGACCACCGCCTTCAATCGTGCAGCAGGACCACGAAACCTATACAACGGGATGAAGTCACAGTGTGCAACGTGACGAAGTCAATCGCTATAATCTGTCTGGCATGATTGGTCAGAAAACTCTTCCAGTTCCATGACGGTGGCTACAGTAGCCGAGACGGCAAGCGTGTTTCATCATGCTGTATCTCACACTTCAAGATTAACAACACTGCCGTCTCCGCCACTCGTCAACCAACGCCCTTACCGCAACTTACGCCGTTTTACCGGTCGTCAGCGTCGCGCGGCACCGAGGCCGGCACACTTGGGTTTACCGATGTCAGCCTGCCGCTCAAGACGTACGCGCGCTGGAAGGGAGCGAAGCGCGGCGCCAGCAGACCATCGTCGATCTCTCGGGTGACCGCGAAGCGATTGAACGCTCTCGGTGAAAGGTACAACCGCGTATTCGGCAGGCCGTCAGACACGCCGTCAACGTCCGCTTCCACAAAAGAAATGACGCCATCGCCGTTCTGATCCACCCGCGCGATCTCTTGTGCGTAGGAGAGGAAGAGACGCTGCCCGACATCCGTCACGTCTGGGCGGAAGGATGCCACCCTCACGAAGGCGTTGAAAAGCACTTCCTGATCCAGCCCGCTGGGAATGAAACGGTTGCGAAACTCCAGATGCGCCGGGTTGCCCGGCTCCTCGTCGATCAGCCCGCGATCCGGGTCGCGAGGGTTATCCGGGTTATCTCCATAAACCAGTTTATCGTTGACCACGCCTGCCGGACCTGATCCGGGGATAAGAGAATGCAGATTAGGGGTGAAGAGGTTGTATTGGAGTCCGGCGGCAAAGGTTCCGGGAACGCCGCCGGTGAACGGAAGCTCGTAGTGAGGGAAGATCCAGTTCGTCGAGCGATTGAATTCCCAGTAAGCATGAACGTCCGATTGCTGCTGCGCGTTAAAGGCGCCCATGCTCACCGGATGCGGGACGGTGTTGGGCTGGCGCTCCGGGATCGGAAAAACGTCGGTCACACTACCGGTGCGCGGCGCGTTGCCGTCCCCGGTGAAGATATTACCGACCACGCTATTGTTGCCGCTTCCGCGTGCGGCGATGGCGTTGAAGTCGGCCTGCGTGATCGTCCCAAACTGCGCCGTGCCGTCGGGACGCGGCGGCGCGACGCGTGGCACTCGGATGTCGCTGATCATCCATCCCTCGTACCAACCGGACTCATTGTTAATGACGAACAGCCCGGAAAAATCCATGAATATATCGATGAACGCCCGTGGATCGTTTGGGTCTGTGGGCAGGCCGGGTTTGGGTTCTAAAGTGACCCGAACGGCGCCGATGGTGGGCAGTCCGCCGTTGGCCGCGTTGGCGGCGGTAGGAATCACGCCGTCATTGATTCCCGGTATCGTGGCGGTGAAGACGTTGGGCTGGAAGTTGAGCGTGTCCAACAGGTAGAACTGGAAGAGTTGGCTCGGATCGTCGGCCTCGCTGAAGGCCGTGATCGGGTCGAAAGTATTTGGGCGCGCTGCCAACTCTATCAGCCGCACTTTGAGCAGTGGAGGCAAACGGCGAATGTCTCCGCGCCGGGCGAACCTCGACGTATTCCTCCGGGGTCTCTGAGTCCTCACGGAGATGGCTCTCGCGCTCTGCGCGAAAATGGTTGGTGTAGGTATTGGCAGGCCCAGTGTCACCAGCGACAGCAGGAGAGCCAAGGTTGCGATGCTTCTCGTTCTCTTTTTCATTTTCCCTCATTTCTTTGTCATCGTTTATTTCTTCAGTTTTCGCGCGTGCTTGCAAAACGACTCCAACCGCGACGACGCACGCCTCCTCCTAATAAACTTCGCGGATGATTCGTCGAAGATAGACACACGTCACCTCGTCCTTGTCTCGCTCTACAAGGTCTTAAAATTTCCGCGACCGCCAGAGCTGCCGCGTACTTTCAAAGCAAAAGTATCGTCCTATTCAGTTAAACAATTGTCAGGCAGGGAATAGTTCCCGCTCGGGGAATAAAAATGAAGTGTGAAGATATTAATAGTTAAGTACTCGTACCAAATTACATTAAACTATCCGTTTGAGGGGCGGCCATAGTTTCGATTGTTTGCCTGGGCGATAGTTAATGCTAATTTGTTTCGGTTCTTGAGACCAGACTCTCGGCTTTAAATCTGAAGCACGGGAGGGGGACTGTCTGCCTGCGCGCGTTTGAAACGATCCATAAAGGGAGGTTTCGGGCTTTAACCAACCCGATTACGCTGGCTGTGAGTAAAGCTCTGCTGATTGGGTTTCTTCATGCCAAATTCGCTCACATTCGATGACGAGCATCAGCGGATCCAATTCGAGACGCTGACGCTGCCCTTCACGAAGTCCATTTACAATACGGCCTTGCGCTTAACCCACCGTCCAGAAGATGCGAGTGATCTGGTTCAGGAGACCTTTCTGCGTGCCTACCGCACTTTTTCCAATTTCACTCCGGGAACGAATTGCAAGGCGTGGCTGTTTACGATTATGTATTCGATCTTTGTGAACAAGTATCGTAAAGCACAGCGAGAGCCGCAGCTTGTTTCCATCGAGGAATTGGAGGAAAAGTTCCATCGCTCGCTGGCGACAACGGAATGGGATGGCCATGTGGCGCGCAATCTGAGAGAGTTCGGAACGAAAGTGGATCAAGCGCTCAGCGAGTTGCCCGAAAGTTTCCGTCTAGCGGTTCTCCTCGTAGACGTGGAGGAGATGTCTTACGAAGAGGCCGCCACTGTTTTGCACTGTCCGGTGGGAACCGTGCGCTCCCGCCTATTTCGAGCGCGCAAACTGCTGTTCGTGGAATTACAGCAGTTTGCCCGGGAAGAAGGTTACGCTCGAAGCGCAAAAGTATAAGCATGGCAGAAACCCGACATTTCAAAGAAGAGATTCAGGAGTTACTGGATAACCGTCTTGATCCAGAGGCGCGCCTTGAGGTGGAAAAGCATCTGGAATTGTGTGGGGAATGTCGGGCAGAATCGGAGGCCTTGCGATGGACCAAACAATTTTCCCGGCAGCAATATGCGGCGGAAGCTGCGCCCGCTAAACTGGAAGAAAATATCTTAGCGGCTTTGAATCTTGACGACCGCAGGTCCAGCCACCGCGCCCTCCCTCCTTTGAGTTGGTGGCCCCAGCAGAGAGCGATCTTAGCCTACGGTTTGCTTCTCTGTGTGGCTATCGCCCTGGCGCTGTCATACTTCATTCTCCGAGAGCCACTGCGGAAGTCACCGGAGTTGGTCGCGCAGCAGGAGTTGCCCGTGAAGCCGGAGCTATCCCCACCGCCGCAGCCATCGCCAGAGTCGGCGCCATCGTCGCAGAGGTCGCCGACGAAACCGAAGTTATCCCCCAAGCTAAAGTCAGATGCAAAACCACAACTGGCCGCAAAGCCGAAGTTGCCCACGCGGCCTGAGTTGCTGACAAAGCCGCAGTTGCCCGCCGAGGTGGCTCAGGATTATCGCAGTTACAAAGCTGGAAAACTGCCTCTGCTTTTGCAGACGGAAGATGTCAGGGAGATGGAGAAGTTTTTCTCTGAAGCAGGCATTACTTTTAAAACACGGGTCTTTGACTTGGGAATGATGAACTACCGTTTGGTGGGCGGGGGAGTCCATCAAGTCATCAATCGCAGGAGCGCTCTCTTCGTTTACCGTGGGAAAGGTGACTCAATTCTGGTCTGTCAGATGTATCAGGGACGCGTAACAGAACTGCCCGCAGGTGCAGTTCGGCGCGAAAACAAAGGAATCCAGTTCCATATTTACCGCATGAAAGGTCTGACGGTAGCCTTCTGGCAGGAGGGAGGTGTCATCTGCGTTCTAACTTCAGATGTCGATCCGGAGGAAGTAGTTCAACTTGCATTTGCGAAGGCTGTGAAGGTGTAGTAATTCTCGAGTCGTCGGATCCGCACTGTGGTTCTTCACTTCGGACGTCTGGTAGCGGGACGTGGTGATACTAACCCAGCCAAAGCGGAACTTTGACGACCGCTAGACAGCTACGCCGCCAGCAGTACAAACAGCTACAGGTAATTGCGCCTTAGCCGGCGACCCACCGCCTCCCACTCCGTGATCTTAAAGTGAGGCACCAGCATTTCATCCGACAGGCCCTCCGCCCACTTCTCGTGGGCTGGGTGTTCAGGCGCGAGTAACAGTGCGAGATATCCGGTCTCAATCAGCCGCACCCGGCTCAACCAGATCTTGTAATAGCGGTAGCAACGGCCTCCATTATGAGAAAGAACGTGATGAGAACGAGTCTATGAGGATGACGATGAGGATCAGTGGGTGAGCTGACGGCGGAAGAGAGAGTAGCGCCAGCGGTAAGAACGGCCCAATTGGTGGTTGTATCCAGACGATTACGCCAGGTGCGGCCGCTGAATCTCGCCGGCGGAGTTGGACCATTGCGTTGTTGAACTCCGCCGGCGAAGGCTCATGCGCTGAGGACGATGTGTTTGACATTTTTCTTTTCGCCGGAAAGATTGTCCGAGGTTGGTGGACTCCAAAAGCGAAAATTAAGACCTCATTTTGTTCGCTGTCGGCTAGTGTCCTGACTCTAAAGTTCGCGTAACAAACCCGTCGGTATATTTGGGCGCGGTTAGTCTTCGGTCCCAGCGGGACCAAATGTTTATAGACCACGACGACCCGGACGAACTTCCTCGCTCCGTAGGAGCGAAACATT
>JBGTLM010000079.1:0-8294 GCA_041744135.1 Pyrinomonadaceae bacterium
CAATACTTGGAGTAAGCGCATCGTGTTTTTCCTTGGTTCCAACACTTTGTTTGGCGACAAGCATTGGATCAGAAAACACGGTGCGCTGCCATCTCTTTGTTTAAGATCGAATTTCCTACAAGATTTGTGGGGATACCTTAGACTCGGGCGTTAGCCGTAATGTCCCGTCACCATGAAATCTTCCGAATATATCATCGCTATGTTCGACGTCCTGGGTTTCCGGTCACTCTTTGATCGCGTTGGCCTTGATGAGATTCACAGTCGGTATGAGAAGCTTGCGTCATATGTACGCGAACCAAAGTCAGGCATTGACCTTGTTCCTATTGGTGGGTTCGTCGCCGTTGGTCACCTGGAGGTTCAGTGCGCGTATTTCAGCGACACAATCCTGTTTTGGACCCCGTATTCTTTCCCCGCCTTCCATAGCTTCTCTGTGACTTGCGCTGAGGCACTTTGCCAGGGAATCGAAATCGGGCTGCCGTTGCGTGGAGCAATCGCTGTTGGACCGGCCGTGATGGACTCATCGGTGGACATCTACCTCGGTCAACCCATTATCGAAACTGCTAATGTGGAAAAGGCGCAGCAATGGATTGGGGTGAGCTTTGGGCCTTCGTTCAATTCTACCGACGACAAAAAGTCATTTTTCCTTGATACCGTATTGCCATACCGAAGCCACTGCAAGCCGGGCTACGAGCCATTGCTATTCGGTGCGGCCCTGGACTGGCCGCGTCACTGGCGTCAGACGCGCGCGACGTCTTTAATACCGTTAGTTTCCGCACTCGACACGGACCCGCGTTTTTCATATTACTACTCATCAACTATTCGGTTCGCAGAGTTTTCCGAAGCGAACCACGACTGGTTTACCAAAGGAAAGCACCTTGATTACGGCTAACAATCTGCTCAAGCCGACGCCCGGGATCGCCGCGGCTTTTCCGCGCGTCTGTGGCGGGCGCGGCTTAGCGTAATCGTTGGGCACTCTTAGAGGAAGATAAGGAGCAGATATGATTGATGCTTGGGAAGCGGTGCATGATCGGAATGGGGCCGACTACCAGGCTGTCTGGGACCGGCTTCGACCAAGCGGCTTTCGCCCGATTTCGGCGTGCGTGTACGGCCCGCGCCAAGCACCGCGCTATGCGGCGATCTTCGCCAAGCAACCGGGTCCGGACTTTGTCGGGATTCACGGAGCAAACGCAGCCGGGCTGCAGGCGTTCTTCAACACGAATGCCGCGCGCGGCTACTCGCCCACCATGCTGTCGGCAACCGGCCCGAGCAACGACCCCGTGTTTCTCTGCGTCATGGAGCAGTCGACCGTGGGCATCGCGCTGACGCGATTTGGCCTTGTCAACGGCGCCATCGGCGATCCGAACTCGCTAGAACATTGGTTGGATGAAGCCGACAAGAACAACTGGATTCCGCGCTACGTCGGTGCCTACGGCTCGGCCGGCGATGTGCGCTACGCGCTTGTCGCCGATGCCAATGTGGAACGCCTGCTGTGGGCCGTTGCCGGTCCAGAAGGCACGACGGAGTACCAGAGTCGGTTCAACGCCGAGACCCAGCAATACGCCCGGCCAGTGCTTGTGAGTGTCGGTCCCACGGGCTACATGTCGATCTTCCGTGAGGACGACATCGGTCCGTGGGCAGCGCATCATGGCCTCGATCGCGCAGACTATCAGGCCGTGTTCAACCAGCGGGTGGGGCAGGAAGGCATGGTGCCGATCATGGTGCAGGCTGGCACGCTCGATGGGATAGACCGGTTCGCTGCGATATTTGCGCAAGCCAACCGGCCGGAGACGCGGACGATGCGCGTCGAAGGTCCGGCGGTCCCGATCTTCGGTAGCGTCGACACCGCGATCACCAACTACATGCGCACCACCGGCACGCGCGCCGCCTCGGTGTCCGTGACGCGGCAAGACCGTCTCGTCTATGCACGGTCGTTCACATGGGCCGAATCCTCATATCCGCTCACCACAATAGAGTCGCTGTTCCGGATCGCCAGCATGAGCAAGCCCATCACGGCGATCGCTATTTTCAGGCTCGTCGAGCAGGGTCTCATCAAGCTCGACGCGGCACTCATCCCCACATTGGGACTCGTCCCGCCGACAGGTCGCACGCTCATCCCGGAGGCCGCGACGATCACGGTGCGACAACTGCTCGCCCACAGCTCCGGGCTTGGTGACGTGTCCGATGCGTACGAAGTGGTCAAAGCGTACGGCACGATGCTTCCCACTAACGAGCGTCAAGTGGCCGGCTTTGCGCTGTCGAACGCGGGCGACCTTCCCGAGCAGCAGGCACTGAAGTACACCCCAGGTACGAAAAAGGGGTATAGCAATGCCGGGTACCTCGTCTTGGGGTTGATCATCGAACAGGTCACCGGCGAGAACTATGAGACCGCCGTGCGCCGTCTTGTCATGACGCCTTTGGGGATCACGCGGGCACACCTCACCCCGAACGCGAGAGCCAACCAACGCCCCGGCGCCGTCCGCCACCATGCCGGGGGCATGGGGCAGCCCGACTTGTCCCTCGGCCCAAGCACGATCGAAGAGTGGGCGATCGCCTGGCCGAACCCGTCCCATATCATTCGCTTCGGCCGCCCTCTTTCAGCAAACGCATACGGGGACTACGGGTACTCCGACGCGTTCGGCGCGTGGTGTCTGGCGTCGCCTGATTTCGCGCGAATCCTCGCGTCGTTCGAGCGTGCGCCGAATCCGTTACTTACCGCGGCCTCCGTCACCGCGATGACCACGCCGGTGGCCATATCGGGCTTCACCGGATGGGAAAACTCCTTCGCTCTCGGCTGGTACATAGAGAATAGCGCGGGCGAGACGATAATCGGCCACGGCGGCACGCTCCCCGGCATGAGACCGGGCGGCACGCACTCGTCGGCAGGGTGGAGCGTTACGGCGCTCCAGAATTCCGATGCCGTTGGCCTCCACAACGCCGTGCAGGCGGCGCTGCGCACAATTTCACTCGGCTCTTGGCCTACGACCGATAGCTGGGCTTCCGCGCAACTGCCCGCGTGGGGGCCCGGTGTTTCGTTGACTGATATTTCGTTTCTCGCGCCTCTGTTGCTGTGCCAGCCATGAGCGAAGGGCGCGCTCTTATGTCTTTAACTCAACCCAGAAGGAGGGTTAAAAATGGCTTTTCAAGGTTTATGTACGGTTTCTAATGGCGGGATCACGCCTGATGGGCGAGCTGCTTTATTTCTAAAATCACCTACGTTTCCCGCGGGGAGAAATTTCAAGAGCGCACCCAATCTGACTCGTGAGGTATTAGCGGTCGCGCTTGCAGCGATCACATCTAACAAGCAAGTCTATTGTGATATCCCGAACGAGACTGCTGAGTGGTCAGACGTATCTCAGATTAATCTTATAAGTGGTCAGTAGTATCTCAATAAGCGGGTCATAAGCAGGTCAGGCTTGCCTTTTTGCCATTTAGTGCCACTGTCGTGTAAAAAGAGCCTGGGCTTGCAATAACACTGGACTTCCCCCGCTTTCGTGGACAGTTGGTAGTCTCAATACAAGACCCTCCAGTTGTGCACAGTGAAGAGTCCACAAAAGCGGGTCAAGTCCACACATGCGCGCCCAACAAGGCGCTCAACACGGACGCGCAAAGAGCGCGCGCCGGTTAGCTTAATCGTTAGAAGTCTGAGGAAGGGAGGCACATGGCGGAGGTCACGAAGTCCGAAGGGGCGCAGAATGACGAGCGCAAGAGCGGGATACGCGACAACCGCTGGTGGGAGTTCTACTTCGTACGGTACTTCGTTGGCACCGTCGCGGGAGCTCTGGTAATCCTATTTTTGGCGAAGCACACAGGCCCGCTGATCGGGTACCAGGTCTCAATGCCAGAGGAGATAAAGGTGATTGTGGCCAGTGCTACCGGCTTGAACGCGACGTTGTTAGCCGCGGCTGGGCTCGCATTCTGTTACATAGCAGGCTCGCCCATCCTCGTCTTCCATGCGACGCGCGGTCTCCTTCTTGCGAAGAGACCGCGGAGTAAAGTTGCCACAACGGTATTCCTTATCTCCGTCGCTCTGCTCACCGCAGCTCAGGTCGTTCCCCTTTGGTACGCCCTGCGCTCGGACGGAGATCCATGGACGAACGTGCAGTTCTATGTCGCAGACTCGCTGTTACTTCTCGTCTCTCTCGCGTTTGTCGCCCAAGTGTTCCTGGTCTACTTTTCTCTAATTGGACGCGATCAGGCCATCTTTGACTATTACGATCGCTTGGTCACGAAGCGAGCCAATGCTGATGCCCGGAAAGGCGAATACATCGAATCCTACCGACATCTTAGAGAACACGGGAACGCGTACCTCATCCTTGTATTCGAGCTCTTGCTAGGCGGTGCGCTACTCTATGCTTCCGTTCCGTGGAGTATTCTCTTGCTGCTCTGGGTCCTTCCCGGATCAGGAATCTGGTTCTTCGGCAATGTGCTTGAGAGTCGAGACTTCTAACTCGCGCATGCACCTGACCGCCCAAAGCGTCGCTTTGGGTTCCCTCCGTGTCTTCGACACTCTGGCGGCAGGTGATGCGAGGCGTTGGGCCTCATAGCACTTGGACAACACCACATGTCGTCAGCACACGTAGCGATTGTCGTGGCGGTTATCGGGGCTGTAGCGGCCGTCGTCGCAGCATTCATTCAGAGAGATGGTCCCGCCAAAACTGAGCGTCAATCACCGCCTGTGCAGGTAAACCCGCAGATACAGATGAACCCGCAGATTGTCGTCAATCCGCAAATACAACTTGCTCCTCAGACTCAATCGCGGCAGTCGGCTCCAACCATTGCCCCTAGCGCATCGGCCAATAGCGCGGCAACGCCAAAACCCAACCGCGTGATCGGGCAAAGTAGCGCGGCCGTTTCAAAGCAAGCTGCACCAACCGCTTCCCCTACCAATAGGGGTTGGCCAGACTATGCGCCGGTAACCCCCATCGAGAAAGTGGAGTAGTCATCATGCATTTTCACCTTACAGCAGTACTAGCTCTTTTACTCAGTTTGCCTGCATATGCGGATACAGTGATCTTCTCGGACGATTTTGAGGACGGTGCCGCCTCATTGCGTTCCCAGTGGGAACGAAAACTGGACAACGGCGGCGAGGTAATCATTGGTGAGGCGAACGAACGCGGAAAGGTAGTTTGCATCTCGCGCAACGACCGTAATGGCTTGACGTTCATTACGCATCGCCTGCCCCCTGTCACCGGCAGTGTGCGGATAGAAGCTGAAATTCAAGCCGAACAGGTTATGACGGGTTCTCGTGACTTTAAGGGCGGTCAGTTTCATGCTGTTGTCATCATAGGTGGCAAGGAGGTCGCATGGCCGAAAGCGGACTTCGACGGCTCTTTCGGCTGGACACCTCTGACTTTCGATATTTTCGACCTTGAGCCGAGCAAGGTAGTCGTCCTTCGCATCGGGCTCCAGCAGGGCAAAGGCAAAGTCTGCGTTAACGATGTCAAAGTTACCAAGACTGAGTAATGTAGAGGCCCAACAAGGCGCTGCACCGGACGCTCCTGATCGTCGCGCCGGTGAGCTTGGTCGTTAGGCCATAAGCAAGAAGGAACGGAGCACCACATGACTAGACCTACTTTCCTGATCGCTCTGGTAGTGTTGCTGACTTGTAGACTTGCATTGGCTGGAGAAACCATCAGTGCACAGGAAGTGGAAGGGTACTTCTATGCCGATGGAGCGATGAAACGGTCTAAGGGTCAGTTCGAGATCACTTACTATCTGGAAGGGAACACCATCACTCGAACACGGGTATATGACCTCAACAAAAAGGAAGTCATACCCGACGATACGGTCTATCAGATTCAGCGGCGGCTCTTGTCCGACCCAACCAAAGGATTGTCACTTGGTAGGAAACCGGTTATCCGAGCCATTGGACAACCAGGCAGCGATGCCATTGAAATCCTGATGATTGGCGAGGTATTCATCCAGTCCATGAAATCCACATCGGATTACTTCGTCATCAGCAGGCAAAAGCGCATCAAGTAGTTGCTGTTTGGAGGAGAACGCCTTGTGCCGCGAAACGAATAGCCTAACAAAACGCTCCACCGGACGCGGCAAAGAACGCCGCGCCGGTGAGCTTGATCGTTGGGCGCCAATGGCCTCAATCCGCGATCGCATCGGAGGCAGGAATGGATGAATTGACCGAAGCCCTGCTCGCGTCGATTCCGGCGCTACTTGGAGTACTCGCAACGGGACTTGTGGGAGCTGGCTTGACTTCGTTGTGGAACCTCCAACTCAAGCGACGAGAGCTCGATCTGGCTGCTGCGAAGAGGTTCCACGACTTATACGGTGAATTCTTCTCCGTGTGGAAGCTTTGGAATTACTACGTGCGCGACGTAGGGCCGGACGCTTTTCCGGACGCAAGCAGATGGAAGCTTCTGGAAAGGGCGTGCGCGGCCGAAGCTGGTGTTGAGGCAACTTTCATTGAACTGGCGTCCAAACGCCGCCTAGAGCTGACCGCCATAGAAGATCTTGGGAAGTTCAGGCAGGTGTATCAGCGGCTTCGCGAGTCTATTCGCGACAACAAGCCGATCGAATGGGACTGGTCTGAACATGATGAATACACGGCCTTCAAGAATCTAGCGCCGCGCGTAGCACACCTCATTCGAACTGGACGGAGCACCCGAGGCACGATACCCGAGGAACGGGCTGAGGCGTGGCTCGCAGTTACATCCAATAAGTTTGAGGACTTCTGGCTTGAGCCAAATCGCGCCCAACCCCGCGCTCCAGCGGACGCGTGGAAGAGCGCCCCGCGCCGCTGAGCTCAAACGGTTGGGCGTCTCAATAGCCGTGACCGACTACTTCAGCGATCGCGAACGCGGCCCTAAGCCTCGTACTGTGGAGACGATCTCACCAGTCGTCTGGGGTGGTCTTGTCGCGCTTGTGCAATCGCTGGTCACTACCGGGCGTTCGGGTCGAAATTCGCACTTGTCTGCCGGGATGGAGGAGCCACGACCGGTACTGACGAAAGCGCCCTTGGGCTTGCGATCCGGGCGGAAATGCCGGGACTTGCGTGGCCGCTCGAAACGACGGCTAGAGTCCAGTCGGGATTCTTCAGCGAGGAGAAAGAGTCTGCTCCAGAGACCTTGCTCGTGTTGGATTTCGTCGAGTTCTGCTATCGCTTTGTTGCGAAGCCCATTCAAGGGAGTTATCACGATTTCTTCAGCCATCATCACCTTATATTCGACGTGGAAGCTGGAAAGAGGCAGTTCCGTGACGATGTGAATCGAATCTTCGCTCGGAACGGGGTAGCCTTCGAACTGGGCCCCGATGGCCAGATTGTGCGACTTGCGCCGCCCATTCTCGGCGCCAGTCTCTCCGAGGCTCTGTTCCAAACAGGTGATGCTACCTTGGACCAAATGCTCGAGGATAGCCGTCTAAAGTTCCTGAGCCCAGACCCAAAGATTCGCCGTGAGGCGCTGGAGCGGCTATGGGATTGCTGGGAACGCATCAAGTCGCTCGATGCGCCGGGAAACAAGAAGCAGTCGGTCGCAACGCTCCTGGACAAAGCCGCACGCGAACCAACTTTTCGAGCGCTGCTTGAGAACGAGGCGCGAGCACTAACGGATATTGGTAACTCGCTCCAGATCCGGCACTCCGAAGTCACCCAAACAACAATCACGGACTCGATGCATGTGGACTATCTGTTCCATCGGTTGTTCAGCATGATTCAACTGGTGCTTCAGAAGCGGCCGTGAAGACGCCCAACAACCAGTTGCACCGGAGCGGCAACAGCCGGCTTCGCCGCCTGTTGCCGCCCGGTGAACTGAGGCGTTAGGCCCCCGGGAGTAGGAGACTAGTCTATGCCCACCATCTCATGTGAAGACGCAGAACGCAACCACGGCATCACCTGCGAGCACGAGCAATTGATGCCTAGCGGAGAACTGCGGTTCCGTCTGAAGAGCAAGCATGACGAGACAGCATACATCCGCACTGAGGCGCCACCTGGCGGCGCATGGCAGCAGAGCCACTATCACAAGAAAGTGAAGGAGACCTTCATCGTCCAATCCGAGTGGATCGGCTATGCGGAGCTCCATGATGACGCGCTTGAACCTCGCTACTTCACATATCGTGCCGGAGAGATGTTTACAACTCCCCCCGAAGTTGTGCACAACATCTACATGTCAGTCGATTTGTGGGGATACCTTAGACTCAAACGTTAGACGGCCACCAAGTGCGAAGGGGTAGAATATGATTTCCCCACGTGCAGTACCCCTCTTGATCCGGCACTTCGACGCGGTCGACAAATCTGTTACGAGCCGTCTCCTTCGAAACCGCCCGTGGCTCGAACCCTCCTT
>JBGTLM010000080.1:0-3750 GCA_041744135.1 Pyrinomonadaceae bacterium
AAGGGGATTCTGTATGAGATCGCAAAGGGCAACCACAGAATCTGCGGCAATTGGGCTTTGTGTATTCTGATCTTTTTCCGAGCGCCTAACCTTCAAAACCGCAACCGTGGTCACGCCGACAATGAACGTGAGAACTCCGACAGCCAGAATTATGGTGCTCCGCTTCATAGGCTTTTAGAGTCGGAACTTAAGACTCTGTTCCGCCGAACGCGGGCCTTCAGCTGCGGCGCGCGATCAGCATTCAAGCTGAAGGAACAAGGCCGCTTGAGAAACGTGCTATCCCTCCGTCAGCTGCAAGGTTTTCGTTGGGCTGCCCTCTGAAGGAACGGTTCACCTACAGATCTTTGGGCTCGAGGCCCGTATGCTTGGCCATGCGAGCCAGCATCTTCGGACCAATCTCGTCTTTATCATGAAAGGCGAAAACCACATCAGACCAACCAGGACGGGAGAGGATCTTGTGAGAGCATTCACGCTTGACACTCCAGCCAATGCGGAGAAGCGCGGCGAGAACGCTTCTCGCTTTCGCTGACGACCATTGACTCATGCCGCAGCAAAAGAGATGGTGACAAATTCCGGAGCACTATCACCATTCTCGAGCCGATCTGCTAGGACCCGAAGGGCGAGAGCTTGAGCTTTAGCAATGGCTTCATCTGACGTCTGTCCATACGCAAGCACGCCAGGAAGTTCAATCACTTCCGCCAGCCAGCGACCGTCGTCCTCTCGCTCATACTCAACTGTGAAGGTCATTCCTCTTACCTCGAACGCATCCTACCACGAGATTACGACAGCGAAGCAGCCCAACGCCTGCCTTCAGCTGCGGCGCGCGATCAGCATCCGAGCTGAGGGTAAAAGGATACTTGAGAAAAATGCTATCGCGCCGTCAGCTGCAAGCGCTTCGTTGGGCGGCGGCGTTTAGGAGTGAGAGGCCGCCAGCAGTGCTTTCTCGACTACTGCTGGTAGGCTGATGGGATGAAACCGTTCCGCATCGAACGCGTAATCTTCGCCGCTCTCATCAAACACGCGAATCAGCCCTTCCGCTTCTGCTTCCTCATCCGGAATGAAACGGTAAAGCTTCCCGACCTCCAACGATGCCGGGTATCCTTCGTTATCGAGGCATACCACAAAGTGAGCCGGCTCTTTCTTTTTCATGGCTAATCTAAAAAAGGCAACTTCAATTTGAATTCTCTCTTACCAATCCCGTGCGCTTCATACCAATGAATCTCCGCCAAGCGTATCCTACCATTAGGTAGCCGCACCTGAGCAACGCCCTTAACTTTCCGCCATCTAGCTCTCCCATACAACTTACGAAGACGTGCTCGGTCGCGAACACCCGTTCCCGTAGCAATCGTTTTGACCTCGGTAATTTCGCCTATGAGCTCAAAATCCATTGTGAGGATATTACTGGAGTTTCAAGCGAGCCACATAACGCTGCGGTTGAGCGGCCGCCTGAGTTCCTTATCTTTAGGAGGCTAGCTAATTGGCGGTCCGCTCCAACGAATTGCAGTTGAGCGGCCGCCTGAGTTCCTTATCTTTAGGAGGCTAGCTAATTGGCGGTCCGCTCCAACGAATTGCAGCCGACCCGCCTCAGCTTGCCTCTCATCAACGTTCTCTGGCTTCGGCTTGCTTGTGCGGTATCGTCGGCGGGCGGCTGAATTCGGGCGTTCGGCGCTTACGCTAATGAATCAGTTCCGTGGTAAATTGCTGGGCATCATGAGTACAGCAAAGCAAGAAGTCAAAACATTACTAACAAAGTTGCCGGACGATTGTTCGATCGAGGACATTCAATATCACCTGTATGTAATCGAGAAGGTGCGAAATGGTTTGGAGGCTGCCGATTCTCAGGGATCCATCTCTCAAGAAGAGGTTGAGCAGCGGCTAAGCAAATGGCTTATCGAGTAGTTTGGTCTCCGCGAGCTTCCGAGGACCTTGAAGCGATAGCGCAATACATTTCTGTCGATTCCGTCGCCTATGCCGCGGCAGTGGTGAAGACAATTCTTGCTACGGCTCGCAACCTCTCGCATTTCCCGCTAGCGGGCCGCATCGTTCCTGAAATAGCAGACGAGAATATTCGAGAGTGGTTTGCCTATAGCTATCGAGTCATCTATCGCGTTCAGGGCGAGGTCATAACCATCGCTGCAGTAGTTCACGGCAGGCGCCTTCTAGATTTGCGGTGAGAGTTCTTGCCAACGGCGCGCCGAACGCTGGGCATCAGCGGCGCGGCGCGAACCCAGGCTAGCTACGCCGCAGGAAATACGATGAAGAGGATGCTATCGCCGCGTCCGCTGCAAGCCATTGTTGAACTAAATCCGCCTGCGGGCGGATAGACAAAAACTACGGTTGCTCGCGTCCACTTTCCCTTTTCTTCAGTCAGCTAGTGTTATGTTTCATAAATAGCTTGAATAAATAATCAGCCCCTCGTATCATGGGATCATCTTGATGCTGGAGGAATCCCATGATTACTGGACGTCCAAAGCCAACGATTGCTCTTTCGGAGGAGGAACGGCTGCAATTGAACGCAGTTGCTAAATCACGATCGTTACCGCACGGCCTCGTTGTACGCGCGCGCTTGGTGCTGTTGGCAGCCGAGGGCCTGGCGAATATGGTTATCGCGAAACAGTTGAATCTCAGCCAGCAGTCAGTTTGCCTGTGGCGCCAACGCTTTCTTAAACAGGGACTACAGGGGCTTCACGACGAACTGCGGCCCGGGCGGCCACGCTCCATCCCGGATGAGAGGGTGGCGGCATTAGTCCGTAAAACTCTGGCCACCCAACCGAAAGATGGAACGCATTGGACCGTGCGCTCAATGGCCCAACACACCCGCCTATCTGCGCCGACGGTATATCGCATCTGGCGGGCATTCGGACTGCAACCCCACCGGCAACGTCATTTCAAACTCTCACCCGATCCCTTCTTCGTGGAAAAGGTGCGCGATATTGTGGGGCTGTACTTGAATCCGCCGGACAAGTCCGTGGTTCTCTGTGTGGATGAAAAATCTCAGATTCAAGCCCTGGATCGCACCCAACCCGTGCTGCCGATGGGCTTGGGCTATGTCGAAGGTGTCACCCATGATTATACGCGTCACGGCACCACCACGCTGTTTGCCGCTCTGGATATCGTCAGTGGGCATGTCCTTACCGCTTGTAAACGCCGCCATCGCCATCAGGAATATCTCGCCTTTCTTCAGCGCGTTGATGATAATGTCCCGCGCAAACTCGATATCCATCTGGTGGTTGACAACTACGCCACTCACAAGCACCCGCGGGTCAAGCGATGGTTGGCCGCACGCCCGCGCTATCATGTCCATTACACTCCGACTTATGCCTCGTGGCTCAATCAGGTTGAGATCTGGTTCAATCTCATTACCCAGAGAGCAATTCGGCGCGGAACCTTTAAAAGTGTCAAAGATCTAGTTAACAAAATCGACAGCTTCGTCCAGCACTACAATACCAACACTACACCTTTCGTCTGGACGGCAACAGCTGATTCAATCCTCCAGAAGGTAGAAAGACTTTGTCAAAGAATTTCAGAAACGCAACACTAGGAAGAAAGTTGATAACTGTGTCATAAATCGAATCAAGCAGGGCTTGAGTGGCGACAATTAGAATTCCCGGTTGACGACAACTAGATTTCCCGTTCTTTGACAACCTGAGTGACTATCGCCGGACTTCAACAGTGCGGAGGGGCGATGGTTACGGACCAACAATACAGGAGGCTTATGAAGTTGCGAAGAACGGAGCGGACTTTGGCCAG
>JBGTLM010000081.1:0-6902 GCA_041744135.1 Pyrinomonadaceae bacterium
GTGTGTCGCCTCTTAAGGTTGCTGTTCACGGGAAACATGAAAGAAAGGAATAAGCCAGTCGCCGATCCAGCGACTCTGTGACATTGGGAGCTATCCATGCTCTCATTAACCCGGCAAGTTCATGCTCTCGAAGCATATCGAATAAACGATGCGTGGACGTCGTGGACAGATCTCCCCGCGAAGCAGCTCGACAGCTACTCACAAACAACATTCTGTTCCTCTAATTTCTTATTACCTGATGATGGTAAAAAGTTACGGCGCAGCAAGAACTAAGGTGAGTGGTTAAGGGTAATTCGAACCTCTCAAACTTAGTCACCTCGCAGGTCAGGAAGGTGGACCCTGTCTCCGCCTCAAGTTTGAAGGCCACTCAACGTAAGAGCGGGGACAGGGTCCGCCTTCCTGACCTGCGAAGTATTGCCGCTTGAGAGTTTTCTGAATTAGCTCTTAGCCTTAGCAGTATCAACCTTGGTGGATGCAGTCATAGCTTTGGTCAAACGAATATTCCCGTTGATGCCATTAGCCGAGATGGAACTTCCACCTGAGCCTATGTGCGCGGAGTAGTTGCCATGCTTCGCCTTCTCCAGAACAAAGCCCGGAAGATCGGAAACCACATTGCCATTCATTCCGTGAGCCTCGAGATCGACGCTGACGCCTTCACTCAAGCGTAGCTCGATGTTCCCATTCACACCGTTAATACGGACTCCGTCTTTCTCGAGCCTGTTCAGAGCCACCGAGATGTTCCCGTTGATACCGTTAAACTTGGCCGAGCCCGTCGCTTGAGCAACTTCAACCCGTCCATTGATTCCGTGAATTTCGATAGGCCCATCAATCTCTCCGACATTGACCGCGCCGTTGATTCCCTCGGCCGCCAGTGAAATCTGGCGCGGCAGTCTTAAGGTAACCCGCTCGGTAGGACTGGAACCAAATAGACGCGCGAAGAGGCCCGCATCGCCTTTTTCGCCGCGAATCTTGAGGCTGTTGGGGCTGTTTTCAATTGTGATCTTGCGGCGACTCAGGGCCTCAGAGCTCTTGCCTAAACGCTCAATATGGACCTCGGCGGTTTTGACGTCGGCAGTCTCAATCTTAACCGCGCCATTGATTCCGGAGACTTCGACCCTCGCGCCTGGAGACAGTTCGTAATTCTTTCGAATCTCCTCTCGAGCCTCCCCCTGCGGGTGGGAGTCGCCACTAATTGCTCTGGGCAGTTCGCTGATGGTGTGGCCGGCCTTCGAGTACGAGCGCACCACTCCCGCTATTCCGGCAATGCCCACCAGCAATACAACTAGAATTATTCTTTTCATTGAGGTCTCCGTGGTTTTTGAAATCCTGAAGAGCGCCTGGTTCTGGAACCTTAACGTCAAGAGCCGACCTTTAGTTTCGCTCCAGTTGAGTTCGTTAGGAGAAAAACTCGCCGTGGTGGCTGCAACTACTGGTGATGTCGGGGCAACCTCCGTATCGCAATCCCAGGTCGATTTCCTGTCGTAGTGCCATCCCGCCAGACCTCGACCCCATTCACGAACACGCTCTTAACGCCTTCGGAGATAAGTTGTGGCTGTTGGAAGCTAGCCCGGTCAATTACGCTCAGCGGATCGAAAAGAACAATGTCGGCCTTGAAGCCCGTACGAATCAATCCCCGACGCTGCAGTTTAAGCCGGGCGGCCGGCAGCGAAGTCATCTTCCTAATCGCTTCCGGAAGCGTTAACCACTGAAACTCTCGCACGAAGCGACCCAGCACACGGGGATAGGTACCCGCTCCTCGGGGATGAAGCGACCCAATGCCTCCGTCGCTGCTCACCATGACCCAGGGCTGTTGATAGAAAATCCGGATGTCTGATTCTTTCATCGACCGGCAAACTATACCGGCCCCTCCATCGCGAACGATCTTCATGTAGAGTTCCACAGAAGAGATCCCTTCTTTTTGGGCGATCGCTTCCAGGGTCTGAAAGTCGTAATCAGGATGGGCTTTGCAACTGACGATGGTGATATTTCCGGCTCCCCCCACATCGTCGAGCCCGCGGCGCACTTCAGTGGGGTCGTCGTGCCGGCCACTGGGAATCAGAACTCGGATTGTGGAGTTCCACGCGTCGTAGGGATAGCAGTCCGCGGTCACATCCTGCCCACGTTGGCGGGCTTTGTTGATAAGCGCGATCGCCTCGTTCGCTTTTCCCCAAACGGCGACAGTGCCCAGCTTGATATGAGAGACCTGCACGGGCAAGCGACCCGCGCGCCCGATGTGAATTGCCTCGGCGAGCGCTTCAAGAGTCTTATCCGCCTCATCTCGAATATGGCTGATATAAATTCCCCCGTGTCGTCCGGCAACTTGCGCCAGGGAGATCACCTCCTCGGTTGTCGCAGGCTTACCCGTTTCATATTCAAGCCCACTCGACAAACCAAAAGCCCCTTCCTGCATTGCCTGGTCGACGAGCGATTTCATCTGATCGATCTCGGTTTTCGTAGCTGGGCGGCTAGTATCTTCACCCATGACCTTTGACCGCACCGTCGCGTGGCCAACAAAGGTAAGCACGTTCAGCGCCGCGGGAGAGCGATCAAGTTTTTCGAGGAACTCGCCCACCGGAAACTCCGAGCCGCCATCTTGTCCAACGGCGATCGTGGTGATGCCCTGCGAAACCTGAGTTTTAGCTCCAGGGTCTGAGTCGAGACCGCGATCGGAATGGCTGTGAGTATCGATGAACCCCGGCGCCAGCACTAAACCACGCGCATCAACTAGCCTGGCACGCTCGGGAATCTTCAACCGCCCCACTCTCCCTACAGCTAGGATCGAGTCGCCCTTGACAAGAATCAGTGAGTTCTTCACCGGCAGTCGTCCGGATCCATCGATTAGTGTCGCGCCCCTGACCGCCACTACTTCGGAACCAGGCGAGGGAACAAAGGCCTGTTGAGGCCAATTGAGCATGCATACGGAAAGTAGAACAGAGAAGGAGAGGATACTAAGCAATCTTCTCTTTCTTTTTCGGTGCATCTTCGTGATTATTATTTCTGCGGCTTGTTAAAAGCAATATACTGCTCGAGCTTTTTTCTGTCTGGATAGTCAGTCTTTTTCTTTAGAAACTCGTTACTCTTGGTTATTCACCTGGGTTATCACTGTGCGCTGCAGAAAATGGGCTAGAATAACCGTTCTAGCCCATTTTCAATATGAGAGTGCCTCGTCTGCTTGTATGACTTTCAGAACGAATATCGCAGTCCAAATTGCATTGCGCGTGGTGTGCCCTGGATAGCGTTAAAGTTCCCAAAGGTCGGGGCCGGCTCGGTCAGCAGCGGATCAATGTCCAGACCAAAGCTCTCGCGAGTAACGCCATCCGGAGTCACTCTCAGACGTTGAGTATTGGTCAGATTAAATACCTCCCAACGAAACTGGAGTTTATGGTTTTCACTCCAGGGCATCGTGAACGATTTAAACAAACCCAAATCCATAGACACAAAACCCGGTTGCCTGAGAACGTTCCGGTCGCCTGTCTCTCCTGGACGAGCATTACGGAAACTGCGGTAGGCCGCTAGTGGGTCCGAGAACAGATTAGGCGCGTCGATACCGCCACGTGTGGGCGTAGACTGGATGGGGTTAATACGACTCCCGAAGCTCTGGACATTCCAATTAGTTGCCCACTGTGCGGCGTCGAAAATGTTCGGGGCTGGTAATCCGGAATTCCAGCGGAAGATGCTGGATACCTGCCAACCACCTAAAATGGCATTTGCGGCCGACGGAATGTCTCCGAGAAAACTCCTGCCACGTCCTACTGGCAGTTCCCATATCGCGTTGGCATTAATGATATGCCTGATATCGAAATCGGATACCGATCGATTGTCTTCAGGTCGCAAGGCGTTGAGAACGAAGGCTGTGTCGAAGGCCAAGCTGCTTTGCAGTCCGGATGCGTTATCCATTGACTTGGACAGTGTGTAGTTGAAATCAAAGGAGAACTTATTTTTGTAACGCTGTCGGAAGCTCAGCGTGCCGGCGTGGTAGTCCGATTTTGCGAAGGTGCTAAATGCGGCCAGCGCGGCAATCTGCGGATGGAAGAAGATATTTGGTCCGATTGATGACTCATCGTCCAACAGCAATTGAACGAAAGTCCAATCCAGGACATTAAAGAATTCCTGGCCGAGAAAGTCTTCCCTCGCCACTATCTGATAGACCGATTGCGTGGCCGTCAAAGACGGGTCGCCCCAGAAACTATTTCCCAGCCCCGGGAACAGATTTTCAAAGTAGGGTATTGGCTGTACGTTATTTATGTGTGTGTTCTGCGCCCGGGCGTCATGCAATAACCCGGCTGCCGTGTACCAGTCCATTTTGGAACTCGGATCGACGAGGTTATTGAGGGCCATAATGTCCCGCTGGCCAAGTAGGTTCCGAGCGGAGCGTCCGATGTAAGAGGCCTCAAAGAACATTCCGGCGGGCAGCGACCGGCCGAAAGAAACGTTCCAGCTGTAGTTTGTTGGCGATATAAGCGAATCATCGAGCGCGAACTCAATTCGTTGCGCCTCATCAGCAGGAAATGTCAACGGGAAGTTGAGGTTGCTGGGAACATTGATGAGGGGCAATGAACGAACATTCTGCGCGAAACCGGTGAATTGCGGTGGCAGAAGCCCGTCGTCGTTAGGGACTACATCAAATGTGTTAGCAGAAATGGTCTGAGCGGAAGAAAAGCCCAACGCATTCAGCGAATCGAATTGAACGGCTAATTGCTGACCGAAGTAATCGTTGGTCATGGCAAAGCCGCCACGAATCACGGAGGCACCCGCACTTCCGAAAAGCTTGCCCAGAAAACCGCTCTTGAATTCGGGTGACCAGGCAAAGGCTAGGCGAGGTTGAAAATTGTTCGTGTCCATTTCATAGAATCCGGGGCGGTTGTTTTTTGGTCCTGCCAGATCAAACGTGATTAGCTCATTGAACGGTTGACCGGCTGCGGCCCCCTCTTTTCTCTGCTCGAAAAATTCCCCCAGGCTAACGGTCGGTTTAACTTGCAACCCGCCGGTTTCATACACAGGTCTGCTGAGTCCATAACGCAGTCCTAGAGTAAAGGTGAGGTTCGGCCGGAACTTCCAGGTGTCTTGAACATAAAAGTCATATTCTTCGGTTGCAAATTCGCGACTGATCCCCTGACCCAGCGGCGAAATATTTCCGTCAATGTCAAAATTGAAATTGCCGCTGTATTGTGAAAAACGACCGATCACGGCGGATACGGCATTCTTAATCGGAGAGGTAGAGCCCGCAACCTCATTGGCCGTGCCAGCGAATAGCGCTTCGATTGGATCACTCAAAACCGCTCCTGAGAAGTTATAAAAGGAGGGATTGGCTATGGCCTCGTCAAAAGAGTTGCTAAAGGTGGTACGGTCATTGCGGATTAAGCGAATGTTGGTGCCAAATTGAAGGTTATGAGTGCCGCGAACCCATGAAATATCATCGGTAAAGTTCTGCACGGGCGTCGTGCGACTCAATGTGCGTAAGAACCGGCGCGGCTCGAATACAAACCTGAACGTAATAAAGTTCTCGGTTGAATCACCCTGATTGGTGAAAGCCTCCCGCGTCCGACCGTAGCGGAAGTTATTAATCAGCGTATTGCTGATCGTCCAAGTGTGACCAACTGCAACGCCGGTAGGGTGATTCCAGAAATTTGGAGCCGGGGTGTCTGGGAATTGCGGCACCCCACCGATGACATCCTGCTGGTAGTTCCCACGCACGAAGAGGAGATGCCTTCCGTCCTCGGTTAGGTTGAGATCGAGGCGAGCAATGTGAGTGTTCCATCTGAGTGGAGTGGGAGCGTTGAAGCGGAACCCGCCCGTATTAAGTCCATCACCTGTCGTTGTATCGTTGGCCGGATATCTTCTAGCCGCGTCGGCCAAAACAGCCAGTCCGATTGGATTCACACCGACATCCGGAAATAATGCATTTATGTCGGCTGCGGTCAGCGTGGTAACTCCTCCCGATACATTGTTAAAGCGAACCTCGCCGCGTCCTATACTCGCTAGCGGGACTGTCCGCACAACTCCTTGCTGGCTGGCATCACGCCTTCCCTCATAGTTGTAAAAGAAATATGCTCGATCTTTCTTGATCGGTCCTCCAAAGGAACCGCCAAAAACGTTGCGCAATAAAGTTGGACGCCCTACGCCGCTGCGGTTGTTAAAGAAATCATTCGCGGACGTCACCGTGTTTCGGTGAACCTCGTAAAGCGACCCGCGATACTCATTGGTACCGCTCTTGGTGATCAAAGAGACCTGGCCACCGGAGGATCGCCCTTGTGTGGCATTAGGATTGGTGGTGGTAACGCGAAATTCCTGGATTGAATCAGGAGTCGAACGCAGAACGCTAGCGAAAGCCTCTTCTTTGTTGAATGCTAGATCGGCTATAACATCGAGTCCGGTCTGCTGTTCATTGACGTCCACTCCATCTAGCGTAACGTTCGCCTGATCAGCGCGCGAACCATTAACGTAACCCGACGGCGTAACACCCGGCTGCAAGCTCAACAGCTCAACTACATTTCGGGATTCAAGGGGTAGTTGCAGAATCTGCTGCGACACGAAGTTGTTGCCAATCGTGGCGTCTTGTGTGTTGATCAGCGCTTCGCCACCTGTCGCAACAACGTTGACTACCTCCGTAACTGCGCCTACTTCGAGCCTCACATCCAAATCGGCGGGCGAATCTACCAGTGCCCGGACATCGGTAACCGTGGTTTTCTTAAAGCCGGCCGATTCAACGTCAAGACGGTAGATGCTGGGAGGCACCGAACTAAAAGCGTAACTCCCATCCTGATTCGTAGTCTGAGTGCGGCTAAAACTCTTTTCAGCATTGGTGAGAGTAACCGTAGCGCCAGCGACAACATTATCCTGCGGATCTTTTACCGTACCGCGGATGGTTGAAGTGCCTTGCTGAGCAAAGGCAGTGATGGAAG
>JBGTLM010000082.1:0-3467 GCA_041744135.1 Pyrinomonadaceae bacterium
CAAGATGCTCAAGCTACCAACGCTCTCAGACCGCTATCCCACAGACTCAATCGGAAAAGATAGTCCGCCGAAGAACCCATCGGGAGGCGCCGGCGGAGACGCGGGTGGTCGTGATGCGGCGAAGACTGCCGTGAGCAAATACCGCCGTCGCGCGAAAGAAGCCTTCGAGCATCGCCCGCAAGAGTTATGTGTTTCGGTCAACGGCTATATTCAAGGCTCGCACAGGATCGGTTCGGAGTTGGTTGAATTAGACCTGAGCGCGAACCTCGCCGAAGAAGTTGGCTTCGTCGAGGTATTTAGCGAGCAAGGCATACGCCTGCTGCTGCTGAATGCTGAAGAGCCGCCTCCCAATGGCTCTGCTGTTCAAACATCGCGCGCGGAGCTGAGCGATGGCCGAACGCTTGAACTGACGTTGAAATTCGGCAGTTCATGGCCCACCCTCCAGTTGATTTATCAAGACCCAACATTCAAAGCAGTTGAGTCTGGGGTCTGGAGTATGGAGTCTGGAGTCGAGTCCCAAGGTTCCGCGGAAGTCCAAAGTCCAAAGTCCAAAGTCCAAAGTCCGCTGGCTGGGCGCACTGGTCGTTGGCGTAAGCTGCGCCAGCGTTTGTCTGACGTTGGACTTTGGACATGGGACTTGGGACTGTTATGGCGACCTGGCGCCGTGACGGCCGTGTTTGCGCTCCTTCTGATCGCAGTGTTTGTCATTGTGCAGTTTCGGCGCGGCCCAGAGCCAGAGGCTTCCGCGGCCGAGTTGTTGCGTCAGTCCGCGCTCGCAGAGGAGGCAGCGGCCAACAGAGGCGATCAGGTCCTGCACCGGACGATTGATCTGGAAGAGAAATCTACCCGAGGAGAGCTTCTGGCGCGACGCCGGATTGAAGTCTGGCAAAGCGCCGAGCGTGGCATCACTGCGCGACGGCTTTACGACGAACACGGGCGTCTGATCGCAGGTGATTGGAGAAGAGCCGATGGCATTCAAACTCTCTACCATCATGGCGCGCGGCCCCAAGTTCAACTTGTCCCGGAGAAGCGTGGCGCTGGCATAATCACTTTCGACAACGTCTGGCAACTGTCTCCATCCGCGAGGGAGTTCTCTTCCCAAGTCGAGCGCGCCGGCCAGACGCGGGTCGAGGAAACCGCGACCTCCTATGTCGTCAGTTCGGCGGGGGAGATACCAGACTCGACTAGAGTGCTCCGCGCGACCCTCGTCCTGAGACGTGCTGACCTTCATGCGATAGAACAGACACTTCTGGTTCGACAGGGGAGCGAGACGCGCGAGTTCCGCCTCAAGGAGGCGAGCTTTGAACACAAGTCTCCCAGTGCCGTGGCGCCGGCGATATTCGAACCTGAGCCGGAGTTGCTTCGCAGCGAGACTGAGACACGGAGACGCGGAGAGACGGAGAATGTCCCCCCGTCTCTGCGTCCCCCTCTCCCCCCTTCTCCCGTAGTGGCGACACTAGAACTCGAAGTTGAAGTGCTCGGCCTGTTGAGCCAGGCTCGTGCTGACCTCGGTGAACAGATAGATGTGACGCGCACGCCGGACGGGCTGCTGCTGGTAAAAGGAATAGTGGAGACGGCGCCTCGCAAGGAAGAAATCCTGCTGGCTCTGGCGTCCGTTATGACCAACAGCACGGTTAACGTGGACATCAGCAGCGAAGCAGAAGCTGAGCAGCGGCGGAATGCGCAAGCTGGAGCGTCTTCCGCCGCGGTGACCGTGCAGCAGGCTGAACCCGCAGCTAATGAGCTTCCGGTTGATAGAGAACTGCGACGTTATTTTTCCGCCAGAGGCTTGTCACCCAATCAAATTGATCAAGAGATTAGCCGCTTTGCCAACCGTTCGCTGAATCTGTCTCGACAAGCGCTGCGGCATGCCTGGGCGCTCAAGCGTTTGGCCGAGCGGTTCTCAAAAGATGAGTTGCGCCGGCTTGAGCCGCCGGCGCGGGCTCAGTGGCTGGCGATGATTCGCGGCCACGCGAAGGCGTTCCAGCAGGCGAGCTCCGCGCTACGTCAACATCTGGGTTCGTTTCTTCCCATGCTCCCCGCCGATGACGCGCAAGACTTTGATATCGGAAGCGACGAAGACTTGGTACGCGCCGGCGCGCAACTTGTGGATCTTGCTTCGGCGAGCAACCGGAGCGTTCAATCGGCCTTCACGCTTCCCGGCGGCGTCGTAACGACTTCAGAAATTGGGACACCGAAGTTCTGGCGCTTACTCAAACGCGCAGAACTTCTGGCGGCAAAGATTGCTGATAGTCAGTAGCCCGTTGTCAGGACCACCTGCGTTAGAGTCTGTTTCAAAACTCGGGAGAATGAAAGCAGGCGATGCCAAATCCCAGGTGACCTCGGAGCTCAGTGCAGAGCCGTTCGCGGTAGCCAATGGATGCCAGCACTCATTCACAGCTGAAAGACGCTATGTTTCCACGCAAATTTTGGAGAGAAAGCTTGCGCCGAACTTGAGTGATAGCATCCATTGGCTACCGCAAACGGCTCTGTAGTCAGTCGCGATTAAGATGATTTCGTTCATGAACATCAGTTTTGACAACATTTCGCACCTTGGTGCCTTAGCAAACGCTCTTGGCGTTACAACAACCACCGACAAACTTTTCGGAGGATATGATCATGATTCGCCCTCTGCCCTTTGCCCTTCGCTTTTTGGAGGTCGTGGCGCTTTTTGCCTTTTTACTTTTTCCTTTTGCCTTCCCAGCCGCGCAGTCCGCGACCGCAGCTCTGAGCGGCGGAGTCACTGACCAAAACGGGGCCGTCGTTACCGGCGCCAATGTCACCATCACCAACACTGCCACCGGTCTGGAGAGACAAGCAACGACCAGCGATAACGGTTCATTTAGCTTTTCACTTCTCCCGCCAGCGAAGTATGTGGTGGCCGCGCAGCACGAAGGCTTTGCGCCCGTGCGAATTGAGGATGTTGTACTCAACATCGGCGATCAGAAGTCGCTTCAAATACAATTGAGGGCGGGGCAAGTGAGTGAGACCGTACAAGTCTCAAGCGAGCCGTCGCTCATTAACGAATCTCCGGCGGTGAGCACAGTCGTTAATCGTCAGTTCGTCGAGAATCTGCCGCTCAACGGCCGGAGCTTCAACGCGCTGATTGCCCTGACTCCCGGGGTTGTGGCCACACCCTCCTCCTTCAGCGAAAAGGGTCAGTTCAGCGTCAACGGTCAGCGCCCCGACGCCAACTACTTTACGGTTGATGGTGTCAGCGCTAACGCCGCGGCCAGCAACGGCAATGGTCTCGGGCAATCCGGCGCTGGCGCTGTCCCTGCCACTAGCGCGCTGGGCGGTACTAACAACCTGGTCTCGGTGGACGCGCTCCAGGAGTTTCGCATCCTGACTTCAACCTATGCTCCTGAATTCGGCCGTCAGCCGGGAGCGCAGGTGCAGATTGTGACGCGCTCTGGGACGAATGACTTTCATGGCAACGTGTTTGAGTATTTTCGCAACGACGTGTT
>JBGTLM010000083.1:0-12905 GCA_041744135.1 Pyrinomonadaceae bacterium
GCAGGCAAGGCCAGGCGATCAACTTTGCCGCTCGGCGTCAAGGGTAGCTCGGGAAGCAGCACAAATGCCGATGGCACCATGTATTCCGGCAGGTACTTGCCTAGGTATGATCTTAGACTTTTGGCTGAGACTTCTGTCTCATCATTTCTGTTTATCTTGATTGAGTCTCCAGCAAACAATCGCTCATAAAATCCTGGCTTCTTGAATGAGCGCTGATGATGAAATGATTCATGGCTGAATTCAACAACCTCGCCACTTCGTCTAATTAGTGTCCCCTTGAGTTTGTAGTCTGGGTTGACACCATTGTCGCAAAGCGTCGAGCTGCACACTGCGTTGATCACCTCACCCTCGAAGACTTCAAGCCCTGGATCAAAGATGGGGAAATACACAGGCAACCAATTGAAGGAATGTTTAAGGCTATCGATCACTTCACCGGCGCTGGTGTCGAGGTTTAACCATAAGAGAAAACCATCAAATCTGGAATTCTTACTGAATGTAAAGGTCACTTTACTTTCATATTCCGGCTCGATGCGGTTGGCGAAATTTAAATCTTCGAAAACCTCCGTGTTGGATATGAGATTTGATTCGGGAAAGTTTTTAACACATAACCTAACATCAAAATTATACCCGACATCCTCGAACACTTTTTCGGCGTAGTATCCCGATAGCTCTGTAAAGCCAGGATTGACTGAAATCTCCTCGGGAAGTCGAACGGCAGCGAATTTTGTTATGCATCTCTTCGGAAGCATCTTTCCATCTTCTTTGAGCAGACGCCTGGCATCATTAAGTACAACAACCGTCCCTTCAGAGCCACCAATCGTGCCGATGAGTTTTGACACGCACACATCGGCCTTCTCGGGCAACTGCACCTCGGATGAATAGCCGGGCACTAAAATTATCTTGTCCTGCAGACCGAGTCTTTTGATACATGCCTTGGCCTGTTGGTAGGATTCATCCATGGCCTCAATGGCATACACTTTCTTAGCGCCGCCTTCGACACAAAACCTGGCGAGAATGGCATCCTTACCTGGGCCAATTTCTACCACCACCTTGTCTTTGACCAACCGATTGATAGCCGCCTGGTAACTGCTATTTCGACGTTGATCACCTGTAATCGCCTCGTAGAGTAGTTCGTCATAGACTTGATACTCTCCTACAGATGGCCATAATTCTATCTGACTGGTTTTCCCAATGATCCGCCCTTGGTTTGGAACCACATAAGCCACGAGGCGCTTGTCGCCAGGCTCATCCTCGCGCGCGGTCACCACTGCCTCTCGGACTCCGAAGTGCTGGCTGAGTACGGCTTCGATCTCACCCAACTCGATGCGGAAACCGCGAATCTTCACCTGGTGGTCAATGCGTCCGAGAAACTCGATGTTACCATCAGCCCGGTACCTGGCGAGATCACCTGTCTTGTAGAGGCGCGCTCCCGGTTCGGAGCTGAACGGGTCCGGGATGAAGCGTTCGGCAGTGAGCTCCGGGCGGTTCAGATAGCCGCGTGCTAAACCGAGGCCGCCGATGTGCAACTCGGCGGGTACGCCAATTGGTACTGCCTGCAGATGCCGATCCAAAATATAGATCTTCTTATTAGGCAACGGCCGCCCGATTGGCACGAGCTCAACTTGCTCGCCCTCTCTCAATCCTTCTACTTCATACGTCGTCGCCGTGATCGTCGCCTCTGTAGGCCCATAAGCGTTGATCCATCGTACACGCCGCCCAACTATCTTTTGCCATGTCGCTAACCGTTCCGCTAGCGCCTTATCAGTCCCGACCACCACCAGACGAAGATTGGGCGGTAAGCCGCCTCCTGATGCTGACAGCTCGTTGACCCACTCGTGCCAATAGGGGGTTGGGACGTTGACCACTGTGATCTTCTCTTGCTCGACCAAGCGCTGAAAATCTCGAAGCGATACGGCCGCTTGACTCGGCTGCACCACAACAGCGGCGCCGCTCAACCAGGTTGGAAACAACTCTTCAGCTGCCACGTCGAAGCTGAGTGAAGCAAACTGTAGGATTCGGTCACCCGGACTCAGTTGATAGTGCCCCGCAATTGCAAAGCTGTGGTTTACCAAAGCCCGATGCTCAATCAACACGCCTTTGGGGTTGCCGGTTGAGCCGGACGTGTAGATCACGTAGGCAAGGTTCTCCGCCCGCGCTCCGCTCGCCGGATTTTCTGAGCTCTCTGCAGAAATGGTCTGCCAGTCGGAGTCCACACAGACAAGCTCCGCCTGGTGTTCAGGCATCGCTTCTACCAACCGTCGTTGCGTCAGGAGCACGTTGACTGCAGCATCTTTGAGCATGAAGCGAAGCCGCTCTTGCGGATACCCAGGGTCGAGAGGAACATAGGCCGCGCCAACCTTGAGAACGCCGAGCAGTCCGACGAGCATTTCCGTCGAACGTTCCATGCAGATGGCGACCGGCACGTCGACCCCTACTCCGCGCTTTCTCAGATAGTGGGCAAGTTGATTGGCCCGGCTGTTGAGTTCACCATAGGTCAACTGCTCTTTCTCAAAGACGGCGGCGATGGCTTCTGGCGTCTGTTCAACTTGAGCTTCGAATAATTCATGGATGCACTGCTCACGCGGGTAATCCTCTGTCGTATCATTCCACTCGAGGAGCAGTTTGTGGCGCTCTGCTTCGGTTAAGATTGGCAAGAAGGACAGCTGCTGCTCGGGATTAGCGATGACGGCTTCGACCAAAACTTGGAAGTGCCCGAGCATACGACCGATTGTCGCCGCGTCAAACAGATCTGTGTTGTACTCAATGACACAGGACAGCCCTTCGGCTTCCTCGGTTACCCTTACGGCCAGATCGAAGCGCGTTACAGCGATATCACCCACCAGGTGATTTGCTCTTGAGCCCGAATTCCTCAAAGCCGGCGCTGGCGCATCTTGCAGCAGCCCAAACGAAACTTGAAATATCGGCGCATGGCTCTGACCCCGCTTGGGCTGAAACTCAGCGATGAGCTTCTCAAAGGGCACGTCCTGATGCTCATATGCCCCCAGAGTTACTTCCCTTACCCGCCTCAGCAACTCTCGGAAACTCGGGTCGCCTGACAAATTTGTACGCAGTACTAAGTGATTGGCGAAGGCCCCGATCAACTTCTCTGTCTCGGCCTGGATGCGACCGGCAACCTCCGTCTCAACGACGAGGTCTTCCTCCCCGGTGTAACGCCACAGCAGCGTCTGGAAGGCGCTCAGCAACGTCATAAACAGCGTCGCCGCCTCACGAAGGCTCAACCCCGTCAGCGCTTCCGTTGTTTCCGCCGAGAGCATTATTGATTGTCGCGAGACGAGGAAACTCTGCACCGCCGGGCGTGGACGATCGGTCGGCAATTTCAAAACAGCGGGCGCTCCTGAGAGTTGCTGCTTCCAGTATGCAAGATGCTGTTCAAAGACTTCGCCTTGCGCAAACTCTCTCTGCCATAGCGCATAGTCCGGATACTGAATGGCAAGCTCCGGCAACGGTGAAGTCTTGCCTGCGGAGAAGGCTTCGTAGAGCGCTGTTAGTTCCTGCTCGAACACCCCAATGGACCACTTGTCGCAGACAATGGGGTGAATGCTCAGCAGCACCACGTGCTCTTCAGCACTCAGCCGCAGCAAGGCCACCCGCACCAGTGGCCCTCGATCCAGGTCAAACGCCTGCTGAGCTTCGCTGCTGCTTAGCTGCCGTGCCTTAACCTCGCGCTCAGCTGGCGGAAATTCACTTAGGTCTATTTCCTGGAGCGTTACTTGCAAGGTTGGGAGAATTACTTGCGCTGGAGAACCATCTACTGCCGTGAATGCGGTTCGGAGAGCTTCATGTCGGCGAATGATTTCATTGATGCATTGCTCGAGTGTGGCGACATTTAGCCGCCCTGTAAGGCGGATAGCCGTAGGATCACTATAGACGAAACCATCAGGATTTAATTGATTAAGAGACCACAACCGCTCCTGAGGAAAGGAGAGAGGAACCGAACTCTGTTTTGGACGGGGCGGAATAATCGATTGAGCATGAACCGCGAGGCCGCCGCGCAGTTGCTCCAACGGCAGTCGTGTCGCAAGTGATATGCTAAACCCTTGATTCTGTAAATCACTCTTTCCGATCATTCTTGTCAACCTACCGGAATTAAAGCGATGTATCTAAATTCGGTAGGCTCTTTAGCTTATGCTCCGCAAATTTGGCACACTGAGACACATATACTTTGCGCTGGGGCTCTAAAATTTTCAGCTTAATTGTCGAGGATTATAGATCAATTAATGGACGCTTCTATCTCGAGAGAGCGCTCGCTCACGTAGACTGGTGTGATCACATCCTCAACGTCCTCAAAGAGTCTCGCCTCCGGCAACAAGGCGTTGAGATATCTGCGTAATTCTCTTTCCTCCCCATCCTTCGAAAAGAGGATCAGTCGTTCGAGCGCCGCGCGCACGTTTGCCTCCGGATAGGCGGCAATCTTACCGATGAAAATCTTGGGGTGGCGCGTTCTAACTATCTGCTCATCGGACGTTTCCAGCTCTTCGAATAACTTCTCACCGGGCCGGAGCCCGGTAAATACAACGTCAATATCCTCAAACGGCCTCAGCCCGGACAGAGCGATTATCTCTTTGGCTAGGTCTAAAATGCACACTGGCTCGCCCATGTTCAAGATAAAAATCTCACCACCCTGCCCTATCGCACCGGCTTGGAACACCAGTTGCGCCGCCTCAGGGATGGTCATGAAATAGCGAACCATTTCCGGATGAGTAACGGTAACGGGCCCGCCTTTTCGGATTTGTTCGCGAAAGAGAGGAACTACTGATCCCGCCGACCCGATCACATTGCCGAAACGCACCGCTACATAACGAGTCGCGAAGCGCCTGTTCAAATCCTGCACCACTATTTCGGCGACCCGCTTGGTAGCGCCCATAATTGATGTAGGGCGCACAGCTTTGTCGGTTGAGACGAGCACGAAGACATCGACCTCAAATTCACCAGCCAAGTCTCCCAATTCGCGCGTGGCTAATACGTTGTTCTTCACCGCCTCGCCCGAATTGGACTCCATCATGGGCACATGCTTGTGCGCGGCGGCGTGAATCACCACTTGTGGTCGGTGGGTGGTGAAAATAGAGCGCATTCTGTCCCTATCACCCACATCAGCGACCAGCGTCATAAGCGATAGCTCAGGCCAAGAATCGCGCAACTCCCGGTCGATGTTGAATAAGCCAAACTCTGATCGGTCAACTAATAATATGCAGGATGGCTCGAACCGCGCTAACTGCCGCCCCAGTTCTGATCCGATAGAACCCCCCGCCCCCGTAATCATCACTGTCTTGCCGCTTACAAATCGCCGCACGCCTTCTTCATCAAGGCGCACCGGCTCACGCCCTAACAAATCTTCAATCTGCACGTCGCGAATCCTGCTTATATTCAGTCTTCCCTGCAGGATCTCGTAAAACGCCGGGATGATCTGAACCTTAACCGGAATTTCTTCGCATATGTCCAAAATCCGCCTGAAGTCCTGCCGCGAAGCCTGAGCGATTGAGATCACCACCTGATCGATTCCCAGTTCACGCACCAGACTCGGCAGGGCTTGCGTGGCGCCGAGCACCTTGACTCCGTAGATCACGGCTCTTTGCTTATTAGGATCGTCATCTACAAATCCGATAATCTTCATGTCTGATTCGCCACGATTCTGGATCTCCCGAGCGGCCAACATGCCGGCGCGCCCGGCGCCGATCAACAGCACTCGGTTCTTGTGGCCATTACCGGTGTCCAAGGATGCTCGCTTGCTCTGTTTTTGCTCCCGCTCGTAAAGCGCGCGTCGCAGCAGGCGCACGCCCAATACGCCCCCGAACGCGAGAAACGTATCTACCACAATCACCGAAAACGGTACCCTCCATTGCTGAAACTCTTCAGGAAGCCACACCCGCAGGGCGACTACGGGAAGCATTGAGCACAACGCTCCACTGAGGAACGCTTTCATCTCGGCCATCCCAACATACCGCCAGATGAAAGTGTACACTCCAGCTAAAAACAACATCCCGAATTGAACTAATACAACGGCGGGGAGCTGAATCAATCCGTGATAAATATCTTGCTTGGGAATCGCAAAATCGAACCGCAATAGGTAAGCCAGAACAAACGCTGCAACAAGGATGGTTAAATCCACCGCAAATTGTAGTTGCCTGACCAGCTGCCGCTTTCCACGCAAACGCACTATATTTTTGGCTTTTTGGTTGATGGAGTTCATGATTTTTTGACTTCCCTCGGTGCGTATTCCTTGTAAAGGAAGTTCTTCAGTGGCTGGCCTGAAGGCTAGTATAGCAATCTCTGGGCCGTGCACAGAACTCTTTTTTTTCCGAGTTCGAGACTCGTGGAAAAGGGTTTTTTTTATGTTTTCCTAAACTCGCCAGCGGCGAAGCCCATTCTGAACACTAAATGCGCGCCTAGATACTCCATAACGTCTAAAATCCAGACTCACGTCTGAATTTTAGACCGCTTTCGAAAGCATAAAGGTGTAAACATTTAAGAGATGAGCAGGCTTTGAGAAACCAGGCTCTGAAATTGTCGTGTTTTGCCTCGCGATTTGGCGACAATTTGTAAGTTAAGTTGTTACACTTCAGCAGGTATCTTGTCGATTTATCCTAGTTATTTCTAAACGCTTAATCGGGTAAATCTTTTTGGCTTTAGCGATTGAATTTGTCGGGGGGGGGATTCTTCGGTCGGTATCTAGCTAGGCATCCGACCTTCGTACCCACGAATGACGAAGAAGGCCTCCGCCATGGGCAGTCCCGATTGCAAGCCGTGATATTTCGCTAAGAGGCTCAATCCTTCTCTCGACCACGGGTGAGGATAGGCTTGGCATTCGTTGCGGTACTGGCTGAAGGCCTCGATTTTCGTTTCGATTTCTTGGGTGATGTCCACATAGTAATTGGTCGGAAAGGGACGTCCGTTCCAGAACGTCGTATTAGGTATTTCACAACCCAAGATTGCAACGGGTTTCGACGTAGGTCGGCCGATGATCTTCGCTACCTCACAGGTTAAGCGATGGTCCATATTCAGGTCAGTGTCCACGTGAGTGATGAGAAGATCGGGTCGGAGGTTTAGCTCTGACACTCGTCTGGCGAGATCCATCATCGGAACCGTATCGAATTTCTGATCCGGAAAGCCTAAGAAGCGCGGCTCAGCGACGCCGAGGCGCTGGCAAGCGGCGACGGCATCCGGACGATTGTCTTGCTCTGTACCTCTGGCCCGTACGATGCCATCAGAAAGAACAACAACCGAAACGTCCCACCGACGCGTAACAAGCTTTCTGATGGTTCCGCCTGCACCGAGGGTTTCATCATCGGCGTGCGCAACCAGGACCAAAGCGTTCATACCAGAAGTGCTCCTTCATTTAGAAGATATCGCTATCACCCTGAGTCAGGTGCCAGGCAGCTGAATCTTCAACCCGACTCGCATATGCATCCGGGGCGTGGACGAACACAAAGCGCTTCCGCATCGACTTGATAACGAGACCAGCAGCGTCCAGTTGCGACGCGTATGGGTGTGCGTTCGGCAGCCAGGCCGTAACGGTCAGCGCTCCATGGCTCGCAGCGAAATCAAAGCAGAACGCGAGAACTTCCGGGAGCAAATCGCGATCCCGTGTTCTCAGTACGAGTTCGAGAATGTGAAGAACGCTGGAGTTGCCATCCGAGTAAAACTTAACAACAAGCAACCCCCGGTCCCCCTCGATAAGGAATTTGTAATACTTGTTGTTCGGCTTCCCGTAGCGCCAGTTCAGAAATTGTGCGTCCCGCCGGACACCCACACCCAACTCGGCGACACTCCAGATGTCGGTAGCCCGATCACCGAAGAATTCATCCAGCGCCTCGATCCGAATGATGCCGCGCGAGTGGATGTGTCCGCTTAAATCTTTGCTGCGAACCGGCACCTCGCACAATTCCGACCAACCTCCCCGACGAAAGCTCTTTTCCGAACGATCATTCGGAAACGTGTAGCCGGCGATGTCAGACTGATTGATATCCTCCAAGCATAGACCTGCCAGGTAATGCAGGAAGCCTCGTCCGCGAAAGTCCGGATGCGTCATTACGTCCTGAACCATCCGCGCCTCAAGCCGGTGCCCATCTATCTCAAGAATTTGGGGGATGGCAGCGTAAAGAGAAACAATCGCCTCTCCTTCTCGAATCACGTAGAGCTTTGCCGGACCAGCCGGCAAATCGAAGAACTGCCAATACAGGTGCTCCTTCGTCCACGGCACGTGAGGCTGAACCAGATTGATAAGCGCCAGGAGAGCAGCCTCATCCTTTGAAGTGGCCCTGTCTATTTTCAGCCCGTTCAATTCCATCTCTTTGCACTCCGACCCTGCTTACGCACCATGTTTCTCTGCCATAAAATCTTTGATCTCCTGCAGCGAGGGCGGCGGAGCACTGCCGGGGAAAGTTACAACAGCAATTGTCTTAAACAGCACCGCGATATCGCTACGCCAGGTCCGTTTCTTAAGGTACGCAAGGTTTCCTAGCAGTTTGTAGCGCAACAGCGTCTGCACGTAAAACATCTCCCGGTCGCCTTCTACGCGAGACATCAACTCCTCCTCGTTGCGCAGATGCACAGCCACCGGATCAGTGAGGCCGGGTCGCACATGAAATATCTGCTGCCACAGCGGGTCGTCGAGCTCCACATATCGGGGAACCTCTGGCCTGGGGCCCACAAGTGACATGTCTCCCAATGCAACGTTCCAAAGCTCTGGCCACTCATCGAGCTTCATCAGCCTCAGCACCTTGCCTACCGGAGTGACGCGGGCATCATCTCTCGCTGTAACCTGAAGTCCGCCCTGTGCTGCGCGCATCGTGCGAAACTTATACAAGGTAAACGGGATGCCATTTCGTCCTAATCGTTCCTGCCGAAATAGGACAGGACCCGGAGAACTCGCAGCTACTGAGATGGCAGCTACTATCCAAAGCGGAGCGGTTACAGCAAGACCCAACACAGCTAGGATGACCTCGATTCCGCGCGGCAGACCTTCGTTTACATTTTCGATTACCGTGCTCTCCCGTCATTCACAGCTTTAATAGTCTTAAACAATTTGATTACGGATAAGCACATACGAGGTCACAATCCTTACTGGTAACACAGTGCAAGCTTCACCGCGCATACTGAGCGCATAACCCTCTGACCGTGTGGATCACATGTTCCAGCTCGTTATCACGCATCCCGGGAAAGATCGGCAGGCTGATCAGACGTTCCCACAAAGCCGTTGCCACAGGGAAGTCTTCCGGGCGCCAATGAAACGTCTCCTGGTAATATGGATGCAAATGCAACGGGCGCCAGTGCACAGAACATCCAACGTCGCTTTGCTTGAGCTTCTCGATAAATTCGTTACGATTAATCAGGAGTCGCTCCAGTCGCAATCTGATCGGAAAAAGATGCCAGGAATGGATACGGTTCACATCTTTGGCTGGCAGTTCAACCTCTTCCACACTTCCTAACTCTTCCACGTATCGGAGGGCGATATCTTCACGGTGCCGCCGCATCTGTTCTGCCCGAGCCAGCTGGTGAATGCCGATGCCCGCGGCGATGTCTGTGAGGTTATACTTATAGCCTGGCGCGATGATCCTGTAATCCCAATTTCTACCACCCGAGTATCTCTCCCATGCATCATTAGAAAGCCCGTGCAGCGACATCAACCGCATCCTCTCAGCCAGTTCGGCATCATGAGTGACGGCCATGCCACCCTCGCCGGTCGTTATGGTCTTGTTAGCATAAAAAGAGAAGCAGGTTACCGCTGCTGTTCCTTCGCCGCACCGCTGCCACGGCTCTTCAGAAGTCGGTCTCCACGCTGCGGGAAAAGCATGGGCGGCATCCTCTATTGCCCATAACCCATGAGCAGTAGAGAAATTTTGTACCGCCTCAATGTTCATCATCAATCCGCCCACGTGAACAGGTATTATTCCTACTACCTCTAAGTCCTCTGTAAAGGAACCCGGCAGTGGTTCAGATTTCAATTGAGCCAGTTTTCGCGCTGCATCATTGAGATCCATGTTGGTGGTCAGCGGCTCACAATCCACTAAAACAGGGATCGCTCCCAGGTAACGAACGACCTCGGCTGTGGCGGCGAATGTCATCGTCGGCACCAGAACCGCCTGCCCCGGCTTTAACCCCAATGCCTCTACTGCAAGGTGAAGCGCCGCGGTACAGGAGTTAACGGCAATTGCATGAGGTGCGCCTACCGCAGCAGCAAACCCTTGCTCGAAATTGCGAACTCTTGGGCCACTCGTCAGCCACCCTGTACGCAAAGTTGCGACAACCTCTTCGACCTCTTGCTCATTAAAATCGAGACGAAAGAATGGAACTTGAATTTTCATCGTGGTGTTGAAATCCTATCAACTCTCACCGCAGTCGCCAGGAATAAATCGGTTTCATGTTTATGGGATTGGTCACAACCAACGGGCTTTGCGTGCTGATTCTGCAGGTGGTTAAGTGTTCGAGTTGAGACCTAACTTCTTCGCTGGAGCGATGTTCGCGCCGCCTGCGACTTTCGCGGAAACCCGCGCTATTCCTGTGCCGAGTAAAAGCATGTGGCGCGTTCGGGGACTGCCGTAACACCTTGATTGACCACCTTGTTCTACAGAAAACTCCCGAGCACTGCCTCCAAAAGCAGATTACAGCTGCAGTTTAGACGTTCGCCCCTACCAAAAAGGTTTGGAAGTCAGCAGCGCCTCCGGCTCCATCTATAACCCCGCCTGCTATACCCCGTCGGGTCGAATGTTTGCATCACGTCCCACGCACATCAGGAATCCTGTTAAGCTGATTTGCATTGCGTTGCGGAAGCTGTTAGCTCCGGCGATATGTTCCCTCCAAACCGTTCAAACCGAAAAGCGCAGGTTATTTGCATTTGTGATAAACGACTCATCATTGTGCGGTTGGCAAGATAGATCCAGCAGTTTGAAAGCCGCCGAGAGACGGAAGCAGTGAAGCGGAAAAACTCATTAGTGTGAAAGTGGTGGTTCGAGGAGAACACAAATCCTTGGGTAGTTAGATTACCGCGATCAGGGCCGTATCTAGTCTGAATGACATTCACTGAACGGCATTGTGTCCGCTTTGACTATGGCAGCGACCATTCCCAGAAAATCAAGGTGCCGATAAGGGCAAAACTTTACCACGGCTAGACATCAATTTTCCCCCTCCATGGCTAGGACACTCGCATCAACTGAGGATAACCACATAGGATCCGACGGTCAAGAACAAAGAGAAGTTCACCGATAACCCCAAAAAGCTGCCCCAAACGGAGTTAAGCTGAAGGCCTAAAAGGCCGGATTTTGGACCTTGTCCGCCCCAATTCCGGGCACTGAAAGTCCCGATATTAGAGTTCCTACCAGCTTAGAGTTCCTTCGAGAACAATTAATCGATTTCAGAAACCCGCTCACCTAAGGGTAGCCGCTTATGCCATCGCTAACCGATGTAGTCAAAACATGAAGCTTGACAAACAAGTTTTAAACTTGCTTAATACAGTTGCCGTTGCTTGTCTCTCATCGAGCAGCTATTGATCTTTAAAATGATGACGATTGCACACGATAAAGGCAAACCTGCTGCGAAGCAGGGACGCAACGCCGTGAGTCTGCTAGGGCTGGTACTCGTTTCCCACCCGTCCGGCAGATTGTCTGGTTGCCGAAGGCGATCGGAGGTATTCCCTTCAATCTATAGGCGACGTTAACACAAGGACGTCAATGCCGCTGCTCACTTGTCAGTAGATGCTGCCATTAGCGGTTGGTGTCAGTCGCCATCATAGATTTGAATTGGAAGTTGGAACCTTCTCGCTGGCCAAGCCGCCCGTGCAGCAATCGCCAGTTCTAACTTCGCTATCACTCCCTTCGTTTCACTCCAAATACATACTTAGGTCAGGACCAACTTTATCAGGTTGAAGCAGTACAGCCTAGGGCGCAGTTCCGCCTCAACAGCTCTTCTGCCACCCATGGATCGTCTTTGCATTGCCACTCCCTTTTGCGCTCGGACGGCGAGCGCAGAATTCGCTTCATTACCGAAAGGTTCCCGTGTGTAGACCCGGGTCCATAAGCCAGAGGTTCAACTAATGCGTATCTCGTGCGGGCTCAACCGATTCACCCTCCGCTTGCTCCAAGTGAGCTTACCTTCGCTTCTGATCCTGACGCTGCTGATGTTTGCGCTCACCCCAGTTAGCAGAGGGGCGCACCCTATGAATCTCACAACCCCATCGGGTAACAATGAGACCGCGCATAACGTGGGAATGACAGGCGGCCCGTCGCTTTTGAGTGAAGAGGATTCAACGCGAGCAATTGCCTTTGATACCATCATATGGCAGCGTGAGCCGTTCTCACTAACCTCGCCCAGTGCGTTAGGTCAGAATCAGCGCACACGTGTCATGCTCTTCGCGACGAATCTACACTTGATGCCTGGTGAAACCATCTCTGCCCTCACGGCCGAAGCTGAGGACGGGACGCAGGCGCTCTTTCCTTTGACTGTTGAAGATATCGTCAAGGTGCCAGACTTCGATTGGTTGAGTGGTGTTGTCGTCAGGCTAAACGACGATTTGGGCGTAGGTGATGTATTAATCCGTATATACTACAACGGCATTGCCAGCAATCGTGTACAAATCGGCATCAGACCGACCCCGGTCCCTGCCTACAGCATCGCAGCAAACGTAAGCGTCGTTTCCGCCGGAAACCCGCTCGCCGTCACATGGAATATTCCCAAGAATCAATCAAAAACGGACTGGGTCGGACTCTACAAAGTAGGCGCGCCCAATACAGATGGCAGCGAACTCTGGTGGAGGTATACAGGCGGCGCTCGGAACGGCAATCTTACGCTCACTGCGCCTCTCCAAGGCGGACAATACGAGTTCCGTCTCTTTCTCAACAATAGCTTCGAGCCGGCTGCAATCAGCAATCCGGTGACAGTGAAATCTATTGCGC
>JBGTLM010000084.1:0-1611 GCA_041744135.1 Pyrinomonadaceae bacterium
TCCCAACCCATTGAAATCGGGAAATTAAAAAAAGCGGCCTCCCTTACCCTACCAGCAACAATACCCGGTCGCTACCGCTTGGTTCTGATTGAGTCGCCCTATCAAGGACTTAGGCTCTCAAGATTACTGCCAGCTCTCAGGATCGTGCCTAATCTGACATCCGACGCCATCTGGTTAAGCCGGCCGGCTTAGATAGGATCGCAGCACTGGCAGCGTTGTCTTCCGCAGTAGAGCGCTCTTAACTTTCCATTCCATTGTCCGGCTGAGTTCAACGAGAAACTTTGTCTCGCCGGATTCGAGCATGGAAACCGCAACTCCGTCGCGATAGAGGATGCGGTTGGACGTGTGAGCAGTGATGCGTGCGCCGGGGGTAATGATACCCACCAGGTTCAAAGGATCGGCAGCACTCACCGAGATCATGTTGTCGTTGGCCGGCGCCCGGCGTATTGCGCGCATCATCCCGACTGCTTCCGGCAGCGCAAACTGTTCACCGGAGATTCCAGCTACAAACCTTCCGCCACGAATCTCACCACGCGCCTCCAGCCGATGATAGGTACGGAGCAGCACTCGCCAGGGCAACGTCAGACCTTCGCGTTCAAGTAAACGCTTGAAAACAACTCCGTAACGTTTGAGAAGGATGCGAGCGACCTTTTCTATTATTTCGGGAGCGGGTGCGCTGCCTATGTTTGATTTGGTCGCTAGCACCACCCCAGGCGGGCCGCCCGTTTGGCGACCCAGATCCGCTCGCGGTTCTGACAAGTCGCTTGGAGACGAGTCAAGCACGCCAGCTAGGCTGCCCAGCTGGGAACCCCTCACGTCCGCGTTCCCAGTATTGCGGTGAAGGAGGCTCCAGCGTCCGGCGCTGGACATCTCATAAACCGCTTCGCGACGTTTTCTTCTGGCAGCCGCTTGAGTCTTGCGATGTGAGGGCGTAAGCAATGCGCGAAGTCCGGTGAAGCTATCTGACACTACCAGACCGCTAGCTACCAGGTCAGCCAGTGATTCCTCGACTTGGCTGCGCAGAAGTTTAGTGCCCTCAACGATGTCGGAGAAGAACGACGCGCCGCGGGCTTTCAAATAGTCGTAGACCTCCTGGGTCACTGTTGAGAATGTCATTTCCTCAACCACCGGGCGCGGAAACACCGAGTTCCAGACGGAAAAGTCTTTGCGTCTCAAGAGCGCGATAGGCGTACTCCGCACGGGCCCTGAGCGCGACTTTTCAGAGCCATTTTTCGAAACAGTAGCGGGCGTCAGCCGCGCCCAAACAACTTCGCCTGACAAACACAAGGCGTCGAGCCAGGCCGGATCGTATTCGACTAAGCGACTCGGAAAGATCTCACCTTCCCACGCCGCGGCCGGCGCCTCGAAGCCTTCGAGTTGTTCAATCAGCGCCAGCAAACTCTGCGGTCCTTCCATTTGATGATCGGGCGCAACCTTCTGCCAGGACAATAGGAAGCGAATGAAGTCGGTACTTGCAACCGGCTCAATTTCCTGTCGCAAGCGGTTCAGTGTGTAACTATGAATCCTCGCGAGCAGTCGCCGGGCACACCACTCAGTTTCGTCGATCCCCGGTGTGAAGCGCCCGCGGAGCACAAACCCCTCGGCCTCAAG
>JBGTLM010000085.1:0-63504 GCA_041744135.1 Pyrinomonadaceae bacterium
GGTTCGGGCGCTTCAATCGCTATCATCCTGGGGAAGTTTTCTTCGCTCGAAGGACTTTCCGCCCCGGACCTTTTGGTCGCTTCGACATTCATTCTTCCGGTAGCCGCTGTGGTGGTGGCCGCTAGCTTTGTGTATCGACACACTGCTCGCCGGCGCAAGACCCAGGCACTACTAACTGGCATCCTCGCCGCCTTCCTTAGCCTGGCAATTTTTATCCTGGCCGTGGTCTTGACTTCTCGCGCGATGCCAACGCCACCGCCGGATCCCGCAGTGCCTAGTAACGTAGGGTGAGCGGCTCTGATAAGCCCTTACGACGTGCCGGCCGAATTCAGGCCAATTTCTTTTTGTACCGGCCGCAGGGCGTCTATAACAAAACGAATGTGATCCTCGAGGGGCACACCCAACTCCCCCACACCCAGCCGGATATCATCTCGATTGACTGAACGTGCAAAGGCTTTGTCCTTCAGTTTCTTTTTCACGGAAGAAACTTCCAGATTGTCGAGACTCTTATTCGGTCGCACAAGCGCGCAAGCCACCAGAAACCCACAGAGTTCATCCGTGGCGAAGAGCGCGCGAGCCAGGTCAGTGTCGCGTGGCACACCGGTATAGGTTGCGTGGCCCATGATCGCGCGGATCATCCGATCGGGATAACCGCGACCGCAGAGTATCTTGGCGCCGGTGAACGGGTGTTGGTCCGGACTGGGAAACATTTCGTAGTCAAAATCATGCAACAGTCCAACCAGTCCCCACTCATCGACATCCGCTTCACCCTCTGCATAACGATTAGCCGCCGCGCGCATTGCCGCCTCGACCGCCAGCGCATGCTTACGCAGGCTGTCACCCTTCGTGTATTCGCACAGCAATTCCCAGGCGTCGTCTCGATTTGGCATTGTCCTGAAGTTGCCGCTTTGTGGAAAGCGCTAGCACGGACCTCCAATTGTTTTGGTGGTGAACAAAACTAACATGGGTGGGTGGGGCAAACAAGAGTAGCGTCAGAAACGATGCGGGTGCAGTTCGGACTCAACTAGCACCGGAGGCGCGGCAGAAGGTCCAGAGCGAACGGCGAGAGGCCCTGATCAAATCCCACAAAGCGTAACCGGCGCAGCAGGCATCACCAAACATGGCGATCGGCGCCTCCGATTTGCACGAAAGCTTCAACATCTCCAGAGATTCAGTGTGCGCGGTTCTTCACCTCTGAGGGCGGGTCGCGCTGTAGGCGTAATCCAGGCCGGCGTGCCAAGCGCTTGCCTCTGGCTACTTCTGCCGTCGCCTTCGGCGCTAGTTAAGTTTTCTTTCTCAACCACCAATCGATGCGCGATAACCAGGACGGGCCCTGATGGCTACATTCTTACGACTGCTGGTGACCTTGATCTTTCGATATCCCTCATCGCGGGCCTTGTTGGTAGGGTAATAGCCGATTGAATACTGTGTTCGCAGCTCGGCGGCGATGTTTGCGAACGCGTCAGGAAGCGAACCCAGAGTGTCAGCGCGCAACACGCGCCCCCCGGATTTGTCGGCAAGAGCTTTAAGATAACTATCCGCCGTGAGGTATAGATGGTCGAGCAGCATGCCAATTGAATCCTGGCCTCGTCTTGAAGTGTTACCCGGTGTCGCGTCTGGTTCATTTCTTCGATCGGGCCAGGGGCCACTCGTGTCCGTGCCGCCCGGTCGGCGACCGGCTGTAGGCGGCAGTCGATTACTTGGCAAGGAATCTCGATCGCGATCCCGGTCACGCTCGCGCTCTCCTTCGCGGCGCCTGCGCAGGATCTCATCCGGCAGCGGTAAGCCAAAAGGTCCCGTCTTGTTGCGGGTACCGGATGTGGGGATCGGGCTGGGATCGTCGCTGGGGAAAGTAGGGACCGTTGTTCCGGCTGGAGGTGTCCTGACTACGGCGATCGTGGGTAACTGAGGAACTTGATCCGACTGTTGCCGTGCTATCCGTTCAGTGTCTTCTCGGGTGTTGTACCGAATCGGATAAACCAACACGCCTTCTTCATCCAATCCTCGCAACGTGCCCTCGAAACTCGAAAAGTCGCTATGATAATCGACCCCGTCGGTGAAGACGACGATTGCCTTTCGTCCTTGAATTCGTCTCAGTGAAGAAAGCGCGAGGGCAAACGCATCGTAGAGCTTTGTGCCTTGCCCGGGACGGGTGCGGTAGATTGCAGCTTTAAGGGCTCCCCGCTCGTTGGTAAAGTCGTTAAGGTCACGAACCTGGTCGTCAAACGAGAGCACTTTTACTCGATCCCTGCTTTGCAACTGTTCGACGAAAGCTACTGCCGCCTGCTGGATCAGCCCGAGCTTTCCCTGCGTGCTCGCACTGGTGTCGAGCATCAAGACGACGTGAAACGGCACACTGATCGCGGCAAAGAAGGCTATTTCCTGCGGAACACCATCTTCAGATACTGAAAAGTCTTTCTTTAGCAAATCAGAAATGTAGAGTCCGTTCCGGTCGGTGGCGATGACGGGTACGGTCACGAGGTCCGTCTCGATTTTGAGAGTTTCCACCTCTTGTTCGTCGGGTGCAGGTTGTTTTGATTCCTGTTGAGCAGGTTCTGGCCTTTGAGTCTTGTGACTTTCGCTTTGAACTTGCCCTGAGCGGCCAGCCTGCGCGTTGCTGCCAACCGCAAACAACATACACAGCAATGCGAGCAGGAAGATGCGCGTTATTACGGTTAGCACCAATTCTCTCCTCTGAATTTTGATAGACATTTTCGTCGCGCTTTCTGAGAGGCCAGGTCGAGTGCCACTACCTACGAGCGCACGTAAAGAATAGCTTTTGTAGAGCGACCCTGACAACGCTTTGACGCATCGGAACGTAATGTCCTTGAAAAACCCACTCAATAGTAGGACCGGGATGGTAGTAAGCTGTGGAATAACCAAGAGAGGAACTAGGGCAATTTGCCGGTCTCAGAAATTCTGCAACTTTCCAGCTTGAAATAGCAGGACAAGGTTGAGTGCTTGAGCCTCCTGGGCTCTGGCGGGCTGAGCTTTGTCACCCTCCTGATTTGCAAGTTAGTAAGGCGTGAGCCGGCCTTTGCGTATTGGTCTGTGCTTAGACGGCAGTGAACTCCATTGATGCCTGCGAACTGATGGACTAGAATACCAGCTCACGGACTCTTCAACCCCGATGAGATCACTTTTACTCGCAGTCCTTGCAGCTTACGTAGTTTCTGCAATCCATTCAGTGCTCGCCTTCGTCAACAAGCGACAGGCGCTGCAGCGAGTCTCGGATTGGGCTATGGCCGCCGGATTCATGCTTCATACGACAGCCCTGGTTGCCGATTGGTTCCTGGACGGTCATTATCCGCTCTTCTATCTTCGCGAAACTCTCTCGTTCCTGGCCTGGACTATGGTAGGGGGTTACGCGCTAGTGCGTTACCGGTATGGCGCCCATGCGCTCGGTAGTTTGACTCTGCCTGCGGTTTCGCTTCTAGTCTTTTTGGCACTGCTAATTGGTTCGCCTGACGGCATTCAGGAGGCTGGCTTTTCCGGTACCTGGCTGTTCCCGGTTCACACAACTCTCTTGCTGTTTGCGTACGCTGCTTTCTTCGTTGTGTTCGTCGCTAGTGTGATGTACCTTCTCCAGGAGAGAGAGCTCAAACTTAAGACCTTCAGCGCGATCTTTCATCGGCTGCCATCGCTCACAACTCTCAACGAAATTGCCACGAGTGCCGCCGCCATTGGTTTGGCATTATTGACGATCGGAATTGCGACCGGCATGCTTTGGTCGTCGTCACGGTACGGCGTTTTATGGCACAACGATCCGAAAGAGATCTTTGCCCTACTGACTTGGTTGCTCTATCTCTTGCTGATCGTGTATCGCTCAACTGCTCGTTGGCGGGGCCGGAGCGCGGCTTGGTTGGGAGTGGCCGGGTTTGTGCTCGTTTTATGCACCTTCTTTGGCGCAAGATGGATGGGTGGCTATCACGTGTTCGGCTGAACCCGCTGTCACGGGTCGGAATTTTTTGTTTTTTAAATAAAGTTGACAGAGACTGCGATCCACACGGGGTCCCGACGCGGGCAGCCCATGTGGGGTGCCAGGAAATCACACGAACGAGCACGACTTGACCTTAGTGTTTTTCCGTGGAATTTTGTGGGTCCTTCTCTTCGTTGCGGCTAGCGCCATGCCAGTCTCGGAAGACTCAACGCTAAACTGAATTTCCGTTGTATCGATGTCAATAGTCCTGGTAGGAGTTAATCACAAGACAGCGCCCGTGGAGGTGCGCGAGCTCCTGGCGTTTTCAGAAACAGCTTGCGCCGAGGGCCTGCGTGCCCTCGTCGACGGCGAAGTAGTGCGCGAAGGACTGATCGTCTCAACCTGCAACCGAGTGGAGGTGCTAACCGCGACTACCGGCGAGCAAATCACCCAAAGTCGCGAACGGATAACCAACTTCCTTAGTCAGTCGCGAAGTTTGCCTGACGATCTATTTCGAGATCACTCATACAGCCACGTCGACGACCAAGCCGTACGCCACATCTTCCGCGTGGCATCTTCCCTGGATTCAATGGTGGTTGGTGAGCCGCAGGTGCTGGGACAAGTGAGACAGGCATATTCAGTTGCACTTAAAGCGGGCACGGCCGGGCGTGTCCTCAATCGCCTAGTACACCAGGCGTTTCGCGTGGCCAAGCGCGTAAGGAGTGAGACGGGAATAGCTACTCACGCCGTTTCTATCAGCTACATGGCAGTTGAACTTGGCAAGAAGATCTTTGGCTCACTCAAAGGACAGTCAGTGCTCCTGGTCGGCGCCGGGGAGATGGCCGAACTATCAGCTCGTCACCTGATTAATGCCGGAGTTTCGAGGGTGCTAATCGCAAACCGAACTGGAGAGTCTGCTGCACGTCTGGCGAAGGAGTTTGGCGGCGAGGCCGTGAACTATGAAAGACTCGCCGACTACCTCCCTGATGCAGACATAGTCGTCTGCTCCACCGGCGCGGGCGAGTATGTAGTGACGGCAAACATGGTTCGCGAGGCGCTCAATCGCAGACGTAATCGTCCCGCATTCTTCATAGATATCAGCGTGCCAAGGAATTTGGATCCCGCAATTGGTGACCTTCCCAATGCCTTCGTCTTCGACATCGACGATCTCGAGTCAGTAGTCTCTTCAAATATCAGGGAGCGGGAGCGCGAAGCTGAGCGAGCGGAATTAATCGTTGACTCAGAAGTGATGCAGTTCCAGCAGAGCTTGCGAGTGATGGAGGTCGGACCTTCGATTGGGGCTCTGCGCCAGAAGCTTCAGGGCATTGCTCGCGCTGAGATGATCCGACAACGCAACCGGCTGGGGCCTTTAACGCCCGCACAGGAAAGCGCGGTCGAAGCTCTCTTGCTTTCTACTGTTAATAAGATCTCTCATCCCCTGATCGAGCGCATGCGACACTCCCTCGACGCCAGCGACGACGACAGCATTCAGGCCTGGCATGATGTATTCGATCTGGAGGATTGAACCTGCAGGGCCCGCCCACCCTTAGAGGGCTCAGAGGCTATGTCAAACTCAGCACGGAAATGACTCTACGATCGTAACTGCTTGGAGCAGGAACTGCTCCAATACAGACCCGCGAGCGAGTAGCGACCGGATCCAACACTCAAGATCCGGTAAAACCGCAATCATGGCGAGCTTGAGTATAGAATCCGGTCGCTACCACTCGCGGTTCTGTCGCGAGTGACCTTGTTCGAATTGAGAAGTTTCCTAAACGCTGAGTTTGACACAGCATGTCGGCCCGGTCGCGAAAATGAAAAACCTTCTGGTAATCGGCTCGCGTGGTTCGAAGCTTGCCCTCTGGCAAGCGAAATGGATCCAAACCCTTATTTCGCATTTCCACCCTGAAGTTACCGCTGATATTGAGATTATCAAAACAACGGGAGACGTTAAGACGGAGCCCCTTTCTGTAATCGGCGGCAAAGGCGTCTTTACCAAAGAACTCGAAGACGCATTACTCGCTCGCCGAATAGATCTTGCTGTCCATTCACTAAAAGACTTACCGACGAACCTCCCCGAACTGCTTACGATCGCTGCAGTCTGCGAGCGAGAGGACGCGCGCGACGCCATCGTGCTTAGGGAAGCACAGACGCTGAGATCAGTGAATGACTTGCCTTCGGGCGCGCTGGTAGGCACATCCAGCCCGCGGCGGGTGGCTCAGCTGCAATACCTGCGCCGCGATATTGTCATCAAAGACTTAAGAGGTAATGTCGACACGAGGCTGCGTAAACTCGAAGATGGACAGTACGACGCGCTTCTTTTAGCTGCAGCCGGGCTTCGCCGTTTAGGATTGGAAAGCCGCATCAGCGCGCTAATAGCGACTGACGAGATGTTGCCCGCGGTGGGCCAGGGTGCGTTGGCACTCGAAACGCGGGCGGATGACCATTCCACCATTGCACTTGTAAGCTCACTTAACCACGTAGAGACACAGTTTGCTTGCGCATCTGAGAGGGCCTTCCTGCGCGCTTTGGGCGGTGGCTGCCAGTTGCCTATTGCCGGCTATGCCGTCGCCTCTGGCAACGAAATTGTGCTTGAGGGGCTGGTCGCAGATCCGATCGGTCAGGAGGTCGTGAGAGGCAAGCTAGTGGGCCCAACAGCGGAGGCGGAAGAGTTGGGCTCGCGATTGGCGCACCACTTGTTAAAGCGCGGAGGTGATAAGTTGTTAGCCGCGCATGAGATCCTCCCTTCTTCCGGGGCCGACAGTGTAGCGTTCAAGAACCAGGACTCTCACAATGGGCGCTAGCAAGACCCCTCAGACGAATCTGTCGGCCAACAACAAGCCACTTGCCGGCCGAACCGTTGTCATCACGCGAGCGCGAGCGCAAGCGGATGAGTTTGTGGCCGAGCTTGAGCAGTTTGGCGCGCGGGTCATCGCCTGTCCCACAATAGAGATTGATGAACCTGAGAGTTTCGAGCGTCTGGATGAGGCTATCAGCCATCTGTACGGCTATGACTGGCTGGTATTTACGAGCGTTAACGGAGTTGACTATTTCCTCAGACGCTTCCTGGCGAACGGACATGAGGCCAGCGAAATCGATGACCTAAGAGTGTGCGCCATCGGTGCCGCCACTGCGGAGAGATTGAGAGAGGCGCAACTCCACGTCGATGTCATCCCGCACGAATTCAAAGCGGAAGGGGTCTTCGAAGCACTTAGCCAATTCGTTGGCGGACAGGAAGGTCTGATCGGGTTAAATTTTCTGATTCCGCGCGCCGCCGTAGCGCGGGACTTTCTGCCGAAAGCTTTGGAAGCGGCGGGGGCCCGTGTTGATGTCGTTCCGGCGTATCGCACCATCCTTCCGGATCATCTGAACCGCGGCCGAATTTCTGCAATGCTCGCTGGAGGCGCTGACTGCATTGCGTTTACCAGCTCCTCGACCGTCCGAAATCTCGCCCAACTCTTTGACACGCAGGATTTGAGCGTGGTCCTGGAAGGAGTCGCGGTGGCTTGTATCGGGGACGTAACTACCCAGACTGCCAGTGAACACGGACTGCACACCGAGATCCAGCCTAAACAATTCACCATTCCTGAGTTGGCCCACGCAATCGCTGAATATTTTGGGCAAGAGTAGGCACATGGTTATTGTCCGACTGACGCGATGTCACACCTATAGCAAGCGGGCAGCGGACAATCTGTTCTGGTCAGATTAAATGATACTGGCCCGCCTCACGACGAGCGGGAAGCCTCGTCTTACTTCGTGCTAAACTGATCAGCGATGTCATCCCGCCGCATATTAATTATCGATCAGGATCAACAGAGTGGTACTTCACTCAGCGCATTGATTGCCGGTTGGAATTACGAGGTGGTGCTGGCGCAGAACAATGCTGAGGGTCTGGCGCATTCTGGAGATATGACGCCGTCGTTAATCGTGGCGGGTAGTGCCATTTCGACCTCGGACGGTTTTGGCCTTTTACGTGAGATCCGCGCCTTATATCCCGATACGCCGGTCGTGTTGGTTGCGGATCAAGGCTCCATTGAGACGGCCCTAAGCGCAATTCAGCAAGAGGGGGCCTATCATTATTTCGAAAAACCGATTGAAGCTGACAAGCTGCGAATAGTTCTTGACCGCGCGTTTGAACTAACCGAGGCCAAACGTGAGAACGAGCTGCTCCGTCGCCAACTCCAGGATCGCGGAGCATTCGGTGAGTTGATAGGCAAATCTGAGTCAATGCGGGCCATCTACTCGCTGATAGAGCAGGTGGCTCCCTCATCGGCTTCCGTATTACTGACCGGTGATTCGGGAACGGGCAAAGAGTTGGTAGCCCGCACATTGCATCAAAAGAGTCCTCGCCGAGACAAGCCATTTGTGGCCATCAACTGTTCCGCGATCCCGGAGACGCTGATGGAATCCGAACTCTTCGGACATGAGAAAGGCGCCTTCACGGGCGCAGCCTCCCGCAGACAGGGTTGCTTTGAGCTTGCAGATACAGGAACGCTATTGCTCGACGAAATCGCGGAGATGCCGGCCATGTTGCAGGCCAAACTCCTTCGCGTAATCGAAGAGCGCGCCGTCAGACGACTGGGAAGCCGTAAAGAAATTAGTGTGGATGTGCGCCTGCTGGCGGCGACCAATCGCAACCCTGAAGAAGCCGTTCAAGGTGGCAGTCTAAGAGAGGATCTGCTCTATCGCCTTAACGTGTTTAGGATCGGCTTGCCTCCGCTTAGGGATCGCAAAGAAGATTTACCGCTTCTCGCCCAGCATCTGGTGACTCAGCTGGCTGAGAAGCACAACCGGCCGGCTCGCTTTCTTAGCTCCGGGGCGATCGCGGCGTTGCAGCATCACGCCTGGCCTGGGAATGTGCGCGAATTACGAAACGTGATTGAGCGTGCGGTCGTCATCTGTTCGGGGGAACAGATCGAGCGACACCACTTCGCGCCTTATCCCATCGAGCAACGCGAGCGACAGCGAAATGAAGATACGATTACTTTGCCGGTTGGCACTCCCCTGGAAGAACTTGAGCGGCAGATGATTATGCGTACCTTGCAGAAGACCAAGAACAACAAGACCCGCGCTGCCGTGCTGCTGGGAATCAGTTTGAAGACCCTGCACAATAAACTTAATCTTTACCGTGAGCGTGGTTTACTCCACGACGACTAATGCCGTACCTGTGAAGTGGAAGTTTCTCTAATCTCAATCGAACGAGACAGGAATGGGAAAGAGTAGACTGGAAGCGTTCAGCGATGGCGTGATCGCCATTATCATAACGATCATGGTATTGGAAATGAAGGTGCCTCATGGTGAGAGCATCGAGGTGCTGGCGCCATTGATCCCGGTCTTCCTCAGCTATGTGCTGAGCTTCGTCAACCTGGGCATCTATTGGAATAACCACCACCATATGCTGCACGCCTGCCATAAGGTAACAGGGCCAATGCTTTGGGCCAACTTGCATCTCTTGTTTTGGCTATCTCTCGTTCCTTTTGCGACCGGCTGGATGGGAGAGAACCACTTTGGACCAGCGCCATCGGCTCTCTATGGTGTGGTCCTCCTTATGGCCGGTATCGCCTACTGGATACTGCAGCAATTGATCATCGCATCACAGGGGCAAGACTCACTTCTGAAGGAGGCTGTCGGTGGTGATTGGAAGGGCAAGTTGTCGCCAGTCATTTACGCCATTGCCATTCCTTTGGCTTTCTGGTCGCAATGGATCTCCCTGAGTCTCTACGTTTTGGTTGCTCTCGTTTGGCTCGTACCAGATCGACGCATAGAGCGCGTGCTGGCAAGCAAAGACACGTAATCCTTCGTAGCGAATGGCTGACGGCGACGCTTACTTAACGTTATGAATCCCAATGACCGCAAGTCGAGTCAAGGACATCTTCTACGGGAGTCGGATTGGCGCCAGGGACCGCGAGAAACAATCGTCTCGTTAGTCGGAAGCGACACTTCAATCGTGATCGAGATGGAAGATTCAGTAGTTGAGACCTTCGCGGAAGCTTGTGAGGAAGGATCGCAGATTAACAACTGTATGCAGCCGACTCGCAACCAGCACCGATGTCATCCGCAAAGTTGAAAGCCTGCGCGCGCCGCGTGGGGTGATGCCGGAAGTTGGGTGCTTCGCCTGTCCGGGGAAGTATCAAATGAATCAGCTGAGTGGACCGACTCGCTGCAATACTGAAAGACTAGCGGAATTCGGAGACTTGAGGAGCGCACACAGATGAAATGCGCAGCCTGTGGAAGCACAGCTTTAGTCGGAGGCAAACTCGTAGGCGAAGACGTCATCGGCTTTCAACCTGGCGATGCTCCCTGGCTTAAGCGGATCTTTGCCGTCGGCAATAGGGCTATCAGCGCGTATGGGTGCCTTCACTGCCAGCACTTACAATTGGCCGTCGAGTTCAGTGGAAGTGACCTTGAGCGGTACCAACAATTTGAAGGTGAGCAACCGAATGTGCTGGAGAGAATAAACTCAGAGCCGGGAGAGCCTGAGGGCTAGGAGAAAGTCGACCTAAACTGAGCGCTCAACAAGGGAACGCAGCCGACCGGAATCAGCATGAGTTTCATTGCGGGACTTCTGGGCTGGGCGGCGCTGTCTCCCGGCGGCTGATTGGCGGACGCTAGATGCTGGCGCTGAGCCAGGAAAAACATCGGGGTTGAAAGAGGGCTCCGAATATGAGTCTGCTCGGGCGATGGTTACAAAACCCATCAATAGTTCCGCATGTAGCGTTACTTTTTTGCTTTATTGGTTTAGCGTGCTGGGTAACGCTTGACCACGACCTTTTCGCCTCAAACACCCATCAGGACCCGGCAATTTTTAACGCTGCTGAATGGCCGCAGTGGGGCGGGCCGACCAGAGACTTCAAGTCTGACTCGAAAAATCTTGCTAACCGTTGGCCTGCAGGAGGCCCACGGCGGTTATGGGTTCGTCCCCTGGGCGCGGGGCATTCGTCGATCGTATCGGATAGCGGAAGACTATACACGATGTACCGCAAGAGAGCGCGCGAGTATGTCATTTGCCTTGAGGCGCGGACCGGAAGAACCCTGCGGGAACATTCTTACGTCGCCCCGCTCTACCCGAAGATGGATATGTCCTATGGCTCGGGCCCGCACTCCACTCCTCTTGTCTCAGGCGGTTTCATTTTCTTCATCGGTACGACCGGTAAATTGCTCTGCCTCAATAAAACGACAGGCAAAGAAGTCTGGGGTCGTGACCTGTGGAGTGACTTGAGCGGTACAGTAATTAACGTGGGCTACTCCAGCAGCCCCGTTGCTTACAAGAACAAAATTATCGTGCAGGTCGGCGGGGCGGGGCGCAGTCTGATTGCTTTTGACCGCGCTGATGGTAGTGTGGCCTGGAAGGCTCATGACTTTCGCAATTCCTCATCATCCCCGATCCTCATCAATGTGGATGGCCAGGAGCAGTTGGTGGCATTCATGCATGCGGAGGTGGTTGGTGTAGACCCAGAAAGCGGCAAACTATTCTGGAAACATCCTGTCGCGGCTGAGTGGAATTTCCATTTCAACATCAGTACACCGGTTTGGGGTGAAGGCAACTTGCTGTTTGTCTCCGCGGCTTATGGTATGGGCGGACGGGTCCTTCACCTTGGTCGCACAGAAGGAAAAACGAAGGTAACGGAATTGTTGCAGAGTGAGAGGACGCGCGTGCATAAGGAGAATGCAATACGGGTCGGTGATGTTATCTACGCTTCGACCGGCCATTTAGGGCCGGTCTTCTTTACCGCTATAAACGTTTGGACCGGCAAGATCCTTTGGCAGGACCGAAGCTTCTCTCATGCCAGCTTCCTCTACGCGGACGAAAAGTTCATCGTGCTCGACGAGGACGGCACCTTAGGGCTCGCCACTCCTTCGCCGATCGGTCTCAATGTTCACTCGCGCGTCGAACTTTTGGGTGGAACCGCTTGGACTGTCCCGACCCTTGTGGGATCCACGCTCTACGTACGGGACCGTACGACTGTTATGGCCCTTCAGCTAGGTCAATGATCTAATCATAAGTTGTTGCCGCAATTCGCCGCGCCATCGGATGGTACGAGCTTTCTTCCCGGCAACCCTTTACTCTGCACTTTTAAATTAAGAGCACTTACATTGTCAGAAACATTTCCCCAAGGTATTTTCGCGCGCACGTTTTATCCTTCAGTGTGATTTTATGCAAGCGACAGGGCAGGCGCTCTTTGGCGGGCTAAGGGTGCTGTAAGGAACGGGACAGCTCTTCAAATATTGAGCTCGCTTCAAAGAACTCATTGGCTTCTCCTTGTCACCACAAGCCAACTTCTTGCCGAGACTGCTCTGGCACAGAACTCGCCACGCGCCGCGCGAGCGCGCTCATCGACACGCCAATCCCTATTGCTGCACAGTCTTCGTCTGTGACCGCTGCAAAGCGGCCTTGCACAACCATAAAATCCTGCGAGACAACGCGCTGAGTTGTTGGTTAAATGAAGCGATGAAGGCGTAGAGACTATTTAAGAAGCGACGACTTGATCTGCTACCCACAAAAACTAAACCACCTGTGAGTCTCCGGCTCGCAGGTGGTTCGCTTCTTTGAGCCAATTGCTGAACTAGACCTCTTCGCTCTTGCGGGCCTTGCGCCGTTTGCGAGCTGCTCTTGCAACTCCTGTCAGACCCGTGCCGAGCAGCAGTATCGTCGCCGGTTCGGGTACTGCGGTGGGGCCTCCTAAATCGAATTGAGCGTCTTGAATGGCAAAAAAGCCGCCCTCCAATTCAAGCCGGCCGATGGACATACCGTTTGTTGCGACGACACCGAAGAAGCTGAAGGTCCCTAAAGCGTTAGCGTCGAAGTCGATGACCAGCATGCCAGTGTTATCGTAGACGCGGATTCGTTCGAGCGGGGACTCCAACTCCACGGTGCCGAAGCCCACGGCCGTGGCTGTCTGCCCCGCCAGGAGGAAGTTCATGTTCAGAATCCCGTTAAAACCACTATTCGGTCCACATTCGGAGGTTGGGCCAGCGCCAGTACACTGTATGAACGGAGAGGCAGAGCCGCCGAACGTGGCAGACGGAGAACTGGAAAACGTAACGTTGCTGGAAAACAAATTTCCAAGTGTTGATCCGCCAACGATGGGATTACCGAATCTATCAGTCGAGAACGAGATAAATTCGTCGAGGCTTCCGCCGGCGGCGGCGGTAAACGCCGGCGTAGCGGTATTCGGGACGAAACCTCCCGCGTTACCAGTGAAAATTGTAAAGTCAGCCTTGGCCGGAACTGCGGCCAAGCTAAGGACGACGAGAGTGAGCGAGATGAGCGATGCTTTGTACAGGTGGGACATGGTATTTGTTCCTTTATGGTTGAGGTACAGACATTTGAGGTTGAGGTACAGACTCTTGCTTAAACCGGCGCGCGACCACAGTTCGCGGGGCCATCAAAGCTGAAGGTCGGCGCCATAATTCGGACTGCCGCGTTGTCTTGTAGTACGAGGTTTGGAATCAGACTTGTCAATTTGTTTCATAATCGGAGAGCTTCCTTAAGTCTTACGGTTAGTTGCCGCTCACGGGGCTTGGACGTGTCCGGGATGACCTTCGGAGCACTCGTTAAGGCACGGCTGGAGTCCGGGTAAATCCGATCTGATCGCAGGTCGTTAGAAAAGGCTACTAGGAAAAAAGCGGCACACTTATGACTAAAGCAAGTTGCAAGCCACGGATTTGCTGAAACCCTTGCGTGCGAAATTTGTTAACTTTCGCCAGATTCGCTTCTTCGTTGTGTGTCGAAGGGGTTTAAAAAGTACGATATGTGGACTGAGTTTCTAGACTTTGGACGGAACTCTCAGTCAGATTCGACAAGAACGAATACCTACGGATGCCCACCTCACGGAGGGCCTGAAGTCTGGACATTGCAGTCATCAGAGATGAAACATAAGACACATTAATTATGAAGCAACCTCTACCGCCTACCAGTGCCTTAACATTTGGGCAGCGCGCTTTTTAATCGCCAATACGATCTATTACGGAGCGTACCATCGCCTTCGTTAACTCTCATGCCAGCTTCCTCACGCGGACGAAAAGTTCATCGTGCTCGACGAGGATGGCACGCCAGGGCTCGCCACTCCTGCGCCTACCGGTCTGAATGTTCACTCGGGCGTCGAACTTTTGGGTGGAACCGCTTGGACTATCCCGACCCTCCTGGGATCCACGCTCTACGTACGTGACCGAAAGAGTGCTATGACCCTTCAACTGGATCGATGAGTTACATCGATGTCAATAGTTACCGACCAGCTATTCTCAAGCTTTTTGATGGGAGAGCACCACACTAAACCTGCGGGGGGCAATCAGTCGGTCCGGCTTGGAACTTTGTTGAGCCGCAAACCGCACGCACCGGAGCCTTGCGCGTAAAGCATCCCGGTGCTATCCATCGAATGCATGTCGGTGCTTCTCTTTTTTATTGATGGTCTGGGCATCGGTTCGCGTGGGATTTCTAATCCTTTTGACGGACTCCAAGATGCGGCGCCGCTGGCCGTGTTTAAGGATGAGGCGCCGGTCACGCTCGATGGAGTTCTGGCGCGAACGGATGCCTGCCTAGGGATTGAGGGCCGGCCCCAGAGCGCGTCCGGCCAAACTACTATTCTTACCGGCGTTAACGCCCCGGCGCTGCTCGGTTATCACAAACAGGGTTTCCCCAACAAAGCCTTGTTGGAAATTATCCGCGAGCATTCTGTCTTCTTGAAGCTCAAGCACGCCGGCGTTGGCCCAATCGCTTTCGCCAACGCTTACACCAAGCGTTTTTTTGAGGACCGGCCTCGGTGGGTCTCAGCGACGACGGCCGCCGTGGAGGCGGCGGGACTACCTTTCCGCACTGTGAATGACTTGCGAAACGGTAGCGCCGTCTATCAGGATTTCACCAACATGGTGCTCATCGAGCGGGGCGAAGATGTACCTTTAAGAACGGCGACTGAAGCCGCGGAGGTGCTCGCCGCCATCGCAGGCGAGAGCCGTTTTACACTCTATGAGTATTTCATTACCGACAAGATCGGACACGCCCAGGACATGGAGGCCGCTAGAACTATTTTGCAAAACCTGGCGCTGCTCATCCGGCAATTGCTGGCGCGTATTGATTTGGCCCGGACATCCGTTATACTCACCAGCGACCACGGAAACATCGAAGACTTATCCTTGCGCAACCACACGCTAAATGAAGTGCCTACCATTGTCTGGGGCGCGAACCGTGATAGCATCGCCAGCCGAATAAAGAGTCTCGCTGATATAACACCCGCCATCGTCGAGAGATTGACGGAGAAAGCGACACCTCAGGATGACTTCGGGACAACCTGCTCCTCCACCTAAGTCACACACCGTAGCTAATTCTAAAAACAATCCCCGTGAGATCTTCGGTTGGAAGATGTACGACTGGGCCAACTCCGCCTTTTCCACAGTGATCGTGGGCGCTCTTTATGGGCCCTACTTGACGGAATTAACTCAACGCGTCGTGGGCGAGAACGGAGTGGTTGTCGAACTCGGACCGCTTGGTGCGATAACGGCAAAGTCCTTTTTCCCAACCTGCGTTTCTGTCGCTGTCTTTCTGCAGGTGTTTCTCCTGCCCATCCTGGGGTCCGTCGCTGACTATTCAAATTTCAAGAAGAAAATGATGGTCGTCTTCTGTTATATCGGGGTCACGGCTACCTGCCTGATGTTTTTCGTTACCGAGCAAGTCTACTGGCTGGGCGGGCTATTTTTTATAGTTGCAAATCTCGGTTTTGGGGCGGCGGTGGTTTTTTACAACAGCTTTCTCAACGACATCACCACCGAGGATCAGCGCGACAAAGTATCGAGTCGGGGATTCGCGTATGGTTATCTCGGTGGCGGGCTATTGTTGGGTTTGAGTTTTCTCCTCGTCAACAACGCGCAGCGGTTTGGGTTGAACACGTTCATGGCAGTTCGTCTCTCCCTACTTGCGGCGGGGCTCTGGTGGGGCGGTTTTGCGCTCGTCGCCTTCGGCAGGCTGAATTCGCGAGCCCCGGAAAAGTCGCTGCCATCCGGAGAATCCTATCTGACTGTTGGTTTTACTGAACTGCGCCGTACTTTCAGAGAACTGGGACGCCTGCGACACACCCTGCGATATCTTATCGGCTATCTCTTTTATAACGATGGCATCCAAACAGTGATCAGCATGTCCTCGGTCCTGCTGGCCCAGGAGCTCTTCATCGCACGAGGCCTCGAAACAGACCAGTCGTTTCTATTGGGCATATTCTTGATGGTGCAGTTTGTCGCCATCTTAGGCGCCCTGATCTTCGAACGCCTCGCCTACGCAATCACGACCAAGAGGGCGATTCTGGTCTCCCTCGTCTTATGGTCCGGAGTAGTGATCTACGTATATGGATTACTCAAGACTACGACCGACGCCTGGGCCGTGGGAGTGGTAATCGCGATCGTTCTCGGTGGCTCGCAAGCCTTATCGCGGTCACTCTTCTCGCGCATGATTCCCCAAGGGCGCGAGGCCTCATTCTTCGGCCTTTACGAAATCTCGGAGCGAGGCACTTCCTGGTTGGGTCCTTTGTTGTTTGGGGCCGTGGTGGCAGCTACGAATTCCTACAGGCAGGCGCTGCTGTCGCTGATAATTCTGTTCGTGGTTGGCACCATAATCCTTTACGTGACAGACACGGACCAGGCCATCCATGATGCTGGGAATCTCCTGCCCGAAGAAGCGGCGAAAGCAGAGTAGCGATAGTTTTTGGGAGTGAGGTTGGTAGGATTAACCCGCAAGCTTTCTCTTCGTTCCCGTGCCGGCTTTCTCAAGGCACTCCGCCGAACAATACTCTGACAACCTTGACCCAGCGCCGAGGGCCCGCTGGGCTGGTATCCAAGTGCCACAAGCTACGCACCTCACGAGTTTATTTTCAGTTTTAGTTGAACCGGCGCGCGACGTGGGAGGTGAAGCTGTGTCCAGCGTGCCTGTGAGTGCAGAAGAAACTTTTTGCAGCAACTCAAGGTAGGGTCTGAGACGCGAGTAAATGAGCAGAACGACTAAGGCGAACAGGGCACCGATGATCAGATATTTCAACACCGTGTCTTCTTCTAGAGTGCAAACCGTAGCTTGAGTCGGGTGTTCATTTCAAGTTTAGACCCCGTGATTTTGAGCATGTAAGAGTACTCTGGCCGCCTTTCTAACTGTCCTCATCGCCGGCCTTGCTAGCGGAAGGCACGTAGGACACATCGATAGATCGGCGTCTTGGTGCGGGATCCGTTGCGCGGCGTCGTGGTGTAGTCTCTTTATTTCTCCGGTCAACACTTCCCGCGGGTAGGCCCCGTCCGTGCACGGCTTCTTCCAATATTCGCGTGATCTCTTGAGAGAGAGTGCGATGCTCGGCGGCAGCGCGCCGTCTGAGCGATTCCTTTAGATGATTTGGTACGTACGCGCCAATGAAGACGCCCTTACGATTTGCCATCTCGGCCTCTCCTTCAGGTTCAAAAGCAGAAGTGGGAGTGCTGGAACGCTTGTTTAAGCCTATGCAATAAGAACAGGTCTGTAAGCCGAATTCTGTGCTCCGATCTCAGATTTGAGAACTCAGATTAGAGGTCTGAGAACTGCGATCACTGTGAAATCTCAAATCTGAGATCGGAGTAGCGATCATTCATCTAGTCCAACTGTTGCCAGCGGGATCGAGCGACCTACCCGGAGGTCGTAGCAGCTTCACTGCTTCGGGCGGGCAGCCCTTTTTGACGCCTCCCTATTTGGTCTTGCACTGCGAGGAGTTTGCCTGGCCGCGCATGTCACCACACGCGCCGGTGCGCTCTTACATTAAGCCCTTGCGGGCCGCACCGTTTCACCCATCACCTGACGCAGCTTTTCGGCCTCCACACCGCCGAAGCGGTGTCCACCGGTGCTCGCAAACAGGCTGGTCTGTTCTCTGTTGCACTTGTCGTCGCTCCAAAATCTCAGACCTGAAATTTGCAATCTGAGATTGACTTGGAACGCCCCGCCGTTAGCGGGCTCGCTGCCCTTTAGTGTTCGGACTTTCCTCTCCTGGCGTCTTATTCCCAAATCTGCAATCAAACCCGAGAAACGCCAGCAGCGACCGCCCGACCTGTTCTCATGCAAGGCTGACAAAGTATAACAAACCTGTGTTCAACACGTATAGCACATTGATAGTGCTGGGTTTTAACCCGACTGGGCATTAGCCAGCTACAATGCTCACTTCAGTACGACCTTGCGGCCTGGGTCCTTGCTTGAAGGTCCAGTAGCCAGGACCAACCCGCTACCGAGCCGTGTGAAAACTCAACGAGTGTCATGAAGTCAGTACCACAACGCGGTAGCGTGTGGCTTTGCTAAGAACTCGAAATCTGAACTGGTAGGGAGCCACCGCTACCCGCGTTGTGGTACTGACTTCATTACAGGGGGACCCTTAACCTCCCTAACCAAAATACTTGAACCCCACCCGCAAGCTATTGATTGAACTTGATGGAAGCGCGAGCGCCAAAGCCAGCGACGCAATCGTATGGGAAGCGGCTAAAGCAAAAAGATTAGGTGCGCGCTGATAGGCACTTGCCCAGATAAGTCCCCCCAGGAATGTAAAGAGGCTGAGCAGAGGGTTGGGCAGATGCACCAGACCAAAGAGCAAGCCGACCAGCAGCGTAGTCTTGAGACCGGGTCCCAGACCCATCTGCACTCGACGATTGATAAATCCCTGGAGAGCGTATTGTTGGAACAGCGCCCAGAAAGGCAACAGCAGGAACCGAGGTCTTAGTGTGCGCGCCGTGAACGCGGAGCCGCTCAACCACCACCCAACCAGAAGAATCGCTGCAATACCAGCCAGAGTTGGCAGGAGGAGAATTCGGCAAGCCACAAAAAAATTGTCCCAACGGAACCCGATTGCCCGAAAGCTCTCACCGCGATAATAGTGTGAAAGGATCATGTATGCGACAGCAAGCAGGGTGGGAATCGCGACTATTATTTTCCGCCCGCCGGCAAAGGGAAAAACAGCCCACTCCACCACCAGGCAAGACGTGATCACCGCGGCCACTTCCCAGAGCGCCAACGCTTGCCCTGTGATTCCTGGTGACAAGCCTTTAGAATTCTGACTCTCAGTCAATATTCTTTACCCGAACAGTTTCGCTGGTTTCACTGATGTTAGCCTCTAACGGTTCGAGCGTGCCGTCCTGAGAAACCACAAAACGGATAGGATCGCCGACCAGTTGCAACGTCTTCCGAGCACCTTGCCCGCTCTCGTGTAACGCATAAACACGAGCTTCATGGGTACCAGATTCGACGGAACTAATCGGGATGGTGTATCCGTGCCACTCGTCTTCTGACCAGCCTGCGGCCACAACATCGGTACGAGATTGGTTCGCCACCGCACGGCCGGCGAACCTATCATCAACGAAAAGGTGAACTTCAACGCGATGCCAGGGCGCGCTATTGTTGACAACCCATCCCGAGATCGCACTTGGCGTGGCTTCTCCCCACCCGTGAAAGCGAGGAAAGGCATCTAGAAAGAAGAAGACGGCCAGACCAACAACCAGCAGCGTTTCGAAAATCGATTTGCCGATCAAGATGTGAACCAGGCTCATCGGTGTCTTTTTCATTGAGTTCGTTTAGGGGTCCCGTCACTTCTCTTCCCGGGCCTGCGGCAGGCTATCGAGCGGAAAAATATGAGCCCAACGGGTCCGAAATCGTTCTCGCACAAGATGTTCGACTTCGTCAGCGGTCGCACACTCGAGGCACTCGGTGGCAATCGCCTTGGCGTCTCGGGAATCAATACCCGCAAGCGCCCGGCGCACTCGGGGGATGGAAGCCGGTGTCATACTTAAGTCGACAGCGCCCAACCCTACAAGCAACGCCGCGTACGTTGGAGTTGAGGCCATCTCTCCGCAAACGATTGCTGGAATACCCGCCTGCTTCGCGGCATTTAAGCTTAGGTAGATGCTGCTCAATACGGAGGGGTGCAGGGTTCGAAACCAACCGGCAACGTGATCGCTGGTGCGATCGACTGCCAGCGTGTATTGCACCAGATCGTTCGTGCCCAGTTCGAAAAAATCCACGTTGCCCGCAATTTTATCAGCAGTCAAAACAGCCGAAGGAACCTCGATCATCGCTCCGATGCCAACGTGGCCCCGTCGCAGACCCTGCTTTTCCAGCCTGATACTTTCTTCCTCAATCATCGCCCTGGCGCTCCTAACATCGCCGACGTCCGCCACCATTGGCAGCACAACGTCGAGACGTCCCTCGGCCGCTGCCCGCAGGATTGCGCGTACCTGAGTGCGCATGATCTCTTTATGGAACAATCCGAAGCGTATCGCTCGCAGACCCAGCGCAGGGTTTCGTTCCGGCTCAGCCATGAGATCGCCCGAATTTTCGCCACCAAGGTCAAAGAGCCGAACAATCGCGCCGTCATCACCTGCGAGTTTGGCAATCTCGGCATACGCGGCATACTGTTCGTCTTCCGAGACCATGACCCCGCAGCGGGAAAGTAAAAACTCAGATCGATATAGCCCGATGCCACGTGCGCCGTACCTGTGCACGCCGGCAAATTCGGCAGGCACTTCTACATTAGCGCGCATCCGAATCTCCAGCCCATCCAAGGTTTGCAGGGGGTCATCTTCTGCCTGCGGCGTCTCGACTGAACGACTTGAGGCACGTTTACCAACCTCCGATAGATATCGCTCAAGGGTTTTTGGCGAGGGATGAAGAATCACCTCTCCACCCAACGAATCTACCACGATCTGATCCCCGGTCCGGGCGCGGCGGAAGAAATCCCGCAGGCCCACGACCGCGGGGATGCCGAGGCCGCGCGCAATTATGGCGGTGTGGGAAGTCCATCCGCCGGTGTCCGTGGCAATTGCCCGGGCGTAGTCAAAGTCCATCTCAGCAACTGCTGAAGGAAGAAGATCTTGCGACACAATCACTGCGTCTTTCGAAAGCTTGCGCCGCGGCCTGCGTTCGCCGCTCAACGCCACGAGCAAACGCTGGACCACATCTTCAATGTCAGACTCGCGTTCGCGCAGATAGTTGTCCTCGATCTCCGAATACATAGTACTGAGGTGATCACCCACCACTCTTACAGCCCACTCAGCGTTGGCATGTTGCTGCGATATCTGTCTCTCAACGTCGCCGATTAGTTTTTTGTCTTCAAGCAACAGCAGGTGAGCGTCAAAAACGTAGGCTTGGTCTTGGCCGAGATCCTTTGTGGCCCGCTCTCTGACTTCTGTTAATTGACGCCGGGCTAGCCGCAGACCGGTGCGAAAACGCTGCAGTTCGCGGTCTATATCGGCTATGTCGAGGCGGGAACGATATACATACTTCGTGCCGTTGTGCATCCGTAGCACACGGCCAATGGCAATCCCCTCAGAAACTCCGAGGCCCTTCCATCGGATCTCGGGACGCTCTGTCGGCGCGGGTCGCGCAACAAGCGAAGCCTCTCCGAATCCTCCCGCGAATAGGTGGCCCAACTCGTCTATCGCTTTTTCTTCGTCGGGGCCTTCCGCGACGGCCCGCAACTCGGTTCCGCAACTTGCCGCCAGCATCAACACGCTCAGGATTGATTTTGCATCGGCGCTGCGGCCCCCCTCCTTGCGTTCGAGCCGCAAGCTACTCTCAAAACAGCTGGCCACCCTCACCACCTTCGCTGCCGCTCTGGCGTGCAGACCGAGCTGTCCGGTTACGGTGATCGTGCGTTCGACCATCTAATCCTTTCCGCTCTTTTGAGGTGTGAGAAGGTCACCCGCCACATAAATGCCCTGGCGTCCGAGATCGCAAACGCGACGCGCAATTTCATTCAACGATCCTTGCCCCGATTGGCTTCCCAGCTTAATAATCATCGGTAGGTTGATCCCGGTGATTACTTCCACTTTGCCATCTTCAAGGAACATCGAAGCGATGTTTGTCGGTGTGCCGCCAAACATGTCGGTCATCAGCAACACCCCGGCACCCTGTGAAACCCTGGTGATGGCGCGCTGCACTTCGTCGCGCGCGGCATCCACGTCGTCATGCCAGCCGATGGAAACAGCGGTGATGTGAGAGATAGGGCCGATAATCATTTCCGCCGCCGCCAGGAGTTCACCTGCCAGGTGGCCGTGCGTAACAATCACGCCCGCAACTTTTCGTTGATCGTCCCGGACGGCGCTTGGTTCCGGCTTGGTGCTCATCTCATCTCTCCTCGTTATTTGGCCCAACTAAGTCGATCCATCAGCGAGCTTTGTTCTTCACCGACGCCGGCTACCTACTTTGATGTCGCGGTGAATGGCGTGAGCATCGAAGCCCGCTCGCCTCAGCCTCGCAGCAAGTTCGTTGCCGACCATGACCGAACGATGACGTCCGCCCGTGCAGCCGATTCCAACCGTCACATATGCCTTTCCTTCACGCTTATAAAGCGGCAAGAGATAATCAAGCAAATCGCTAAAGCGACGTAGAGTTTCCTCGACCTCGGGTTGCGATCGCAAATACTTGACCACGCGGCGATCGTGGCCCGATAGACGCTTAAGGTCCGGCACAAAGTGTGGATTCGGTAAATGTCGGACGTCAAAGAGTAGCTCTAAATTTCCAGGGCTGCCGTATTTGTGACCAAAGCTCAAAACCTCCACCCGCATCCCGCCACCCTTGCGATCTGGGCTGAACCGCTCGAGAAGCAGATTGCGGAGTGTGTGAACCGTATGTTCGGAAGTATCGATGATCTGGTCGGCGAAAGCGCGTATGCGTGACATCGCGGTCCTCTCGCCACGTATCGCCCGGAGTAAACCTGGGCCGCTGTCCGCAGGGTGAGGTCTACGAGTCTCGCTGAAACGATGCTGCAGGATCTCGTCAGACGCTTCTAGAAAAAGAACGTAGACCGCGAGACCGGTGGCGCGCAACGCGGAAAGTTGCTTTTCGAAGCCGGCAAGGAATGAACCTTCCCGAATATCAATAACCAGCGCGGCGCGGCTTATACCGGTTCCGTCTTCGCTCCCCGTAACCAAACGGGCGAAGGTTGGCAGCATCGTGATCGGGAGATTATCGACACAGAAATATCCCAGGTCCTCAAAGGCATTTGTGGCAGCAGACATCCCCGAGCCGCTTAAGCCCGTGATGATAATGATATTGGGCGCAGCTTCGCCGGTCTGGGCCACAGGCGGACTTTTTTTTCGCGCCATAGCTTGGTGGACCTCTAAACGGTGACTCGGGAGCAGTTTACTACGAAATGAGTTCTAGTTTGCGAGCGGACCAAACGGTAAGGGCAGGCGCGGAATGCGCAGGTCGGAAACAAGTTTGACTTTTAACAGCGGCCTTCCCCGGCTCCTGGAGTCGCTGCGCGTCACGCGATCGAGTGTTATTCAGCAGGCTCGTGGCAACCGAGCTGCGGTTAGAAGACTAGGGTTCAATAAGTCCGAAGTTTCCATCCTTGCGTTTGTAGAGCACACCCAGCCGATCGGTGTCCGCATCTCGAAAAACGACAAACTGGTTGGTTTCAGAGGAGAGCCGCAGCGCTGCCTCTTCTGCGGTCATAGGCTTAACTGAGTAACGCCGCGCCGCGATGATCCTTGGAGGCTGTGGTGTGGCTTCAAGCTGTCCATCCGGCTCGGGCGCCACTGCTGCAGTAGGCCGCCCACCTTGTTTGCGATCAATGATTTTCTTCTTGAGTTTGAGACCTTGCTTCTCGATCTTTGCAATGGCGCGTGTTAACGCCATGTACATATCGGCATTGGTATCTTTGGCTGTTAGTGTGTGATCGCGCCAGCGCACTATCACTTCCGCGATGTGACGAGTTTTCTCCACTTCAATAATCACATGCGTCGACGCGGTCGTATCGTTAAAAATGTGCGCCAACTTTTTGAAATGGCTCTCCACGTGCTTGCGCAGGCCGGGTGTAACCTCCACGTGGCGGCCCGTGTACTCGAATCTCATAACTTCAGTTCCATCCTCGACGCTCTGAATATAGTGTGTCTGCGAGACTCAAGGCTTGTCTGAACCAGGGGATGGGGCTACGAAAACTGAAACCTTAAGCCGCTGCCGGGGCCACTAAACCACAGCGCGCCGCTCGCGCGAGCCGGGGATGTGCATCTGGTCGCGATATTTGGCAACCGTGCGGCGCGATAGCTTTATTCCATCTTTGGCCAGGATCTTCACTACCTGATCATCAGTGATGGTATTGTGTGAATCTTCGTCTTCGATAAGCTTCTTGATCTTTAACTTAATTATTCGCGTGGAGATCTCTTCGCCGTCTTCGTTCATCATACCTTCGGTGAAGAAACGCCGCAGCTCGATTACTCCCTGAGGTGTATGAGCATACTTTCGATTCACCACGCGAGACACCGTCGAAAGATGCATGCCGATATCCTCGGCAATGTCCTTCAACATCATGGGCTTGATAAACTGCACACCCTTATCCAAAAATTCCTGCTGGCGATGAACAATCGACTCCACGACCTTGTAGATTGTCTGCCGTCGGTGCTCAATGTTGCGTAACAGATCGACGGCTGAGCGCACCTTCTCTCTGATAAAGCTCTTGGTTTCGTTAGTGACTCCCGGCTGGCTGAGCATGTGCTGGTACTGCGGGCTGATCCGCAGGCGCGGACTACCGTCGTCGGCAAAATAAATCACGTATTCGTCGTCGTCGTCGTCAAGCTTTTCGATATAGATCTCGGGAGAAATCAGGATAGGCTCTTCGACTGAGTAGCGGCGACCGGGATAAGGTTCCAGGGTGCGAATAAACTGCAATTCAGCAAGCAGCGTATCGATATCAATTCCCAGTTGCTTGGAAAGATTCGGCAGCTTGTGCTGTTGCAGTTCGGGAAGATGATCGCTTATTAGTCGGACGCACAAACGTTCGCTTTCACCCCGAACTTCAAGTTGTACGAGCAGGCATTCACGGACGTCACGCGCTCCACAACCCACTGGGTCCATGCGCATAACCGCCTGGCGGGCTCTTTCGACAGTCTCCTCAGACCAACCACCCATAGCCGCGATCTCTTGATTGGTAGTGCTGAGTCTGCCTTCCGCATCAAGGTTGCCAATCACGAAAACTGCCGCGTCACACGCATCGCCTTCTTGAGGACTCATGTGCAGCTGCCATTCGAGATGGTCGGCGAGCGACGGTGGTTTGGTTAGAAACTGTTCAAACGTCGGCGCGTCTTCTTTGTATTCCATCTCCTGGGTTTTGTACCCAGGATCGAGATAGTCCTGGAACTCACGGCCGAAATCGATTTCCTCAAAAGCATCCCGCGCCCCATCTTCGCCAACGATTTCGTCACCAACAGAGTCCTCGCTCAGATCCGCCTGGCCCGCCGGTTCGATCTCATCCGTATCACCCTCGGAATAAGCGGCAGCGACTTCCGAATCGGCGGCACCATTGGAACCAGGACTGCCAAGCTCCGCCTCGGCCGCTTCCACATAAACCTCCGGCGCTGATTCCGGATTCGCGCTGGTAAGGTGATCCAGAATCTTCTCCGCCAACTCCTGCGCTTCCTCCTGGGTTGCCACTTCTTCGAGCACCGGGTTCTCCAGTAGCTGCTGCTGGATTAAATCGGTGAGCTCGAGCGTGGTCATCTGCAACATCTCAATCCGCTGCCGCAACTGCGGCGTCAGCACGAGACGTTGAGAGAGGCTGGTAGTGAGTTTAAGGGACATTCCTGGGGTAAAAGTCGATCGAAGTATTGTCTTTGCGCCTGAACGCGCTGGGGGATTATAACCGATTATCTGGCGGTTTGCGCGACAGTTTCACATTCGGAATTTTTCGCCGAGATAAAGTTTTCGAACCTCAGCGTCTTCTGTCAAGTCTCTTGGCGGGCCCGAGCGGAATATGCGACCTTCCGCCATTATGTAGGCACGATCCGTCACGCCTAACGTTTCGCGGACATTGTGATCGGTAACCAGAATCCCAATGCCCCGCTGGCGTAGATACAGGATGACATTCTGGATGTCATCCACAGCCTTGGGATCGATTCCAGCAAAAGGCTCATCGAGGAGAATGTATTGCGGGTCGGTAGCCAGTGCCCGCGCGATTTCCGTTCTTCTTCTTTCACCGCCCGACAACGCGTCACCGCGGGTGTTACGCACATGGGCGATACCAAACTCTTCCAAGAGCTCTTCCAGTCTGGTAAGACGCTCGCGCCGGCGCATTCCCATTGTTTCGAGTACCGCGAGGATATTCTGCGCGGCCGTCATCTTCCGAAAAATCGAAGGCTCCTGGGGAAGATAACCGAGACCCAACCGCGCCCGAAGGTACATGGGTAGTCCTGTAACATCACGTTCGCCCAATCGTACCGTGCCCCGGTTAGGTTGCTCGAGCCCTACAATCATGTAAAAGGTCGTAGTTTTCCCCGCGCCATTTGCACCCAACAATCCAACAACCTCCCCCTTCTCCACATGAAGACTGACGTTATCGACCACGCGCCGTCTTCCATAACTCTTTTCCAGATGAAACGTTCCCAGGGCAGAAGCAGAAGGCATCTCGGGCAGAAGTCCTCGGGACGCGCCTGCTCCCGCAACAGCAGATGTCCCCGTATACGGTCCCGGGATTTCCACGTCTTCTGCCTGAGTGGCCATTTGTTTGCCGGCTTTTGCTGCCTCGTTATTGCTTCCTGGTCACCTTGTGGCTTGAACGTACGCGTCCCGGCGACTGTGGACCTCGGACGTCATCCGCGATCACTCTACCTTCCCTCACATGGACGGTCAAACGACCGCCTTCGGTACTACCCTTCTCCGAGTCTTCGACTCTCGCAGGGTCCCCTTTCAGCACCGCGACTTCATCGCTCGTCGTATACTGCATCCAGTCGCCGGTGCCCTTTCTGTTGGGTTGTGTGAGCACGACGTTGCGTTGGGCGATAGTCTTTTCCACCTCGCTTGTTTCTCTGGAGAGGGAGACATCGGCAACACCGCTCGTGACGCGATCCGTTGCTGTACGGATATCGACGTTGGTTTCGTAGTGCAGCAGGCGGTTGATTTCCGAATACGACATTGACTCGGCTGAAGCAAAGACCGGCACAGTGCTGTTCGCTCCTTCAACTCGGCGCCGGGTGGTATAGACCGCACTCTGCACGCGTCCAGTCGCCTCCATTTTCTTGTCGTTGACATAAATCGTTAGTTTGTCAGCGCGTACAAAATTATCATCCTGCCAGGCGCGAGCATTGCCGGTGTATACGGCAACGCCGGTTTGGTGGTGAAACTCACCGCGGTCGCTGACGACATATACCGGGCTCTTAACTTTGGAAAAGGGAGTAGCACCGTTGGTTTGCTCCTGGCTGTAATAGGTTGTGGCTGTATTCCCGCGGCTATAGGAAACCTCATCACGCAGGTTTGATTCCAGTTCGACGGCTTTGGTGCGGGCCCGCGAGTCCCACACTGTTGGCTCGCCGCCACTCAAACGCACCAGGTCATCGGCGGCAACGTATGAAATGTTTGCGGCCACTCCGTTGCGATCGTTCTCGTTGAACTTTGCGTTTCCTTGCGCGTCCAGACGTTCAACATCCTGAGTCTCCTTGACGAATATCGCGGTGATTATCTGTGACGTGAGCGTGCGAGTTCCTGTTTTCTCCCCCGGCTGAACCGGCTCAATAATGGCTTTTGAGCCTCCCGATGCCCGAAAAGTCCGTGCCAGATTTCCGCTTTCGAAGAAGTCGCAATCAAAACGGGGGGCAGTGAGCGTTTTGCGGTCCGAGTTTGCAGACTTGACGGCCGGATCCACAAACAACTCTGCATTACCGAGCGCTTCGGCTTTCTCCAGGTCGCGGCCGGAAAGGCGCCAGAAAAGCTTAACGGAATCGGCCGTTAGCCGTTTATGTGCCGCGCGAGGGTCGTTTGCTTTTGATTTAGGGGCCAAGAGATTGATCACCGATCGGCCCTCGGTGCGCATCTCTCGCAACAAGCTTCGTTCACCCTGAGCCTGGAAAGTAACTTCAATCAGATGGGCCGCGGTCGCTTGCATCTCGGCATCGGAATCAAGGGTCTTGGCTCGTGCGTCTCTCAGTGCCAGGGCCCGTTCCAACCGCTGGTCTTTATCGAGAAAGAAATCCATGTCGACAGAATTCACATCCGCCGCATGTCCTTCTTCCATCGATCGCAGATATGAGTTCCCCCGTAACTCAACTTTCTGCAGGCGCTTCTGCTCATTCAACGTGGCAAAAAGACTATCGCCGCTCATCACGTCGCGATCCTGCTCGACTGTAACGCCTCCGGAAAAGGAGAGCTTCATTGAGACCTGTTCAAAGGTGGCATGAGCCGAACGAATCGTGACCGGCCGCGAGCGCGACGAAGCAGGCTTGGCCTGGGGGTCTTTCAACACCTCCGGTGCCACCGTTATCGCAACTTCCTTCTTCAGTTCAAGCTTCTTGTTCTTAGCTTCGACGACTGCGCCCGTTGATCGCCCCGAAACATTTTCGCGTGAAAAGGTCATGGGAACATCAGTGTGCGCGATTTCAGTGGCTTGGTTATACGAAAGCGACTCGGTATTTACCTTGAGCGCATCTTTGGTCTCAATCTTCACATTGCCCAGAAAAGTGATCACCGAATTCTTCTGATCGTAGATAGCCCTGGTAGCCAAAATCTGATCGGGCTGGTCACCCTCGGGGGGATAAACCGCCAAGCTCACAGTTTCAAGTTCATGGTGGCCATCAGAATAAGTAATGTCACGCGAAGCCTTGAGCAGGAGGTGCAAACGATCGCCTTTGGTGACGCGTTGTTCATAGCCTTCAATAATGCCGGTGATTTCTTTCGACAGCTCTGGAGTTTCTGACCTGAGGCGAAAAGGAGTGTTGTTGCGAAGACGGTAGTAGGAAATGCCGATGAATCCGATCCCCACCGTGAGTATGAAAATCGCCACAGTGCGCGCAATTAGAGGAAACCGCGCCCTCAGCCCAATCGCAAACGCCCTCTTTCGTGTTATCTCCTGCACTCTAACCCTCAACTGCAAGGGCACGGCATGCCGTGCCCTTGCTTATCTTTCAATGCGAACCTACTCGCAGATTAAACTTAGCGCACATCGCACGCGCTTGCACGGATATCTGCGTAACGTGTCGGCGCCCCACCTGTTTGCCCATATCGTATATGCCATTAATGCCGTTGGTCGCAGTCACCCGTTTGTTCAGTTTCCACAGCATTCCACCAGATTTATTTCCAAAGGAAGTCCCGCGGGCCGACTAACGCGCATTTCTGACGCTTCTCTCCAATTAGACGCGGTTCAGACTTGATCCGCAAGTTATGACCCAGGCAAGGGCCGTAAAACTGATCGTGGGAGGTTGAAGAAGGCGCGCCGAACGCTCGACACCGCATCCGCGTGAAAAGAGGAGTGAGGCTACAACTGGAGTGATATTTAATACGCGAACGAATGAGGCGGCCCGGTTTTATATTGCCCGCGGAGGATCCAGCGTTTGGCAGTCGTCAGTCGAACATCTGTCTCTCATCGTTTCCGCTTATTCGGCAAACCAACCATCTGCGTCTAGTAGCTTAACACCGATCCGGCGACTGTTGTCCATTTCGTCCGTCCAAACTCCATTAACCTGCGCCTCGAGCTTTCGCCCAAAAGGAGGCGTTAGGGTGACGACAGATCCTACGACGACTTCTTCGTCGAGAATTATTGTGGCTCCGGCACGACTAATTTTAATGGCATGCGCTTTTACGTGGAAACTCTTACCGTCCGGCGAGCTTCCTTCAACTTCGAGAGCAAATTCGACCGGCACCCGGGGGCTGCGTGGGCGCTGAGACGGACTTTTCCCCCCTCGGAGGTCTTTCGTATTCATTCAAACTTACCGCCCTTTTATTTGACAATTGATTCTACAAGCCGGAGGTTCCGGCCAGGAAGAGGAGAGGGCCGTTGCCAGTGTAACCGAATCTCTCATGTCATGCTTAGTTATTTCGTTCTTGTGGCGGGCGGGGGCAGTAGCCCCAAGTTGCGACAGGCTTTGATAAACTTTTCTGGAGTCGGCCAAGAAGGATTCCAGAAATCATTGGGCTAGATAACTATAGTAGAACTCAATAGCGACAAAGGCAATTCAGCCATAGAACTGAGGATCGGACCCGGGTTCGACTCAATTAGCGCCGGAGGCGGCCCTCGACACTATGCGGTCAAACTGGACAGTCTTCCGCAGCTGCGGCGAAGACTTGGGGGCAACCGCGCAGTTCCTCAATTCACGCCAGCAGTAACGTAGCCACCAGCGAGCGCCAGCAGAATAATCCCGCCCACAAGCAGGCGATACCCGATGAAGATGCCGGTGGAATGCGTGCGCAGAAACCGCAGCAGGAACCAGATCGACGCATAACCCACCAAACCCGACACGACGGTAGCGACAGCCAGCGAGCCATACGTTCCGGTTGGCAGTTTTACCAGCGCTTCTCTGAGCTCCAGAAGCCCGCTGGCAGCAATGGCCGGGATGGACAATAAAAAAGAGAACCTTGCTGCGGTCTCGCGCGTTTGGCCCGCGAACAAACCTCCCATCATCGTCGATCCCGATCTGCTTGAACCCGGAATGAGCGCCAACACCTGTGTTAGACCAACCGCGAGCGCGTCCCGAATTGTAAGATCCTCCATCGACCGGTTTCGTTTGCCCACTAATTCGGCGATGCCTAATAGGATTGCGACGACAATCATCATCGTCGCAATCACCCAGAGATTCTTCGTGAACGTACCCTCAATCTGTTTCTTGAAGATCAGACCCACAATGCCTACCGGAATTGAGCCAATTATTATCAACCAGCCCAGCCAGGCATCCTGCGACAATCTGGAGTTCGGGCGTTTTAGATCGATTGCCCGATTAGCAACCAGGTTTCGCCTCTGCGGGTCTCGCAAGACTGCCAGATGATCGAGAACGAATGCGCGGGTAATGTTAACGATGTCGCGGGCGAAATAGACAAGTACGGCCAACAGTGTTCCCAGCTGAATCACCCCAATCGTGGCCGTGGTTTGCTCGGCTTTGAGCGTATCCTCGATACCCTCGAAAAGCCCAACCGCGCGGGCCGCAAAAACCAGATGGGCAGTGGAGCTGATAGGAATGAATTCGGTCAAACCCTGGACTATGCCAAGGACGATAGCCTGAAAGAGAGTCATGAACTTTTTAGAGTTGTGATTTTAGGTTGTTTGATTTGCGATTTACCCCGACCTACTCGGTGAATTCATGCACGTAAATCCAAAATCTAAAATCACAAATCTAAAATCAAAACCGCTTCTATTCCCGAAAAGAATTTCGTCGCGAAATCCAGTCATACATGGAGGTCGGCATGAACATTCCGGCGCGCACAACACTTGCGAGCTGCCACGGAAATGCATACGACTTCTTCTTCTTCTCAATTGCTCGCAGGATCTTCTCCACGGCCACGTCGAGCTCCATTAGAAAGGGCATCTGAGAGTGACGACCTGCGGTCAGCGGAGTCTTGATAAAGCCGGGATGAATTATCGTCACATCAATTCCCCGCGGCTGTAAGTCCAGCCTCAGACTTTCAAAAAATGCGGAAACCGCCGCCTTGCTGGCACAGTAAGCCGCTGACTTGGGCAATCCCCGATAAGCTGCCAGACTCGAAATCACCACCAATTGCCCACGACCCTTGGCCACCATCTGGGGAACAACTGCGGCAACGCTGTTGGATGCGCCGATAACATTTACATTGATCACACCTGCTACTTCGCTGGCACTCAGCTCCGCGGCATCGTTCGTCGAGCCAATTCCCGCGTTTGCTATGAGTACATCGATAACTCCAAACTTTTCGCGGAAGCGATCCGCGGCCCCGCGAACAGCATTCGGATCCTGAACATCACCCGGAAAAGCGAGGGCTTGACCACCGAGGGATTCAATCTCCCCTGCAATCTCCTGCAGCGTCTCGGTACGTCGGGCAACCAAACCCAGCCTGGCTCCACGTCGGCCAAGTTCAACCGCGACCCCGCGTCCGATGCCAGACGAGGCACCGGTCACCATTACGACTTTATCTTGCCAGTAACTCACTTGAGTTTCACCGATTTCAGGGCTGAGTTCCCCGAGCCGCCGTTGCGGTATTACTTCATCAACGGGTAAAACCAGATAAGATCATCTGCATCAAGAGAAATCCAGCAGGTCCAAGGACGTCCAGACACGCGAACAGAACCGTGCGCGTAAGGTCAATTCGCTTCAGCACACCAGCTTGAAAAACACGCAACGCCAATAAGCTTAAAAGTACGGCGACCCCGACGGCGGGGGTGGTCCAGAACAAGACTTCGTAAGTGTCGCGAGCGAAATAGGCAAGGGAGTATCGACCGCGAGGCAGTGTAGCCATCATGAGTATCAGTGCCAGAGGCAATAGTACTGCGCCGGCGGGCACTACCCAAAACAAAGTTAAGTACTTACTCATTGCAAGAACGAGCCCGTGCCGGTGGCTTCGAACCTGGGGCCATCGAAACCTATTCGTCTGTTAACAAAGCTCTTTCACGTGTTCACTCAAAACGCGTAGTGCCCTCCCCAGATCATCTTGTTTGATTAAAAGGTGATCCCGCGAAAAAGATGAAAGCGCGCCTACTGGAATTTCGCCGGCAGCCAAAATCTCAGTGACGCGCGCAAGATAACCTACAACATTCCACGGCAACTCGATATCGAGCGTAACGAGTCTAAACCCGCGTTCAATCCTGGCGTCGCGAATAAGATGTCGGAGGCGTTGCCAGTCGTCTTCCCCGAGTAGCAAGGTCACTTCGCGGCCATCGCGAAAAACCAGAAAGGGCGAGTCGGCGTGGGGACTGAGTTCCGGATTCTCCAGCACGCGAGTCCAATCCTTGTAATTCAAACCGACCAGTACGTAGGTACCAGGGGCAACTTCGACCCTGGTCTCCCGTATCAGATCGGAGACTGTTCTCGCAGCGTTGGAATCCACGCCATTTTTCAAGCGTCCGTTGTCTTCTTGATACGCAATCTGTGAAGCTGCGGACTAAAGCTGCAGCACAACCGGCATGATTACAGGCCGCGCCCCTGTAAGCTTCTGGATGAAACGCTTCAATTCAACGCGGATGTGTTCCTTAAGAAGGGTGGCGTTTGACAGTGTCTCGCGTGAGGCGCCGGCGATCGCAGCCGCAACAATGCGCTGCGCGTCTTTCAGGTTGCCATTCGAGGAATCGAATCCGCGCACTCCACGCGTGACAATTTCCGGATCACCATGCAGCGCACCGGTGTCCGCATTGAGAGTAACTATGAGGGTAATCATGCCGTCGTAGGCCATCTGCTTGCGCTGGCGCACGGTCTCGCTCTCAATCTCTTCAAACCCCGAATCATCTATGAACGTGCGGCCAACCTCTCGCTTGTTTACGACCGCAGCCCTTTCGCCGTCAAGTTCCAGCACATCACCGTTCTCGATGAGAATGATATTTTCTTCTGCGTAGCCAAGATGGTTTTTAACAAACTCTTTATGGCGAAACAACATGCGATACTCACCATGAATCGGCACCACAAACTTTGGCCGCACGGCTTCAGTCATGATGCGAATATCTTCCTGCGAGGCGTGGCCGCTGACATGTATCAAGCGTCGTTTCTCTTCAATGATGTTTGCACCGCGTTTGTAGATATAACCAATCATCCGCGAAATCACGCGTTCGTTTCCGGGGATAATTCGCGCCGAAAGTACAACCGTGTCACCCTCTTCGATGGTCATTCCCTTGTAACTCTGGGTGGCCATCTGCGAGAGAGCCGCACGCGATTCACCCTGGGAACCGGTGACGAGAAACACGATCTCATGGTCCCGCATCTGCTTTGCTTGATTGAAAGAGACCAGTAAACCGTCGGGGACATCCAGATAGCCCAGACGATCCGCGATTTCGACATTCTTCAACATGGACCGGCCCAGCACGCAAACCTTCCGGTTAAATTGTTGCGCAATATCCAAAACGATCTGCAGGCGATGAATTGAGGACGCGAAAGCAGCCACGATGAGCCGGCCCTTGGCCTCGGCAAAGATCTCTTCAAAGGCGGGAATCACGGCCCGTTCGGACGGGGTCCGCCCAGGCACGGTAGCGTTGGTTGAATCCGAGAGCAGCGCGAGCACTCCCTCCTGTCCGTAGCGCCGAAAGGAGCGTAGATCAATCGGTTCGCCAATCACCGGCGTCTCGTCCACCTTGTAGTCCCCGGTATGGATGATTGTTCCTACCGGGGTCTTGATCGCCAGCGAGAAACAATCGACCAGCGAATGAGAGACCCGGATGAACTCAACGCTAAAAACGCCGATATCAACCACATCTCGGGGATTGACTCGATGGAGAAGCGTGTCGCCGACCAGGTCGTGCTCTTCGAGTTTGCTTTCCGCCAGGCCGGCAGTGAAATGGGAACAGTAGACGGGAACGTTGAATTTTTTGAGGATGTAGGGCAAGGCGCCCAGGTGGTCCTCGTGGCCGTGGGTGAGCACTATCGCGGTGATGCTGTCGCGATACTCTTCGAGGAAGTCGAAGTCAGGAATGCAAACGTCGACACCGTAAGCAGTCTCCTCGGGAAAGCCCATGCCGGCGTCGAGGATAAGCATTTCATCCTCGTAACGCACAGCCATGCAATTCATGCCAAACTCGCCGATACCGCCGAGCGGGATGATCTCTAAGACACTACTCACTTTTCGTGTTTACTCTACTCTCAGGGGAAAGCCCAGTGGCTCCGGTCTCTCTCGGTATCAGGGGGCACAAACCAAGCAGAGCAGTATAACACACTGCGTCTTAAACGGTGCGCGACGCCGGGTCCAGTTTTGCTGAGACACCAACCGAGCAAAGCTCGAAGGTTCCTTATCTGTGCTTATCTGCTCTAACCTATGTCGGTCTTGTTTCTCCTATGGACCAGATAAAGGTTACTGGTCTTGCGCCAATGCAATGATGTCGATTCGCCCGTCAAATAGTAATTGGAGTTGAGTATGCCCATCAAGCGCTGAGACCAAAGAAAGATTTATAGAATCATTCTTTGCATTGTTCTTATCTGCGTCTCTGTGTTCTTCGTCTTGCTGCTTTGGCAGCTTGGGATTTGGTTTCAGAATTGGAGGTATGATATGCGCGGAGGAAGGTTTGGTTTTTCAGAACACTTGCATCGTTCTTCTGGCAGTGTTGCTGGCATTTGGGCTTTATGTAATTTGGCGAACTTCGGTCCGGGCAATCTAGAGGCGCTAAGATCTTTGCAGTCAAAGCGAGTCCAACTTGACGGGGGGACTTTTAATCGGACGGGGCTTTGAGGTTATGGTTAGATTACGCCGTGCGGCGTATGTCCTGTTGCTGACGACTACCTTTCAGCTCTACAGTCATGGTGACCAAGTAAAACTTTACAACAAACTCCCTACAGACTATGGCTCTCTGTCATCTTTCGTCAGTTTCTTTGTCCGCGCCCTTGAGTTACCATCCGTAGGGCAACAGAATTCTCTCATTTAGGCGCGCATGCTTTGCCCGATTTGCTTGTAAATCTCTTAAGACTACCATCGCCAGAACCTGGCGTTGTGCGGATGGAGAAAGCCGGGGTTCTCATCAGGCGCGCGCAGCCGTTTGAGATCACTCTGGTACGTTCCTTTGTCGAGGAACATTTCTCCGTTGCCTGGGCCGATGAAATCTCAGTAGGGTTTGCCAACAAGCCGGTTTCGATATTCATCGCGGTTCTTGAAAAACAAATAGTCGGCTTTGCGGCTTACGAATGCACACGCAGGACTTTTTTTGGACCCACCGGTGTGGCGGAAATATTGCGAGGGCGCGGTGTAGGCAGGGCGCTGATGATCGCTTCCCTTTGGGGGCTTAAGGAACTGGGCTATGTGTACGGCATCATCGGTGGGGCCGGACCAATCGACTTCTATGAAAAGGCGGTTGGCGCGATTGTAATTCCGGGTAGTGATCCCGGGATTTACACGGACCTTTTGAAATGAGTTACAGCAAGTTTATCCCTTCGCGTCCTGCGGTTTTTTGAAATGGCACCTGGCAGAATGAAAAGCGTCGAAGAGCTTCCCATGAGATCCATCGGACCGGCGCGGGCGCCGCTTCCGCCGGGTCCCCAAGGTCACCTGATTCTGGGTGTGATGCCGGAGTTCAATCGGGATACTCTGGGATTCATCGAGCGTTGCCGTGACTATGGGGATGTCGTCCGGGCACGCTTTTTATACGTTACGGCTTACTTCCTCTACCACCCCGACGATATCGAGTATGTCGTTTCGACCAACCCTAGAAATTTTGTTAAGGCTATGTCGTTGCGTTCCAACTTCTTTCATCGGCTGGTGGGTAATGGACTGCTAACCAGTGAAGGGGAATTGTGGAAGCGCCAAAGACGTTTGGCCCAACCAGCGTTTCATCGACAACGAATCAGTGCCTACGGCGACGTGATGGTAGATTACGCCCAGCGCATGATCGCAATCTGGCGCCCCAGCGAAATCCGCGACATTCATCGAGACATGATGCGCCTTACGCTGGAGATCGTTGTCAGGACACTTTTCAATGCAGATGTGTCCGAGGACGCTGACAAAGTTGGCCAAGTGCTTTCACAGATCGTCAAACCGTTCGCCTCGCAAGCAACAATCAAGTGGATTTTGGATAATCGCCTGCCCACTGCCGCTCACCGACGATTTCATCGAGAGGCCCAGAAGATAGATGAAATTGTTTATCGAATAATCGCTGATCGTCGTGCAAGTGGCCTCGACCAGGGCGATCTCCTTTCGATGCTTCTTGAGGCTCACGATGAAGACGGCAGTCAAATGACTGATAAACAACTTCGCGACGAGGTGATGACTCTATTCCTGGCGGGCCATGAAACGACCGCGTTGACGCTTTCCTGGACCTGGTATCTGTTGGCCCAAAACCCCCTCGTCGAACAGAAATTTCATGGCGAACTCGATGACGTGCTCGGCGGTCGACTGCCAACCTTGGAGGATCTCCCTCGTCTTAAATACACAGACATGATTGTCAGAGAAGCGATGCGACTCTACCCACCGGCCTACGGACTAGGCCGCGAAGCAATTGAGGAGTGTGAGATCGGTGGATTTAGAGTGCCTCGGAGAACGCAAATTTTCATGTTTCAGTGGGTGACGCAGCGCGACCCGCGCTTTTTCCCTGAGCCGCAAGCCTTTCACCCGGAACGTTGGACCGAAGAGTTTGCCGGTAGCCTGCCGAAGTACGCCTACTTTCCTTTCGGCGGCGGGCCACGCTTCTGCATCGGCAACACATTCGCGATGATGGAAATAGTTTTGGTGCTTGCGACAATCGGCCAACGATTCAAACTGGCCCTCGCACCTGATCATCCCGTGTCAATCCTTCCCGCCATGTCGTTGCGACCACGAGACGGCATTCACGTCATAGTCGAGAATCGACGATCTGCATAGAAGCAGTGCAGCATTGGTGTAAACGATCAGTTTAGGGTTTGCTTCCGCTGACAGATATGCAGTTGGAAGCCGGAAGTTCAGAGTTCGACCTTTAGGTTGTCGCTTCGAAACACAGGCTAAGTTGAAACCTTAACTGCGAACTTACTCGGAGACGTTGAAGTTGTAGACTATCACTGAGGGAGAACGGCAATGTTCAAAAATGGTATGCGGCCGGTCCATCCGGGCAAAGTACTTCGCGAGGACTATCTGATTCCGCTCAGCATGACTGCGAACGCCTAGGCTAAAGCGCTGAATGTCCCCGCCCCGCGCCTAAATGACATTGCGCGTGAGAAGCGTGGCGTAACCGCGGATACGGCTATGAGACTGGCACGCTACTTTGGCGGAGATGCGCGCTCTTGGCTTCACTTGCAAGCTGCATACGACCTGCGTGTTGCCGAGATCCGGAACGCCAAACGCATCGAGCGCGAGATAACTCCTGCTGCGGCGTGAGTTGTTGGTATGAAGACACTAAAACTTATGAGCAGCCTCATAGATATTACTTCAAGCCCTTTTTCCTTCAATTCTTCATTGAGCGAAACAATCGATGAACTTCAACTCAAGGTGCAAGAATTGCGGTCCGGCGGAAAACTGACGCCAGAAGTTCTACACACGTTACGCAACTACTTTCGCGTCAAGAACATTTATCACTCAAACGCAATTGAGGGAAATCTTCTGTCAGTTGGCGAGACGAGGCAGGTCGTCGAGTTTGGAATGACGATCACTGGGCTGCCGCTCAAAGACCAAGCTGAGGCGAAGAATCTTTCGCATGCGCTTGATTTCTTGGAAGAATTGGCCGCAAACCCCGCCAAGCCCATCACCGAAACTGATATCCGCCAGCTTCACGTGCTCGTGCTAAAAGGAATTGACGATGAGAACGCAGGGAAGTATCGCACTGTTGAAGTTGAGATCTCAGGTTCCAACTACAAGCCACCAGGGCCGGAATCCGTGCGGCCCCAAATGAATGACTTTGGAAACTGGCTAAATGCTATTAGCGTCGCACAGCCCGGCGAATTAGGGAATCGCAATGCCCTTTTAAGCGCGGCGGTTGCTCACACCTGGTTTGTACAAATCCACCCCTTTGTTGACGGAAACGGCCGCGTTGGCCGCCTATTAATGAACCTAATCCTAGTTCGTTACGGTTTTCCAATTGCAATCATTGCGAAGGAAGACCGACTTCGATACTACGACGCGCTAGAGGAATCTCAAACGTCTGATCTCTCCAGCCTGTTGACACTAGTTACTGAATGCATTCACGAGAGCCTTGAAGAGTACTTGCGTGCGGCTAGAGAACAGAACGAAAAGACCGAGTGGCTCGCCTCTCTTGCAGAGAAGTTTACTGCCCGGGAAAAGATCAAGGCCGCAAACGAGTATGAGGTCTGGAAGAGCGCAATGGATCTTCTCAAGGGATACTTCCGACAGACCGCGGACATGCTCAACGATATGGCTCAAATCGCGCAGGTCTACGTCCGAGACTTTGGCACTCTTGAATTTGAAAAGTACCTGAATTTGAAGGCTGGGGAGTCCGTCAAAAAAACGTGGTTCTTCCGAATCGATTTTCGTAGTGGCGAAAAATCCGCGCGATATCTGTTTTTCTTTGGTTCTCCGAGCTATCACCTGAGAAGACAAAGTGACGTGACCCTCTTCCTCGCAAGGGAAGAACCATCCGGTTCGTTTCACTATGAACGTCTCGACGATCTCTCGGCACCCAACGTTCCTGGGGTTGTGGAACTAGGGTACAAACAAGCAGAAGAAACATTCGTTTCGCGGGACCGCAGTGGAAAGCTCACCGAAGAAAAACTCGACGTCTTGGGTAGACGGTTCTTTGAAGAGGTCATAGAAATGCATTTCCGAAACTAGAAGGCTTATTCCCCAGATTCCGATAAACCTCAACATCCTATTATGCAAGAGCCAAATTCATCAGTTTGATCTCCATGCATTTGACCCAGATTCAGCAACGAGCCTAACTGCTTCGATTCAAGCTAGCGCGCGTACTATACGAGCCCACTCTTCGACTGTCAGCGTTTCCGCACGTCTGAGAAGATCGACCTCGGCCTTACAAAGCACAATACTTGCGCCTCCGTGCAGTTTGATTAACTCCTGCAACCTGGCCGGCGCCAGACGGAGGTTGTTTAGAATCGTCTTTCGTCGCTGGGCAAACCCGGCGCTGACCACCTGCCATAACAGCGCCTCATCTTTAACTGTGACAGCGAGACGTGGCCGCACCTTCAGTCTAATCACGCTGCTCCACACCTTCGGTATAGGACGGAATGCGCCTGGGGCTACATCAAAAAGCTTTTCAGTCTCGCAATACGCTTCCACGACAACCGAGAGATAGCCGCGATCGGCTGACCCCGCAGGCGCTGTGATCCGATCAACAACTTCTCGCTGCAACATTAGAACCATTTCCGTCAAACAAGCTCGCTGCTCGATTAAGCGCTGTAGAATTGCAGTAGAAATGCTGTAAGGAAGGTTGGCGACCAGACGAGCTTGATTCGCAGGCTTTATCTCTGAGCAGAAATGGGTAGTGAGTGCATCGCTTTGGACGAGTTTGAAGTTAGGGTTTGAACCGAATCTTTCCATCAGCCCGGCTATCAGGTTCCTATCAAACTCGATTGCCACCACCGCGCCGGAGTTTTCGACGAGTTGAGCGGTGAGCGCTCCGCGCCCGGGGCCGACCTCAATAATCGTTTCGTCAGACTTAGGATCCAGTGCCCGAATGATGCGATCGATGATTCGGCTGTCGGTGAGAAAGTTTTGACCTAAGCGCTTGGAAGGACGGTGCATGAGTTGGACGCTGAAGACTTAGGTGGATGGCTCGCGGCCTGGATCAAAGGGCTTCGCTAGCGGCTTCTCATTCACACCCTGCTTTAGCTGCGTGTCGGGAACGTTCGGTAGTCTTCTGAAACCGTTTGAACGGTTTCTCCGCCGCTGTCGCAAACCGTTGAAACGGTTCCGGGAATCTGCGCCCACCGGCGCCACCTATCTGAAGATAGGTGTGAATAAGAAGCGAGCGCGGCAACGGCAACTGACTCTAGTGATTTCAACGATACGGGCCACTAGATGGTGCTTTCGTTGTTTCTCCCCGTCTCCTCTTCCCTTTCTCGGAAAATTCTCTTTCATTTCATGTCCCTTGCCTTGCCCGGATATCCGGTCACCTCAATGTCGCGACCGCGCTGCACAACTTCCACATCCTCCAGCGAAAGGGCGTCAATCAGCCTCTCGGCGCCATCACCGCCGACAGCGCTGGGGGCGTCTCGACCCCCAATGATTACGGGCGCAAGAAAGAAGGTGACTTTGTCTACCAGTCCGGCGTCTATGAGATTTCCCGCCACCGTCGCTCCGCCTTCAACCAGTACGCTCTGAAACGAGCGTTTTCCCAGCTCCTCCAGGACCAACAGGAGATCGCGTGCGCCGAAACTGTGCCTTACAATCTCCGCGCCTCGGCTCAGCAGGACTTCGGCCTTCCTCGTTTCAAGCGACTCACCGGTAAATATCAAAACCGGCGCCTCCTTTGCGGTCTGCACCAGCTGAGACTCGGGATCAGTTTGCAGTCTTTCATCAAGCACGACGCGCGTGAGCGGCCTTCTCCTGGGCTTGCCAGAGCGATCGGTTAACAAAGGATTGTCGGCAAGCGCCGTCCCTGCCCCGATTAAGACTAAGTCGCACTCATGCCGTAACTCGTGTGCCCGCACCCGCGATTCCTCCCCTGTGATCCAACGCGAATCGCCCGTCCTAGTGGCGATCTTGCCATCGAGAGACGTGGCCAGCTTCAGATGAACAAAGGGCCGCCCGGTCGTCATGAGGTGGGAATATTTCTCGTTTACCTTCTTCGCTTCGCGAGCCATCAGTCCGCTGCTGACTTCAAGGCCCGCTGAGCGTAGATGATCAAAGCCTCGCCCTGAGACCTTTGGGTTTGGATCCTCGATGGGCGCAACCAAGCGCTTTATCCCGAAGGCTATCAAATTATTAGTGCAGGGCGGTGTCTTTCCGAAGTGGGCGTGAGGTTCGAGGGATACATATGCGGTCGCGTCCCGAGCTCGGCCTCCGGCCTGCTCAAGCGCCAGTGTCTCAGCATGCTTTACGTCTTCGTAGAGGTAGAAACCTTCTCCGATGACTTCGCCCTCTTTGGTCGTAATCACGCAGCCGACGAGGGGCCCAGGACTTACCTGGCCGGTTCCTTTCGCGGCAAGGGCAAGAGCACGGGCCATCATCCGATGATCCGTGTCAGTCCATTCCTCAATTGCTTCACTCGCTGTAGCTATAGGCTGTCGCACGATTTCCTATTCGAATAGCCCGTTCACGTAGAGCTCCGGATCAAAGACCACCAGATCATCGACCTTCTCACCGATGCCCGCATAACGGATAGGCAGGTTCAATTCATTTGCTATGGCCACCGCAATTCCACCCTTTGCCGTGCCGTCTAGTTTGGTCAGGACAATTCCGGTAACACCCGCAACCTTAAGAAACTGCCGCGCCTGCTCGAGCCCGTTTTGGCCAGTCACCGCGTCCACGACCAGGAGAGTCTCATGCGGCGCACCCTCAACTTCCCTCGCCGCCACTCGCTTCATCTTTTCCAGCTCAGCCATCAGGTTCGATTTGTTGTGTAATCTGCCCGCGGTATCAACTATCAATACGTCAGAACCTCGCGACTTGGCAGCCTTAAGGGAATCAAAGAGCACAGCGGCTGGATCAGTTCCCTGCTTCTGCTGAATTAGTGGAACTCCCGAGCGCTCAGCCCAAATGGCCAGTTGATCCGAAGCAGCCGCGCGGAAAGTGTCGGCTGCACAGATAAGCACCTCATTCCCTTCGGCCTTGATCCGCTGGGCAAGTTTGCCGATGGTGGTAGTCTTACCTACACCATTTACTCCCACAATCATCATGACGTAGGGAAGCACACCTTCCGGAACTGTCGTTTCGGAGGCTACACCCTGGTTCTCTGAGGCTCGCAATATTCTTAAGAGCTCATTTTTGATCGCCTGTTTGAGCGCTTCGAGATCATTAATCTGTTTCCGGGCAATCCCGCGTCTCACTGTTTCCAGAATGTGCTGGGTTGTAGCCACACCGATGTCTGCGGCAATCAATGCTTCTTCGAGTTCGTCGAGCAAATTCTCATCGATTTGCTTAAGACCCTGAAAGACGGTGTCAAGCCGTTCTGAAAGCGACTCGCGCGTGGCCGCCACAGCTCTCCGAAAGCGGGCTGAGAACTCTTGCTCGATCGCCGCCTCCTGCGCCCGTAATTCTTCCATCGACAGGTTTAGTCCCAGGATGGAAGTAGCAAACGGCGAACGACTGGGAACTGGTTCCTGCTCCAATGGTTCTTCGCGCAACCGGGGCGTAACCTGGGTCGATTCCGGTCTTGCTTCCTTCGTGGCTGGCCCCTCCGGAACTCGAGCTTCAGTCGCGAGGTGCACTGGGGTTGGAGTTGGTCCGGCGCCAGTTGCGACGGGCTCTAACAAAGGTTGCTTCGCTAAGGTCCGTGGTAATTCTTCATGAATCACACGCTCTGACGCCGAATCGCTCGGCGAGGTAACTGGCTCGACTTGGGAACTCTGACTAACCGGCGGTTCGTTCAAGCCCAGGGTTACAAACTGATCCCTGCTTTTGCGTTTCCAAAAAAGCCCCATAAAGTTATTCCGCTTCTGCCGCCCTCATAAGATTTAGAGTAATTGAAGTCTTTGATTATAAGCACAACAGCCGCATCCTCACAAAAAGGACACGGCTGCTTGTTTGTAAGGCTACTTTTGAAAAGCGGTTCTCCAAGCCTAGCCGAATCTATGACAAAGCGATCCACGAAATCACTCGAAAACAGCACTAATAAATTTTCGTGTTCGTTCGTGTCGTTTCGTGGATCGCTGTGTTGTCGGTCGTAAGCGCAGTTCGTCCCGCGGCCTATGCCACCGGGACGGTCTCTGGTTCCGTAATCAGGTCGGGTGGGATCGAAGAAATTTGTGGCTCCGCCGGGGTTCGCTTCTTCAGCCGCACCGAGCCCGGTCGAATCTGGCCATCGTTGCACGCTTCAGTAAAGGCAGCAACGACGCGGGCATCGTAGCGAGTGCCAACAAAACCCTGTATTCGCTCGACTGCGTCCTCAAACTTCATTGCCCGCTGGTAGGGCCTGTCAGTAGTCATAGCGTCGAAGGTGTCGGCTACTGCCACAATTCTGCCCATTAGGGGAATTTCGTCGCCCGCGAGTCCCTGCGGATAACCCTCGCCGTTGATCATCTCATGATGCATATACATCCCTGGCAGGAAATCTTTGATCGCCGGAATCTGCGATAGGATCTTGTAACCCTTCCGAGGATGCTGCTTCATGATTTCGTATTCTTCATCTGTCAGCGCAGCAGGCTTTTTCAAGATGCTGTCGTCAATTCCTATCTTGCCCACATCGTGGAGCAAGGCGCTGACTCTTATCTTCTCGCATTCATCTTCAGGGAGATCTAAACGCTGGGCGATTGCTACCGACACTCTCGATACTCTCTCCGAGTGACCACGGGTATAGGGATCTTTGCCGTCGATTGCGGCGGCCAGGGCCTTCACCGTGCCGAGGAAGAGCTGTCTGTTCTCTTCAACAGAGCACTGCAGATCCTGGATGAACCGTTCAAGCTGGTCTGTCATGAGATTGAAAGAACTGCCAAGATCTCCCAGTTCCGTCTTGCTGCGAATCGCGATGCGCTGAGAAAAGTCGCCCGAAGCAATACGATGCGCTCCGGCAGCCAGATCCTGAACCGGGTTCGTTAATTTCTTGGCAAAGAAGAAACCAAGGAAAATTGTCAGCAACCCGGCAACCAAACTTATCCAAAGTGTTTGCCAACGCATGTCTGTCACGGACTTCAATGCAGCCGCTTCGTCCTGAATGGCGATCACACCAAGTCGGAGGGAGTTCTTGTCCAGCTCCGCAGTCGCATAGGATCCGAGCATCTCTAGTTTGCGACCGCCCCGCACTGCACTGAACGGAGCCAGGGCTGATTGCACCTGACCGCCCGACTCCTGCCAATCCTGAACCACTTTGAGATCGGTCATCGGCTGAGACGAGAAGGCAACGCTCGCCTCGGGATGGGCCACCGCCCGTCCGTTTTGATCAACCACAAACACGACGGGCAAACCTGCATCGAGCAATTCGCGCTCACTCTTGGAACTTAGTTGTTGAACAGCCTCAAAAACTTCCTGGAATGAAACGATCGCAACCACCGCCGCAAGCACATTATGGTTGTTCTCACCCATTACAGGTGCCGCGACAGTGAGCGCCATTTCCTGACCCGAACGAATGATCCGTGGCCGGCTCACAACCAGGCCCTTACCACTCATTCTGGCAAGCACTTCGCTTACCCGCTCGTCGACTTCCTCGCGCTTGATCACGTCTGGCTGAAACGCCCTGTGAAGTTCTCCATCTACCGGCCAGATAGCGAGGGCGATTAAGTTGGGATCTTCCTGCAACGTCTTCTGCAGCTTCGCGTCGTATCCTCGTTGGTTTAAGGAACTAATTCCACCCGAGATCTCGAACGCCCTGGCCAGGCCTGAGACGACGTCACGATACCGCTGTCCATAAAGCTCAATCTGGCGCGCCTTGTCCTGAACCAACTGGGCCTGATAACGTCCCTCCACGGAGCGCAGTTCCTGCGCGCTACGGTTAGAGAGTAGGATTCCCGCAAATGCGAGTGGCAACAGGCCAGCCAGCAACAGCAAGCCAAGAACTATGTATAGGAGGCGAATATGACCAAGGTTCACAAGCATTAAGTAGAGCCTATTGAGTAAGAGTGCGGAATCGAGGGTTTAGGAAGGTTGCGGCAAGTGCCGGATATCGGTCCGACCGACTTGTCATTATCGTCGAGCCGACAGTGCATGTCAATCAGTTTTGCGTGGTTTAACTCTTTGTGCGATAGTATTTTAACTAGAGATTCCGGGCCTATGGCAAAATGTTTCGACGAGGCGAGCGTGGCGCGGTAGACAGGCTGTGAGCCTTTCGATATAAAGCGGTGAAAGCTCGGATTATCATCCCACGTCAGGTGTTTTATCGGCCTAAGAGAGGCCGCCCGCGTCTAAACTGGTGAACGCAAAGCTCAGTCCGTGCTCGACTTAAGAAAGGGAAGCGGGACGAGCGGTCACGCGGAAACTAAGACAGGATGGAAACCGCCACGAGCGACGAGCAGATCGTAGAGCGCGCTCTGACAGGAGATGCTGAGGCTTTTGGCGAGATAGTACATCGCTGGGAGCGCAGGATCTTTGCGCTTGCCTACGGCATGCTTGGTCGGGAGGAAGACGCTCGGGACGCAACACAGGAGACTTTCCTTGCGGCTTTTCGGAATTTGCGAGGATTTCGCGGAGAAGCGAAGGTCTCATCATGGTTGCATAGGATCGCGGTAAACCAGTGTATTACTCGTCAACGCCGAGCGAAAGTAAGAAATGAAGCGGCGATTGAAGATGAAGAGGAAAGGCATACCTCAAGCTTTTCTTCCCCTTTGGAGCTTTCTCCCGCTCGAATGGCTGAGGGTAGAGAAAGCATCGATGCGGTTAGAAGCGCGGTGAACAGTCTACCGCTTGATTTACGCCAGGTCGTACTGATGAAAGAATTCGAAGAGCTGACTTTTCGAGAGATTGCCGAAGCCCTGGATTTGCCGTTGAGCACCGTGAAGAGTCGTCTCTACACAGCGATGCGACAGTTGCAGATGCGACTTCAGAAATTCGGTAATGAGCGGCGTGAGGTAGCAGAGCACGATGTATAAAATGCCCAATGCCCCAATTTGTGAACGTGGAACCGATTTGATTGCGTTTCTCTATGACGAAATCGACGAACCCGCAGCGCGGGATTTTGAACGGCACCTTCCGAATTGCGCTGAATGTGAATCGGAACTAGGCGCTTTTAAACAGATTCGATCCTCCGTCGTTGCCTGGCGACAAGAGTCGTTGGGTGCCGCGACGGCTACTCCGGTCAATGCCCCTCCGGCTGTTGGCAAAGGGTCGGAGCCTCACAAGCCATCGGCAACAGCTGCTATCCGAGGGCTCTTCGAGCTCTCCCCTTTGTGGATGAAGGGTTCGATAGCCTTCGCCTCTGTTTTGTTTTGTGTAGTCACCGTACTCGCGCTCGCCTATGTTTTCGAGAATCCAAAACCTGTCGTCATCGGAGACGAGAAACGTTACACAGAGAAGGAACTGCAGGCTAAGATCGAAAATGCTCTGAGATCCGGGCTACCGGATCTGGAGGCGCAGATGCGCCCAGTTCTGCCTTCTGTTGTAGGCAACAACGACCGGGAAATTAAGCCTCAGAGAAGAGGCCCCAACCGATCAAGTGAGCGCATTGCCGCCAATCCAAAGGTTGGGCGTGGTCCGCTGACAAAGTCGGAACGCGAGCAATTGGCTGCCGATTTGAGATTGATAGTTCCGCCAGATGAATCGGATCTCGATCTTTTGGGCGACGGAAACAATGAGTAACCTAAATTCCCCTGTTCTAATGATCGATACTAGTCGGAAGGCGACTGGAATGGATCTCTCGGGCTGGAATTTCTCGCAGGGTTGGAAGGGTGGCCTCGAGCGAAGTGAGTTCACGTCGTTATTAACCTGAGGTAATCATGAGTATTATGAAGAAAACAATTCTCTCGTTGGTGGCGGGGATTTCGATGCTCGTCGCGGCTCCCGCTTACTCGTTGGGCGCCCCGCTACAGCAACAACCCGACTCTCAACAGCGTTCACCCGGTGGTGATCCCATCAGAGAATTGAATCTAAGCCCGGAACAGCGTGAGCGGATTCGCGCAATCCGGGAGCAATTGCAAGAAGAGAGAGCGGCGATTAATCAGCGTTTAGGCGAAACGAACCGGGCTCTCGAAGTAGCACTGGACGCCGATAATCCTGACGAAAGCGTGGTCGAACAACGTTTGCGTGATGTGGCAGCCGCCCAGGCGGCCGCGACGCGCATGAGAGTGTTTAGTGAAGTAAGGATTCGACGCGTGCTGACTCCCGAGCAACTGAATACGCTGCGAACGCTGCGCCAAAACGCGCGAAGCGTCAGGAGAGAGCGCCAGCGCGAGAATATGGAAATGCGCCGCCAAGAACGGGTCGACAGGCAGCGGGGTCTGTCAAACCGACGCAATGGCCTGGGACCCTTCTTCCCTAGAAGAGGTGTCCGGCCGCAAAGGAGTCCATAAAGCGCCCACAACCTACCTCTGGGATTGTGCCGGTCAAGTCTTGCTTGACCGGCATTTTATTTAACCGCTGCCAAAGCAACGTTTAGAGATGAGATCAATAGTTTATAACTTGACGCATCGCTCACAATTTGCGCATGATAGGCCGCTCTGTCAGACGCATCTGTCGCATTAAGAAGACTCAAGGCGATCGTTCTTGTAATCCATGACTCGCGCGGCGCGTTTCCCTTCCGCGGAAGATTACGGGAAGGCGTCGAAGGGTGTACGCGCGGTTTAAGACCGGCTCCCAAACAATCATAGAATGAACTTAGCTACGCGCGCGCTGCTTGAACTGCAGGAGACGACGTTGATGGCGGCTCGCGCCGCTGGCGGGCTAGTCAAGCGTCCGCGGTATATTCAGGAAATGATCGACCAGATGGATGTCATCGGAGTCGGCTCCCTGACGATCGTGCTCTTGACCGGATTTTTCACTGGCGGCGTTTTGACCCTGCAAACATTTCCCACGCTGCAATTTTATGGAGCGCAGTCGCAAACCGGGCGGCTGGTGGCCATTTCCCTTGTCCGGGAGCTGGGACCCGTCCTTACAGCGCTAATGGTCACCGGACGCGTAGGTTCCGCTATCGCAGCCGAGCTTGGCTCAATGACGGTGTCTCAACAGATAGACGCCATGCGCGCCCTGGGTACAGATCCGGTGCGGAAACTGGTAGCGCCGAGAATAGTCGCTCTCGTCATCACCTTGCCTCTACTTACGGTTATCGCCGATGTGGTAGGTATCGGGGGTGGTGGTCTGGTGGCAACGAGTCTTTTCGGTCTTTCAATGGGCCAGTTCTTAACTTCCGTTCGGGATGGTATTAGCACGGATGATATTATTGGCGGCGTGCTAAAGCCGATTTCCTTTGCCCTGATCATTGGATCGATTGCCTGCTACAAGGGATTGAGTACGGAAGGAGGCACGGTAGGAGTGGGACGAGCAACTACGACGGCGGTGGTTACAGCTTCCATCGTCGTGATCATCGCGGATTTTTTCCTGGCCCGAGCTATTCAGTATGTCCTCGGCATGCCGACTGTCTAACCATTTTAGAAGTTATGACTTTAGTGACAGGACAAACAAAACGTTCCGTCGTAGACCCTGGTGACGACGCTGCGCAGTCGACGTTTTCCGAAGTGGACAATAAAGACCGCATTACCCCGGCGATGGAATTCCGAGATGTCACCCTCTCCTTCGATGATCGCGTCATTCTCAAGGGGCTGAGTTTCAAGGTCCTGAGAGGCGAAACCAAGATCATTCTCGGTGGATCCGGCGGCGGGAAGTCGACCATCATCAAACTAGTCCTGGGCCTCCTGAAACCTGACGCCGGTCGCATTCTGGTGGATGGTGAAGACATCACAGACTATAACGAAGGGCAGATGATGAGCGTGCGCAAGAAGATTGGGATGGTTTTTCAGGAAGGCGCTCTCTTTGACTCGCTGTCTGTCTATCACAACGTTGCTTATCGTCTGCACGAACAGGGTGTGCCAGAGGAAGAAGTTGAACCCGAAGTGCGGCGAATGCTTCGGTTCGTGAACCTCGAAGACGCCATCGACAAAATGCCGGCAGAGCTTTCCGGGGGCATGCGCCGCAGAGTCGGGATCGCGCGGGCACTGATCGGTGATCCCAAGATTGTGTTGTTTGACGAACCCACGGCCGGCCTGGATCCACCAACGGCTCGGACCATCTGCGAACTGGCGATGAAGCTGCGGGATCTGGAAGACGTGTCTTCCATGTTCGTGACTCACGAGATGAATAATTTGGAATACATATGTTCGGAATACGCGGTGGTTAACGATGAAGGAACGGTAGTTTTTGAGCGCGAAGGCGAGCGGCTTTGTTTAACTAACAGCAAGGTGATGATGATGCGCGACGGAAACATCATTTTCAGTGGGACGGACGAAAGCCTGCGCCGCTCCGAGGACCCCTACATTCAGAAATTTCTGCGAGGACACTAAGAAAGGATGAAGGATGAAGGAGGCAGAAGGATAAAAAGTCAGCCAATGAACTCGGTTCGCACTTCATCCTTCCGCCTTCATCCTTAGACTAAAGCCATGCCACGATCAAAAAAGACCGTCTCATTCCGAGAGCTGCGCGTGGGATTTTTTATCCTGGGTGCGATCGCGATCCTGGTCTTCCTGATTCTAAATGCGTCGGGAGACCTCAATCCTTTCAGCAAGAAACTGCATTTGAAGGCTCGCTTCATGGACGCCAACGGCTTGCGTGAAGGATCGGAAGTGCGCCTGGCAGGCGTTCGTGTGGGCAAAATTGATGAGATTACCCTCTTGCCTCCCTCCGAGGCACCCAATGCGCCCAGGGTCGAAGCACTTATGACCATCGATTCCACGATCGATGGCCGCGCGGCAAACGAAAGAATTCGCACTGATTCGACTGCCCAGCAGGGCTCACCAAGCCTGCTTGGCAACGAGATGCTCATTAACATCACTCCCGGCACCGCAGTGGGCCAGCCCGTAAAAGACTATGCAATCCTTCCCTCCTCTACTTCTAACACCGTGAATGACTTTGCTACCTCCGGCACTGATTTAGCCCAGCGGCTCAGCAAGTTGTCTGATGAAATCAATGGCATCGTTCGTGACGTTAAGGGAGGTAAAGGAACCGTCGGTCGATTGTTCAGCGATGAGGCGCTCTACAATAATCTCAATGCCACGATTCTGGAGACTGAGGACGTGATGCGTCTAATAAGATCCGGCAGCGGATCCGCTGGAAGGTTTATCAACGATCCCGCGCTCTACAGTAATGCCAATGAAATCACTCTTCAGTTACGGAAGATCGCGGAGGACCTGCGCGGGGGGCGCGGCACCGCAGGCAAGCTATTAACTGACGACGAGCTCTACAATCGAATTAATCGTACTGCTGACCGTCTTGATCGTTCGATCACTCAGATCGATCTGATGGTCGCGGACGTGAATGCTGGTCGGGGCACGATTGGCAAGCTCATTAAGGATGAGGAGGTCTATAACGACGCTCGGGCGGCAATCGCTCGTTTCAATACCACCGCGGAGCGAATCGACAACGTGGTAACTGCTGCTCAAAGAGGCGAGGGCACTTTTGGAAAATTGTTAACTGACGACGCTCTCTATTCCAATGTCAACCAGCTCTCATCCGAAGGTGTCAAACTCATTTATGACTTTCGCCAAAACCCCAAGAAGTATCTAACGGTGAAATTTGAGTTATTCTAGTTTTCTTCGTAATGTGGTTGGAGAAAATTGAGTCGTAGCCTTGTGAGAAATAAGCTGTGTAGCTAAAAGCAATTAGGTTCTCTTGACGGTTCTTCTTTTCGTCAGCCTTCACGACATGCGAAGGCACTCGCACGGTGTCACCTTACGCTCTGCTTGTCTGCGTATGGTTCCACCGACCGCAACGAGTTCTACTTCACCGATGGCTGCTCGCGGAACAGCCTAGCTCATCACCTATTCCTGACGGTTCGCATGATGCACTCATTCATCAGAAACTTCAGCGCGGTTTGGGCCATGCCTAATGAGGAGCTTACTGTCGGCAGAGGGCTCGCAGGCCAGTTGCGACGGTAAGCCTGACCTTTCCTGGAGCGAGGAGTCTCAGCCTGACTGAAAGCTCGGATAGTTGCTCATCAACATCATCCGCCGTCTTCGGCTCAAACTTGAAGACTTCCCTCGCCGCTTCTTGCACCTTCCTTTGAATCCTCTGGACAGGGTGTCGCAAAAGCGACGCGCCCGGCGCAAGTCCTTTGGCCCGCAAGTTGGCCAGTAGCTCCGCCTCGTCTACCCTGTAAAGCCGTCGAAGACGATTTCTTCGACGGCAAAACTCTCCCTTTGCTGAACCCACGTGGGCGTAATGTCAACGTCCACCTTGCGCCCGTCCGCGACGGGCCTGAGCTTGATGCGAACATCGTTGAAGAGGCCGGTCGACCGCAGCTCCGAAGCTAAGCAATCAATCGCTCCGTCTTCGAGAGGCTGATCCTCGGGTATGGCTGCATTCGCATACTCGAAGATAATGCTCGCGTTGTAGGGCGACTCGACGAAAATCCGATTGACCCGCGACTTGTCGGCCGCCTGAGAGGCGATCAGCGAAAGCGAGAGAGCCAACACAGTCGTTAACATAAGTCCTCCTTAGCGAAAACTCTCTGGAGAGCTATGGACATGCACCTGTGCCGGGTATCGTTGCTCGCACCGAAATACCCGGCCCGTTTTTGGAACCTATCTTCCCGTCCCACGTTACTACGCCCTTGTAGCTCGTGAAAGCTGAGCCGATGGTTTGAGAAAGCCTGTTCTTCATGCGGGACACCTTGACGTTCTCATAAGTACACGTCTCCAGGTCGTTACCGATTTCCCGCGTCGAACTGCTCAGTTCGATGGCATCAGTCTGAATGTTGCCCGTTAACTGGTAAGTATGTCCTTGCCCGGGGCTTATAGGGCCCCCAACTTCAAACCTGGACGTAACTTCGCCGCAGCGTTGTGCAGCCGTCCGAATCCTTTGAACGGTGTGTTACGAATGCGGCGTAGCTATCGACAGCCCCAAGCCTGTGATTTGGTGCTTCTCCGCCTCGTCTAGCGAGATGGGCTCAAGCGCGCGGTTACGGAAATAGTCTGTCCTGATCGGAGGCTTATTAATTTGGAACGCCAAGTTTGATAGCCTGCGGCCACTATTTCGAACCGCAACGGGACCGGTGGCACTAAGATGTCCGTGCTTGGATTTATTCCCGCACTATAATGGCGCTTCGGGTCGTCCATTCTCGTAAAAGTGAGCGAACCACCAACTGGATTGCCTATCTCGTTCCTAATCGAAAGCTTAAGCGTAGCGTATTTGGGGCCAAGCTCAAGAACGACATCTTCAGTCGTTCGCCCTGCTTCAACCTTCGCCATTCGCCATGCCTTCTTGTTACCGTTCGCAAAAAACGAAAAGAACGTGTCCGCGTAACCAGCACTTTCCTTGTGCGCATGGATCTCGTAAAGGCCCGACCGCACATCGCGAAAGACAAATCTCCCTCTTGAATCGCTAGTAGTTGTGATTCGTCTGCGCATGTCGTCGGAGGCAACCCCATAGACTGTCGCCTCCGTTACAGGAGCACCACTTAAATCACGAAGCATGCCTTTGATTGTGCCCGAAGCATTTTGTGGTGAACCTGAGCTTGCAGCTACGATTAATATGAACAAACCCAGAAATATTGGTTTCATCGCATGCTCCTATGGGTACAAATAGGTTCCCGGCTGGTACTGGCTTGATTGCCCGTTCACCTTGATGCTGTTACTGCGAGTCTCACGAGTTGACCTCCAGATTGCATTTTGCGTCGTGCCGCTACAAATTGACCATGTGCTGTTAACAGTGAAACCACAACCGCTGCTTTGGCTTATGCCCGAATTACAAAGGTTTCCGCTTACAGCCATCGTGTCGAGAAACTGGCCGCCGGTGTCTGCCGCTGCGCAGGAAGACGGCACAGGATTGCCGTTACCACAGCTATTTGTTGACAGATTGGAAAAGCTCTCTTTGACTGAGAAAGCCGGTGCTGGCTTCCAGCTTCGGGGCTTCCCCTCGAATCTTCGTTGACACTGAGAAGGCAGCGTCCGTGGTATTCGATATTACGAGGTCGACGGCGCCTTTGGTCGACGGAAGCCACCAGACGCCCGCCAGCCCCGATGAAGTCGACGTCGCCGGCTCGGACAGCTTCTCCTCAAAGCTCAGGCTGTGCCTGTCGTCGGTCAGATAAATCTGAGCGCCGAGCACCAGATCCTTGCCTCGGTGGAAGAGTTGAACGCTGCCCTCTTGGAATTGCTGGCCCGCGGCGGCAACGGAGTCGGCTAGATCAAGGAACTGGTGCGTGTTGCCATCAACGACCACGGAGGAAGCCTCAAATCGGTCGCCGCTCATGCTGAAGAAGGTCGGTTGAACTTCGATAGGGAGCGGGCCTTTGTTGTTAAGCAGGAGCTTCGCTGAGAAGTTATTCTTCAGCGTGTAATAAGACCCGGCCAGAAAGATGCGGTTTGTTGTCGCCCTCATCCCCGCAGCAACCGGCGGGCGTATCCTGCGCGCTACCGATGGCGACTAGAGTGCCTGGTGATTTTTCCGACCCTGCATTCGCAAGGCGAGGAATGCTCGAGTGTAAATAGCTGGCCAGCACTAAGGCGCCGAGCGCACTGGAGGCAACGACAAACTTTTGGCGCGATAGGACTGAGGATGATTTATGTCGCGGAATCATAGGAGGGCTCCTTTCGTTGAAGCACCGCCGCCCTATGCATTAACGTTTGTAGCGAGGCAAGAGAGGTTGTCGCACAGAGCTGCGGTTGAGGTTGTCAATTGAGTCGGGGACGAGAAAAGGTTACGCCTCTCTTTTCGAAGAATTGTCAATCACATTTTCAGTGCTGAGCTGTCAGCCTTACGCAAAGCTCATCGGTAGGCCGCGAAACGGGGGCGTAGGCCCAGAGCAAGACGGTTAACTCAAAACTTGGTTATGAACGCTTGCTATACAAATCAATTACGCCTTCAATGGCCCGCCGACAAACCGCACAAAATGAGGTCGTGCGCGTAAACATGATGCAGTCCACTTCCGGCCGGTAATAACCTTTCGCCTCGTACATAGCGCCTTCAAAGGCACCGACCTTGCCGAAATATTTCTCTCTGCCGAAGAATGCGCGCTCAAACTGCGCCACTTCAAGAAAGAGAGCTTCCATCACCTCCTCCGGACGCCCTTCATTGCGGATCAGGCTTCTTCGTTTCTGGTATTCGCGGGAGTATTTTTCAAACTCCTCCTTGTCCCAGGTCGTGGGAATTGGGGTGTCGGGTGTGACCAGATCCTTCCACTTAAAATTCTTCGGATCAAGAAGCGCAGTGGCGTTAGGTTCCCACGGCTCGATGCGTTCTGTGGCAGCAGCGTAGGCCACTGGAGAAGTGTAGTACTCGTCGGCCAGCCCCGAGAAGTGATGGCCGAACTCATGAACAAACACGTAAGGTGCCTGATTGCTCTGTGCTGCCACGGTGCCATAGAGACCAAAGATGCCACCGCCGCCATACGTCCTATTATTGGCGAGAATCTCAACAAATTCATACGGAGCGAACGAAGCGATTTCGCGAAAAGCTCGGTTATCGAAGGTCAGGACGTAGCGTTCTGAGCCAAAGGCATCGTAACTCGCCCCCAGGGGTGTCTGCCGGTAGATCTTGCTGGACGGTCTCGAAATCCCCGACTCAGCTGATGGAGGGCAGATCGCCCAGACATTAAAATCCTTCCGCCGCTCCTTAAAGGGGGAGGTGGCAAACAATACGTTCAGCAGCCGCCGAGCGTCCTGCTCAAACTTCTTCAGTTCCGAGGGTTGGTAACCATCCCCAAGGATCAGGAAATCAACTTTGTCGACCGGATCACCGTTTTTCTCTAGCTCGATTAATTGCCCAGGCGAAGTACGTTTAGAACGATCGATAAAGATATCTTCAGGATCGATTGGAACCGACCAAATCTCCCGGAACGCATTATTTGCGTCTCGCTTTTTCAACACCACTTGGACAGGCTTGTCAGGTGACGGAAATCTAAGCGATTCATGAAACGTACGGTTCGCTTTCTTTGCTTCGTCGGTGGTCTCCCACTCGCCGTAAATTGAGGCGAAGCCGCGCGAATACACAACCCGGTTCGTGTTGCGATCGATCACCTCAAACAAATACTTGCCGAGATTAGTGTGGTCGACCGGCCGCCGCGGATTGCCGGGCCAAGGCAGTGGCTCGATGACAAGCTTGTCGAGACTAAAGAGTTCCCGGGTGGCGTTGCCGGTGTGGTAGTAATCGAGACGCATCGTGGGCGTCACGCCGACAGCAACACCAGTTAAGGCGAAGAGCAAACACAACAGCTTCGGTGCGATAAACATTGGTAGGACTAGGCCCCTGACTGTTCTAGATTCGAATTTAGATGCGATGAAGTGACCATTGGAAAATACCGTTTCTAAATGGCCTATGCCGCACTTCTCCTTCGGAGGTACCTCCGTTCGTCTAACTCAATCAATACGTACTTAAACACCACTGTCAGACCTTCGGTACCAAAACAGAACTGGAGCCCAAGTTTTCGTTAGGGTAGACGACAGCGCCGGGATCCCGCGTTAGGGGATTTCGCAGCGAAGAGGAGGAAAGCTCACGTTTGCCACGAAGGTAACCCCAAATGCGAGCCATGTATTGACAATGGTCCAGCAACGAGAAAACAAACGCTCTCTTGCGATCGTATTGTTGCCGATAGGATCGGTAGAATCTGAGCATTGTGCCCAAGCCAGCAGCGCTTCTCACAATCTGATTACGGCGATTAGCTTTCCATATTTGCTGGGGCCATAGGGTTTCGAGGATGAACTGCCCTTCACCATGATTCGCGATATTTTTGAGGTAATCTCTGATGGTCCTCCGGTGAAGATGACGCACTACAGCCGATTCGACGAAAACAAACTCGTAGCCGAAGCTACGCAACCTTACAGAAAGTTCGGTATCCTCGCCCCCTGCGTTGCGGAACCTCTCATCAAACAAGTTCACTTGAAAAAGAAGATCACTTCTAAAACAAGCGTTCGCGGTTACCAGGTAGAGTACACTACCATCACGTGCACATTGCGGATTCATCCAACCATGCAGGTCGACATACTCACCGATCAATCCGCCTGAGGCCCCGCGCACCGTTCCACCCACACCACCTATTTCGAGGGAGTGGAATCCCTTTACCAATTCCTTGAGCCAGTCTTCTTCTGGGAAGCAGTCGCTGTCCGTAAACGCGATGAGAGAACCGCTTGCTACGCGGACCCCCTCGTTTCGCGCGGATGCTGGCCCGCCGTTAGCTTTTGAGAGGGTGGTTATACGGCTGCCGAAACTCCGCAAGATGTTTGCCGTTTGATCGGTCGATCCATCGTCCACCACAATGATCTCAGCAGGCGGGAGTGACTGACGCAGCAGGTGCTCGATTGCTCGACGGATGGTCTTGCCGCCGTTATAGACGGGTACCACCACGGAGATGCTCAATTTATCAATGTGTTCAGGCACTAGTAGGCCTCCTCATCCGCATTCTTAGCCGATGCTCAAACGCGCGGCAGTAACGCTTTCCTGCGTCAATCCCCGGCTTAAGGTGCTGCGTAAGGTAGAAATACTTCAGCATCGAAGTCATCAGGAGCCAGTAAGAAGGCGAGAAACGTGGACCCCAGTAGTTCCGAGCGTGCCTCTTTAGCTCGGTGTGATATCCATGGCATTCGTCGGCCGTTTTCGCCTGAGCGTGATGCGTCGCACAGGAGAGTATTCGATCCACATTATGAAAATCGAACTTCCTCGCTACCCTTACCCAATAGTCGAAATCCGCGATCAGGTCTCGTTCCTCTTTAAGATAGCCTATCGACTCGAACACTTCGCGCCGCCAGAAAATTGACGGCTGGTGCATTTGATAGCCGCACCAAAATTTCAGCAGTCGGTGAAGACCTAAGTATTGCCCAATACACTTCTGAGAAGGTCGCCCATCTGCGTAAACCTTCAGCACGTGACCCACGATCGCGGCCCGGCCGGTGCCCCTAGCTAAATTCTCTGCAACGGTGCGCAGCGTTCCTGGAAGATAAAAGTCGTCGCTGTTTAACCAGCAGACGATCTCGCCGGTGGCCAGTCGCAGGCCTTTATTAATGGCATGCACATACCCGCGATCAGGTTCGCTGATATGATAAGCGAAATGCTGTGCATACTTTTTGATGATCCCGACACTCCCATCCTTACTGCCTCCGTCGATGACAATATACTCAAGTTGGGGATAACCCTGAAGCAACACCGACCTGATCGTTCGTTCAAGGAATTCTCCCTGCTCAAGCGAAGGGGTCACTATTGATATTCGCGGCCACGCCTGATTACCATGAAGGGTCGCCGGCAGGAGCGGCCTCTCCTCAGTCCACGGCCAACCCTTCAAGGCCCGATGTGGGACGGGTAGGTCTGCTAATCCAAGGATCGTCATATGGATCCTACTCTTCGCGCACTTTTATTGTTGCCGAATTCGTTCATTACTTTCGTTCCGGAAGTGGGCTTTCGTGCCGGCTAACTACCCGCCAAATCCCATCGCGGCGGATCCACACGTCAGTAAAGAGATAGTTCCCCCCCCAATCTTCTCCTTTGATAGTGGCCTTCTGCTTTAGGAGACCGCTGACGATAGCCGTCCTCCCAAAGAGTCGTACCGTGGTCTTATCGAATTCATAGGAAGTTAGTTTCAAGTCGCGGAGGGAATGCTCCAAGTATTTTGCCCTATCCATCACTTCGATCACACGTGGATTCGCAAACGTGAAATCGCCAGGGATGATTTGGCTTAGAGAATCCGCATCCCCGACTCTCAACGACTCCATCCACCCTCTCTCGAGAGAAAGCAAGGTCTTTTGGGTTTCATCATTAGACGGTATCGTTGTACCCCCAGGCGTTTCTTCAACCTGTTTCTGGGCTTCCGCCTCCGGTGGAAGTGCCTGCCGCCAGGCGTCGACAGTGGTGCCGGGCTTCTGTTTCTCCTTTTCTTGCGCCCTAATACCGGTCGTCAAAGCGAAGCTGAACATCAGCGTCCAGAGAATCAAAGCGAAAGCGTGGATTCTTATCGATCTCATATGTCTCCTTAAATCGTTCAATTCCTGGGCGGTCAATTTTTCAGCTCGAAATCCGAAGTCGATTCTTTATTTCTTTGACGCCGCCGACTGCACGCATCAATTCCTCCGCCTTCGACTTTTGCGCGGCATTCGCGACGGTACCGCTCAACGTCAGGACGCCCGCCTTAACGTCAATGATGATATTCTCTGCCGTCAACTCGGCGTCGGCACCGAGTAGACCGCGGGCTTGCGTGAAAAGAGAAAAGTCGCTGCCCCCTGAACTGATTTGGGGCTTCGGAATGCTGGCAGCCTTTGGGTTTTCGATGTTCCGTGACGGGAATGTCTCGGGCTGCGTCCCTTTGTCAGTAGTTGTCGCGTTAGAGATCGGCGGACTGTTGCTACTGGCGGGGATTGCGCCGCCATTGTTGTCAGCCGCCGCTGCATTGGCTTGAGAACCTTTGCTGTCGACCTTGTCCCCGGCGCCGTTTCCACAGGCGGCGAGCGTAAGCAGGCAGACGATGCCGGCTACTAATACCAAAGCGCTGACTAGGCAGCGCACTCCAATGAGGAGTTCAACCCCTTGGAGTAGGACGCCGCGAGCACCCCAGAGCGGCTGCCGCGCCGGGGACTTCGCTGGTCGCCGCTTCTTTACCTGCGCCACTACGGCAGGACTAATCGCAAGGCAGCTTCCGCCTCTCAGATTTGTCGTCGATTTCATTTGCCCCCAAAGCCCTCCGTTTCTAAAATTCGAATCATGAGTTCTGCGACATCAAGTCGCTAAATCCGCGAGCTACCTACCTTCACCTATACATTCCCGCAGGGCATCGCACACATAAATTACATCTTTACGCTGGAGTCCCGCCCAAGTGGGCAAACTAAGGCCGGAGCGCGCGACCCTCTCTGCGACGGGGAAGAGACCGTCCTCTTGGCCCATCTCCCGATAAGGCGGGAGGACATGCATTGGGTAAAAAACCGGACGTGTTTCGACTCCTCGCTCGGAGAGCCTGGCAATAACGTCGTCGCGGCTTACTCTAATTGGCTCGTCCAGAATGATCGTGAACAACCAGTCAACGTTTTCCCTACCGTCCTTTGCAGATTGCCACCCGATGCCCGGCACGTCACGCAGGATATCTCGGTACCACGACGCGATCTCTCGACGGCGATTCAGGTGCCAGTCGATGAGTTCGAGTTGCGCAAGGCCGACAGCCGCTGTCAGATTCGGCATTCGGTAGTTATACCCAATAATTGGGAACCAGTACCTTTGGTTTAAATCCATACCCTGCCCGCGGAGCTGGGCCGCGTACCGACCAAGCTCCTCTGAGTCGGTCACCACCATACCGCCCTCTCCGCTGGAGATGATTTTGTTGCCGTAGAAACTGAATGCCGCCACCTCGCTGAGCGACCCAACTCTCTGGCCGCGAAACTCTGCGCCGTGCGCCTCCGCGGCATCCTCCACGACAAAGAGATTGTGCCTTCCGGCAATCTCGGTTACCGCGTCCATGTTCGCCACGTAGCCATACAAATGGACCGGTAGGATGGCTTTCGTGCGCGTGGTAATCTTCGCTTCAATAAGAGCGGGGTCAATGGTCCAAGTATCTGGCTCGATGTCGACGAACCGGGGACGGGCACCACAATAAGTTACAGCGTTGGCAGTAGCGACAAAGGTCAGGGTCGGTAAGATTACTTCGTCCCCGGTCCCGACTCCTAGTGCCAGCAACGCGACGTGCAGAGCCGCAGTCCCGCTGCTGCATGAGACTGCATGGCCCACTCCGCAGTAGTCAGCAAACGCGCGCTCGAACTTCTCGACGTATTTGCCGCAGGATGAGATCCACGAAGACTCGATGCAGTCGAGCACATAAGCTTTCTCGTTGCCTGCTAACACAGGAGCAGCCACAGGGATAAATCGATCACTCATCCCGGCTCAACCTGATCTCGTTTCCGCACTTCTGCATCCGCCCCACCCAGGAGGCGGCGATCTTCCTCATTGAGTTCTCGCCCGGCAGCTCGACGGTAGACCGCGCGGTATGCTTTAGCCGTACGCTCCAAACTGAAATCCTTTAAGCGGAGCGTTCCCCGTCGTCTTAAATCTTCGCGCAAGGTGAAGTCGGTGCTCATACGCGCGAGCGCGGAGGCGATCTCCTTCACTGCGAAAGGATCGAAAAACAAAGCCGCGTCCGCTACCTGCTCGGGCAGTGCCGTCACTTTCGAGCAGGCAACCGGTGCCCCGTGCTGCCATGCCTCAAACACCGGCGCGCTTGCTGCCTCGAAAAGTGTTGGCACAAAAACAAATTGCGCAGCCCGATAGAGTGCGTTCAATTCAGTAGACGGAACCAGCCCCGGGAACTTGACGATCTCATTAAGACCTAGCTCATTCAATCTCTTCGCAATCGTCGGCCAAAAGTCAGTCTTGAAGCCCGTACAGATAACGCGCAGATCCACCGCCTCGTTGTCGCGGAGATAGGCTACCGCTTCCAGAAGCCGAAGGTGGTTCTTGTGCTCCCAGGTCATCGCCGGGTAGAGCGCGAATGGCCTGGCTAAGTCAAATTTTCTTTGTAGTGCCCGGTTAATACTCTCCTCATCTTCCGGCAAGAGTCTCGGCAAGGGCGGCGGGGCCCACGGAATTACCTGCACCCTTTTGGATTCGATACCATAACGCTCGACTACGTCCCGCTTGATGAATTGCGAGGCCACTACCACTGTGTGTGCCGCACGACACGCCGCCGGGTAGAGACTTTCGCGACGAGAAATTTCGGTAGACGTGAAAAACTCCCCGAGGTGAAGGTGCTGTAGATCGTGAGGGTTGTAAACACTGGGAAGACCGCACGCTTGAAAGGACTGGAACGGGAAATGGATTACATCGCAACCCAAGTTCTGGAAAAAACTCCGACTCGAGGCCGGCGCAAATTGCCGCACAGCGCCAGATTCAAATGAAACCTCCGCTACCATGGTTTGCGCTTGAGGGGCCAGAAATCGCCTAACGCCACGGGCCAATGGGCGCAACGGACCAAGTTTTCGCTTGAATGGTTCGAGGCTGTCAATCTTCCACCTGTCGGAGGACATAAACCTCGGTCCGCGCACAATCCGTTGGCCCGGCGGGAGCATGGGCCGCATCCACTCCGGATCTTCATATGGCCCGATAAAAACGTATTCATCAACTCCGTCTAACTCAGTTAGTGCAGCCAAACTACGCAGCACGGTGACAATACCGCCTGATGGACCGTCGGGCTTGATTTGAGCATTGATAGCTACTCGCAATTTTTCCATCAAAACTCTCTTGCCTGTGGTCTTGTTCTCATCAGCATGACCACTCAGAGCCATCAAACTCAGCGCTCATTCGGCGACACCAGTGTTCAAGCACAAGTGCCTTAAAAGAAATAGGACTCGTTAGTCCAGCGGGGAATGGGCCATACGCCAATCGATCAGCACTCGCCTGGCTTAGAACTCCCGACTGCGTAAGGTAGCCATCGCGCAAAGAATCACCATGCGCCGCGAAGATGGCGGAGTGCCAGTCGGCTACGGGCGGAGCAAAACCACGCTTGGGTCGCTCCAAAACCCAGTCTGGCAAGACACCATCGACCGCACGTTTCAACCATTCCTTCGCCGGTAGATGTACATCTGAATGCGCTTTGCGCAGGCCAATAACTGTGTTCACCAGCCCGCGATCCAGAAAAGGAAGACGCATTTCGACGGAGGAGGCCATGGCCAGCCGGTCGCCTTGGGTCACGCCGTTGCCGCGTAGGTATGTGTCACTAACGAGACGCGTCAGAGTCACATCAACTCTGGGCCAGGGACAAGGCAAAGTGAATAGTTCCGTAGCATCACTTTCACCAAGCTGCTCTGCGAAATCTCTACCATAGAGATCAGGCGTCTCGCCCACAGCAGCGTTGAAATCCGGCGACAGATCGTAAAAGACCATCTGAGTCGCAGGAGTCGTTCGATGATCTCGCATTCTTCGCAAACCGGAGCGGATACCACCGAAGTCGCGGGTCCAAGAGGAAATTGCCCCTGCGGAAAAATTCGCCGGAGCACTGGGCGAAAGGTATTGAGGCATGGCGCTGAGAACTCCTTTGGAGAGTGCCTGCTTCGCGAGGGTTTCGCGCGCCGCTTGCCGCAGCTGTGGGTAGCCCCAAAATAGTTCATCACCGCCCTGACCTTGCAAGACCACTGGAACGCCCTTCTCGCGAGCGAGTTTCATCAGCGCGTAGTAGGATTGGCCTGCATAATCGGCGATGGGGTCATCCCTCCAGAACTGTAACTCCTTAAAACACTCGACAACCTCTGCAGTGCTAACTTCGGCTTCGTGGAAGTGCAAACCGAGGTGGTCAGCCAAATCCCGAGCCTCAGCGCGTTCGTCACACCCTTCGGGTCGGCCCTCGTATCCGATGCTGAAAGCATGCAGTTCACCTTGGTGATGCCGCGCCGCAAAAGCTGCGACTGTACTCGAATCCAACCCGCCGCTGAGGGCCACGCCAACCGGCACATCCGCGCGTGTCACAAGCCGCCCGACCTTGTCCAACTCCTGACGAATAAGGGCGGGCGCGTCGCCTTCGATCGCGGGTGCGTCCTCCATACTCCAGTAACACTTCTCCTCGACATACCATGACTCGAGATCAACTGTGATCAAGTGCGCAGCAGCCAGCTTGCGGACACCCTTAATCGCGGTTCGTGGCTCCGGTACATATTGATAGTGGAAGTAGCAATCAATGGCCGCTGGATCTAGCTCAAAGGGTACCAATCCCGAACGGACTAAGGCCTTCATTTCCGAGGCGAAGAGTAGTCGCCCGTCATGCTCATAGAGATATATAGGCTTTTCACCCATCGGATCGCGCGCAAGAAGAAGCCGCCTTCGCTTTTCATCCCAGAGCGCGAAAGCAAACATGCCCCGCAGATGTTGAACGCAATCTACTCCATCCTCTGCGTAAGCATGCAAAATCGTCTCGCAGTCACTCTCAGTATTGAAGCGGTGTCCGCGCCGTTCGAGATGAGACCGCAGCTCGACGTAGTTGTAAATTTCACCGTTGGCAACAAGGGCGAGCGAGCGGTCTGCGTTGTAAAGCGGCTGGCTTCCGCCTTCGAGGTCGATTATTGAGAGGCGCTGTGAAGCAAGTGCGACGTGCGGCGCATGGTATTCGCCCGAGCCGTCGGGCCCTCGGTGAATCAGGGCACGGCTCATCGCGGCGACGCGAGCAACGTCGTCCGGCGTGATCTGCCTGGAACTGATCAAGCCGCTGATGCCACACATGGGCTCGCTGAAGTCCACCACCTCTCGCGAATCAAAGACTTAGTCACACCGGCCAGGGAATTACCCGGGCAAGCTAAGGAGGCTCCGCCATCATTTTGGATAGAAGGCATAGTTTACAGAAAGTAGCTTATTAACTAATCTGTGGGCTATCCCGTGTGATCATCCAGCATAAGACTAAGCTCTCCAGTCGGAACGGGGACCTCGGAATGCCGAAGTTTACACAGACCGAGCACTGAGCGTCCGCCGCGCCACCTCCGCCTGAAGTACGTCGAATGAGGGGTTGATAGCGAGCGCGTCGCGCAAGTGCTTCGCGGCGGCAGCGTAATCGCCGAGGGCATGGTCAATCATCCCGGCGTGATAGAGCAAGCGCGCGTCGCGCGTGCCGAGCCTGAGCGCCTCGTCCGCGGCCTTCCTCGCCTCGGCGAAC